>JBIJBT010000076.1:0-13404 GCA_044345055.1 Bdellovibrionota bacterium
CCCCGGCCCCGCGCCCCCCCCCCCCCCCCCCACCCGGCCGAGTCCTCGGTTACCTCCAAACGTCTCATCATCCCATTTGAACGATTCAAGTGTTCTTAGAAGTCGGGGTTCAGTATTAAATCTTGGCCTCTCTGGCCGCTCTTCTCTTTCATCCATCTCACAAAACTCCAATGTTCCGTTTTCACTGCCGCATTAGTAAGTAGAAAACTCCATAATCCTCTCTGTTATTGGCACCCATTTCTATTTCGTATCTTCTGCGAGAAAAATTTTCGCGCGCCGAATTTCCTCAAATGATAATCAATTGAATGTTCGGCGTTTTGCGGACCCGAGAAGGTCGTTGCCTATTCAAACAGGTCCTCGACTTCTATCCCTCAGAAGGATGCACCTCCAAGCTGATAGCGGGTCATAGGACCAGCACCGATTCGCTTAACCCGACCCTCCGAGCGAAGAATATTAAGCTGACTCGTCACCGTTGCTTTGCTTACGTTGAGCTCCTGGGATAGGTCACTACTTGATACCTCTCTCTTTCGTTTTATCAGCTCGAGTATCCTAGCTTTTAAACCAGTCCCGTCTGGTGGGTATGTCACATTCTCTGTCAGAGTAGATTCTTTTGCGGCCTCTTTTTCGAGGGAGAGTATTACTTTGAACCAGTTGGGTCCCTCTATAAACTCTGGCTCTCGGTGCCCTTCATCTCTCATCGAACTACGGATGAGCGCGATGCCTGTTCCTCTTTTTTCAACGAGGAAAAGCCGTCGTGCGATTGTACAAATCACCCGATTTCTAATGTAGCTGGTTCCATCTCCAAGAGATTCAGCGATGAAGGGACCGGCAAAATGGCCAGGGCTAAATATCTCAAGACGGTCGCGGTAAAGGGCGATCTTTATTGCCCCTGCGATGCTGTATTGTCTATGAAAGAGGGCATTTAGAACTACTTCACGAATCGCCGCGGTTGGGAGTTTGTGTTGTGTCGGTCGATATGTCGCTCCGCGCAGGCGAGGCTCTATTCCGAGCCACGATGAGAGGAGCTCGATGCAAGCCTCTGCTTGATGTGGAATTGGTCCCTGAATGATATGACTCTCAACAGTTTCTCTTCCCTCTGTTCCGCGCATTTTGCTGATGATAACTTCAGCTTCTGGAACAAATTGTTCAGGATGAGGGTGCAGCATTAACACCCCTCCTCGCGTGGGAGCAACTTCTCCTGAAAACTGATCTCGATGGAGAATATCGAGCGAAAAGAGCATTTTTTCTGATCGTAATCCCTTGGGAAGAAGCGAGAGATTAAGCTTAGCCAACGGGCAGCGGGTGACCGGAGCTTCGTCGTATTCGAGCCGCTGTTGCTTCAGGAGAAGCTCCTCAAGCAGAGCTCCCTCGGCCCGTCGGGTGTGGGCGCCAACCCGAACGAATATCCCCTGATTCAAGCCTTCTTTAGCGATAAAATAAGGCTTCTGCATTCCTTGGAAAACCTTGATTATCAGGACCTCTTTATCGCCGATAGTTTGCGTATAGATCAGCGGGGTAACGGCCGGTAGAATTGTATCGGCGAGGGATAAGGGGAGACGCTCCAAAAGGTCGTCGATGGTTTTGGAGTCAAGGCCCACAATCGCGCGGGTCTTATCCTCAACCCCTACCATCAGCTCCCCGCCGATGCCATTTGCAAAAGCCACAACCGTTTGCGCGATCTTCCGGAGATCGGTTGCTTGTTGTTTGTATTCAACTACCCGAGATTCTTAAGGAAGATGCATATCGTTCATGACTGTGGTTAGAAAGCGAACCGGTATCGTTTAATCGATTAAACGATTAAACGATACTCTCGGCAAGCCGTTCGTTTTTTGGTCGAACGTGGACGGTAACAGTAGGCTAGGGTTTTATGGGGAGGGTTTTATGAGGAGTGAATCTAAAGCGTCGAACTACTGAAGCTTGGATAATAGAGGCTTTTTTTTGCATCGGTCGATCAGGTTTTCCCAAACCTCCCACCCCACAGCTGATCAAGAAACATCCGCCACGGCAGGACCTCGATACCATCCTCGATGCGTGGGCGCTCTTCGTCGCAGACGAGGATGTAGTCGGTGCAGATCTTTTCCTCGCGTAGCGCGAGAAGGCCGCGGAAATGGGCGGGTTTTGCGATCTTTGCTGACTTAACTTCTATTGCGACTCGATCGTCGATGACAAAATCCACTTCCTCTTTGGAGGTAGAACGCCAAAACGTAAGGGTGGAGAGCGGATTGAAGTAATCGATCCATGCCTTAATCTCCATCATGATGAATTGCTCGAAAAATTCTCCCCACTCAGTTTGTTCGGGAACAAGGGTGGGAAGCCTTCGCAATGAGCGGACTACGCCGGTATCGAAAAAGTAAAACTTTGGGGTATCAATCGATTTTCTTTTTCGAGTCGCCTTAAAAGGGCGAATTTCCCAAGCAAGGAGGGTGTCATAGAGAACCTGAAACCAATTTTGTACGGTCGACCGAGAGGCTTGAGCATCATTTGCGATAGATGAGTAGTTAATCAGCTGTCCATTCGAGAGAGCGGCAACGTGTAAGAATCTGCTAAAAGCGGGGAGATTGCGGGAAACGCCCTCCCCTGCGATCTCCTCGGTAAGATAGCGACCAACGTACGCGGCGAGGTCCTCGTCCGGATTGGTCGCGAGATAGTGATTCGGAATGAGGCCGTGATTGAGCGCTCGTGAGAGGGAGAAGTCGTGCTCCCTGAGCTCCCGATAGACGAAGGGATGGAAATGACGATCGCGACCACGACCTCCCAGAAGATTTGCCCCACTGCGGCGGAGCTTTCGTGCGCTCGAACCGGTGAGGAGAAATCGAATCCGGAACTCCTCCATCATGAGATGAACCTCATCGAGGAGCTGGGGGCATTTTTGAATCTCGTCGATAAGGATAACTGCATCGCGAACCCGTAAAGCCGCAATCTCCTTTCGAATCAGGGTGGGGTCGGCGAGAAGCCGAAGCAGTAGCGCCTGGTCGAGGAGGTTGTACGATGCGGTGATGGCGGGAGTGAGCTGTTCCCGTACAAAGCACGACTTCCCCGTTTGGCGGGGTCCCCATAAAATGACGGTCTTCTGCTGAAGCAGGTCGCTAATGGGTATAATCCGTTGAATATACTGCATAATGTACTAGCGCCAACCGTGTTGGCGAAAATGTCAATAAGGTGCCAATAGAGTTAGCATATAACAAGAAGTAGTGTGATTTCAATCGAGTAAATTATAGAACTGAATCAACGATTGATTGAATCTATCTTTGTACCCGATGAATAGCTCCAAGGCTTGGGGCTTTTTGGCCCTGGATTGATCAATTTTCGGAATTTTCCCCCAACCCTTGGGGACACTTATGCATAAACCTCTAAGCCTCTGAGCTAAAGAGGTTCGGGGCCGCCGGTTGTCGAAATGATAGTCCGACGCTTAACGAGTTAGGATGTCTTCGCCATATAGTCGAGCGAATACAACACCGGGTCTCTTCCTTGCCCCTCAAATCCAATCGCTTCCTCGAGCACCTTCGCGAGGTGCTCTCGCGGGGAGAACGTCACTTCACCTTCATTTTGCCCACCGTCGACGGTTCCTAAACGATAGGCCGCCGCAAGCCGTTTTTCCCAGTCCTTAAGCGCTGAGGGTTCCTTTTGAGATTCCTCTTTATCGACATAATCAATATAAAGATGTTCAACTGTGCTAATCCCAAGAGGGCTCTCTTGGTAGAAACAATCCATGAGGAGCTGCACTCGATGATAGATGTCGAGAAAATCATTTACCGGCACTCCGAGAACAGAATAACCGGAACCTTTATCCTCGCCCGTTTGGATTAAATCGCTGATCTGTCTATCCACCCTCATCTTCAATGCTTCGAGACTGGTATCAGGATTCACTAAGACGACCTGTTTGTTGTCATCCATCCATGTTCCCGCTCGCACCACCGAGAGGACATGATCGTGCGGGACAAAGGTGCGGTCCAGCTTGGGAAGTGCTAACTGACCAGAATTCGGCGCATCCCACGCGATCCTGATATCAATCTTCCCAAGGCCCACCTCGGTGAGACGGTCAAAAAATTGTGGATCGACCGGCTTGTCGGCATGAGCGAGATCAAAAAGCGCACGCACGGCAGAAGGCTTCGAGGGTTGTGCAGAATCTCTTTGACGCAACCAATCGAGAGCAATCATGGTCGACCGCACCAGTTCGGCCGGGAGCTGTTCACTCCCGACCTGAATCAGGCTCTCTCCGCTCGCTGAGAGTCTCGAGGAACTTGGGTCTATGAGAAACTGATCCGGCTTCAGACCGGCGAGTATCTCAGGAAAAAAAGGGGCCACTCTCTCTTCATCCGACCGTTGGCCATGTCGCGGTAAGGTGATATCGCTAAAAGTCTGTCCCAATCCAGCAACTGCCTGATGAACCGTATTCCAAAAAGACATCTTCAACTCTCCTAATTCTGTCTGCTGCACCTCACTCGAGCTGAGCTTTGTGTTTGCGGATTGACTGGACATACTTCACAGTCTTTTTTTTGCGAAGTTTCGCTCCGTGAAGTCGCTCATGAAGCTATAACGGCTGGTAAAGATACCCACTTTCTCGGGGTAAAAAATTACGTAACAGGCTTATAGCAAAAAAAACTAGAGGGGAGCAAAGCGCTTAATTGCAGAAACCATATCGCGTTAATCGCTCTGACACCAGAAGTTTCAGCCTCCAAATACAGGCCTATTAAAAAACGTCCTTTTCAAGCCCTCGATGGAAGAGTCCGTCAGCTTCGAATTCCCGCTCGATTTGCATCGCGCTTAGGTTTTTAACATATATATTCTTTTTACTCTGCAGGGACGAATTAGAGCTAATTTGACCACTGAACGCCATTTGACCCCCTGGAGCTCTATTTCTCTGAGGTTAAGAGAATCAGGGTAAAGAGTTTGGGGGGGATAAAGGTCTGCTAAATGTATTATTATCAATGCTATCATAATGCTATACACTATATAGAGTATCTGGTATAGTGGATGAATGAGCTCGACTAAAGACTTCATCACCAACCTCTTTGTTGAAATAGATGCCGAGCTGGATCGAGCGACGAATGAGCGCCGCGAGGAGGATCTACCGGGCATCAGACCACTTCACATCAGAGTACTCGGGCAGCTCTGCCTCCTGATGGATGAGCGAGGGTTAGCGCTAAATCCAGCCGCCACTCGAGATATGGATGCTCTCGTGGTCGGTGATGCTCCCGCTGTTGCAATTTTTCGAGCGGTACTGCGCCGTAGAGGCCTTATCTATGATGAGTTGAGTTCCGAAATCTGGCTTCCTGATGATGCGCTTTTCCTTCCTTCGTATTCATCGAAGAACCTCCAAGTAACCTATCTCGATCCGATTTCTGCTCTCACGAGTAAAGCAATAAAGGCACCAGAGAAAAACAGGTTCCTTGTCAGACGCGGTATTGAGCTTTTTGGCGAATCGCTTGAGCGGTCGATTGCGAGGTACGGAGGTAATATTTCTTATTTTCGAGGCGGAAGACTCTCTCTGTGATATGAAGAAGAAGCAATCACAATTCAATCAACAACGAGAGGAGCGAATCATCGGCTTTTTCGTTGCCAAGGGACTTCTGATCGCACCCCATATTTCGCCCAAAAGCTCTATTAAGATAGCTATCTCTGATGTGATTGAGGTGGGCCTGACCAAGGAACCACGGGTGCTCGAGGTCCTCCCCGCAGCGCTCCTCCACTTCCCACGCTCGTTTCTCGGTCACCACGAGATGCCACCGAAGCTCAAACAGGTCCTCGATAATATCCGGGCAGGGAAGCTCACCGGTCCAACTATCGGGGGAATCCGCTATGAGGCGATGCTCCGATGGGCAAACGAACCGCTCCCCGACAAGCGCACCACACTCGAAAAAGATCGCAAAGTGATGAAAGCTTTTCGACTAAAACGATCCGCCATACAGAAACTCAAGGAAGGTGCGGCGGCGCTATGCATGAACGAGTCGGAGTACATTGAATCGTTGTTGTTGAGGGATTAGGGCCGTCCGAGGGATCTATCTAGAGATCTTCATGCTCTAAAATCTGTGTATCTATAAGCTAAAGAGATCCGAGCTTCTCCGCAAAGTGCAATACAAACGGACGGTGCGACTCGCGAAAATTGGCGATTCAGATCGGGAGCAATGCTCTTACCCCCATATTTTGAACCACCGCCTTAAGTAGAATCTGCGTCAGAAAAGTAGTAAAAAAAGACTCATGAAAATGCCAAAATATTATAGAATATAGAGGGCAAGCTAAAAGCAAGTAAGCGATTGAGGCTATCAAGGATGTGAAGACTTTGGTGGAGCTTACATCTGATTACTAGGTTTACCGTAGACAGATTATACATTGGGAGAAGCAGCTGCTTTGAAGGGAAGAGACTTGGGTTGAACCTGAATGAATCTGAGTTTCGGGATTTAAAAGTTATGCGGGTTCACAGAATTTGGCTGTTTCAGTAGAAACTCTCGATCGCCTTTAATAGTCGAAGAAATAAGCGAAATAGATTAATTTTGGTCTCTCTCTGTAGTTCTAAGTGGTTCCAGTATTGATTCCCAATAAACTAGGTCCTTTAAAACTAGAACCATTCAACCCTACCTTCCCCGACACCCCCTCAACCCCAACTTACCTGCAATCCATCAAACCCCAGCTCCACCCCTTGAGGAAGCCGAATCATTGTGTCGTTGTAATCGACCGAGTGATCCGTATGTATCAGTATTGTTCTTGGGACCTGAAGCTTTTGGGCTAATTCGCACGCCTCGCTGATTGAGAAATGGGTGGGGTGGGGTGCGACTCGGAGACCGTCTAGGAATAAAACTTTAACTCCGCTGAGCTGCTCGATTGTTTCAGGGGGGATGTAGTTGCAATCGGTGGCATAGGCGATTGGGCCGAATCGGTACATCGTCACCGGTAGACGCCCGTGATAGACCGTCAGAGGAAGAAACGATAGGGGGAGTGGGCTTTCTTGCTCGTTGCTACCGGAAATGGTAACGGGTTCTCCCTCCGTAATGGTTCGAAGATCGAGTTGCGCGGTTTTTCCCTCGTAGAGGGGGTGCGGATTAAAGACGTAATTGAATACCGAACAAATTCCCGCTCTCGTTTCTGTTGATGCGTAACACGAGATTGCTCGGCGACTTGAAAAATTAAAGGCGCGAAGATCATCAATTCCCAAAATATGATCGGCGTGGGCGTGAGTGAAAAGCACTGCATCAACGTGATCGATACCAGCGCGGAGTGCTTGTTGGCGAAGATCTGGTCCTGCATCGATTAGAACGGAGAGTCCGTCGGAGGAGGCGATGTGTGCGGCGGCGCGAAGTCGTTTATTGCGCGGGTCAATCGAATGACACAAATTGCAGTGGCAACCGGCGAGTGGCACACCGGTGGAGCCGCCGCATCCAAGGAGAGTTATGGTATAAGTGATCGGAGGAGTTTTGGATTGCATATCGGTTTGCAACTATGCGAACGGTTCTTTGGGTTGGGAAGCCATCAGAACCTCCCATATTGAGCGTTGAATTCTGTAATTTTTATTTTCGTCGATCAACAACATCAACCCCTTTCGGATAGGTCACAACTAGATCTGTGGCGGCGAGATTGCCGTTCCAGGTAGGGTTAATGAGCCTAATCGTTGTTATGTTTCCTGCCTCATCTATAACCTCAGCACCCAGCGGGCGTAGAGTCTCGGGAGCGAGAGCAAGTTTGAGAAGACGTACACCTTGTTGAGATTTTGCATCTTTGGGGACGACCGAAATTATCGTGCCTCCTTCGCCTTTACACGACTCGAGAAGGGTAAAGTCTCGCTTCAGGTTTCCGAGTCCAAGTAGAAAGGAGACTGGTAGATCAGAGAGGAGGACACTCGAGGCAGCATCGACTATGACTTGCTTATCGGTCTCCTGATAAAGCACTACTTCGGAACCAGCGATACCGAACTCTTGGATTTCGGGGGATTCGTAGCGCCACCGCATTTTGCCCGGTTTTTGAAACCACACTCGCCCCGTGCTGACTTCCTGCACATCGAGCGCCGATAGATAAGCAACCTGCGCAAAAGATGCCTGAACAGTTGTCACCTTTGCGTACGATGCCTGTACCTTTTCGAGAAGGCGCGGGTCGCCCGCTGTTGCGATTCCCCCGCATGCAAACCGAGAATCAAGCTGCTGGGAATTGTGTTGCGGTGAATTCGGCTGCGGCGTTGATTCCGATTCAGCGTGAGCAGGGAGAAGACAGGCGAGTGAACCAATAAAAGCAAAAAATCCGCTAAAATATCGGCGTTGAGCCCTACCTCGCTTATGTGGATACAAATTAATCATCATCATGACTCCAGATAGGTGTTAGCCGCCAAGATTTAGTTAGCCGCAGAGATAATGCATCAGTTGAAGATAAGGCGCAAAGGAGTGCTCTTTAGCTTTGCGCTAACAACGCAAAGGGTCAGCCGCTCCATTATTCTCACATTCTCGAGTGCTTACAATCGTGTAGCCAAGGCCTGCTGGTTACCTTGCCTTCAGTCGGTTTAAAGGGCACGATTGAGGCAGTAATCAGCAATTTTTTTCTGGATATACCATGCGCCTCACGACCCCCGCCCAGGCTATCGCCGCTATTCCTTCTTCGTCGACCATCTTTATGCACAGCGCGGTCGCTGCGCCCGGTTTGTTGATTGATGCCCTGATGAATCGTGCTCGAGCTGGTGAATTACGCGATATGCGGGTGGTGCAGATTCACACCGATGGACCTGCACCGTATGGCGATCCGGAATTTGCCGATTTTTTCAGAACGACCTGTTTTTTTGTTGGTGGAAATTTGCGGAAGGCGGTTGCTGAGGGGCGCGCCGATTACGCACCCGTTTTTCTGAGTGAAGTACCCGCGGTGTTTCGTTCAGGCGCAGTACCAGTTGATGTCGCGCTTATTCATGTATCGCCCCCCGACCGTCACGGATATGTATCGCTGGGGACCTCGGTAGATGTTTCTCTTGCTGCGATTGAATCAGCAAAGCTTGTAATCGCTCAGATAAACCCGTGCATGCCACGAACACACGGCGATGGAATTATCCCCGTCTCGATGATTCATTACGGAGTTGAGTGCGATGTGCCGCTCCACGAAATAAAGACTCCCAAAATCACGGAGGTAGAATCAGCGATAGGACGCCACGTTGCGAGTCTGGTTGAGGATGGCGCAACGATACAGATGGGGATCGGTTCAATTCCTGATGCAACGCTTAGCTTTTTGACATCTCATCGCGATCTTGGAATCCACACTGAGATGTTTTCTGAGGGTCTTATTCAACTCGTCGAGAGTGGTGTAGTGACAGGTGCTCACAAGCGTGTATTGCCTCACAAGATTGTGGGGAGTTTTTTAATGGGGAGCCGCCGACTATACGATTTTGTGCATGATAATCCGAGTGTCATGATGCTCGAGAGCTCGTTCGTAAACGATACCGCGGTAATACGGCAAAATCCGCGCGTTACTGCTATAAATAGTGCTATCGAGGTTGATATTACTGGCCAAGTTTGTGCCGATTCAATCGGAACTCGCCACTATTCCGGTATTGGTGGACAGATGGATTTTATGCGTGGCGCGACCCTTTCGGAGGGCGGAAAAGCGATTATTGCGATGCCATCGACAACAGCATCGGGAGTAAGTCGTATCGCCGCAACCCTCAATCAGGGCGCAGGTGTTGTCACCACAAGGGGACACGTTCGGTATGTCGTAACCGAGTATGGAGTAGCAGAGCTTTATGCAAAGCCACTTCGCCAGCGAGCTAGAGCACTCATAAATATCGCACACCCCGCACACCGAGAAACGCTCGAACGACAGGCTTTTGAGCGTTATCATGTTTTGCCAGACTCCCTGTAATCTGCGCTCTGCCTCCCGCCCTGCATATCTTTCTTTAGTCCCCCCCTATAAGGATATTCGATGACCCATTCCTCACATTCTACTGAGCAATTCTTGGGATGCCATATTTCAGCTGCTGGAGGGCTCACAAAGGCTCTTGAACGGGCTGACGCGGTCGGTATCAACACGATGCAGATTCACCCCTCACCGCCGCAACGGTGGAACAGCACTCCCTTTCCCGCGGGTATCGAAACCGCATACCTTGCCGCAAAGAAGGACTCTTGCCTTAAGAAATTGTTTTTTCATGGCATTTATCTTATTAATATCGCGAGCCCCGACGATAAAAAACGTCATCTTGCTGAACTTTCCCTCGCGCACGACCTCCAGCTTGCTGATAGAATAGAAGGAGAGGGGGTTATATTTCACGTTGGAAGTCTCAAAGATGAACCTTCGGAGGCGGTTGGTTATCAGCGAGCGGCTGATTCGATAGTCGCTGCGCTAAACCGAGCAGGAGGTGGTGCGCCACTTATTCTTGAGGTCTCTGCGGGGAGTGGAAAAATCATCGGCTCTCGCTTCTCAGAGCTGGCTGCGATTTACGATCTGACCGATCGTCATCCGCGAATTCGTTTTGCGCTTGACACGCAACATCTTTGGGCGAGTGGGTACGATCTTCAGAACAATCTCTCCGGATTATTGGATGAGATTCGATCTACTGTGGGGCTCAGTGCGATTGCAGCGATTCACCTTAATGATAGCCGTTCAGCGCTCGGCAGCCACGTTGATCGTCACGAAGATCTTGGGAAAGGGACGATTGGGTGGGATACCCTAAAGTCGGTGGTGACGCACCCCGAACTGCGCCACATACCTTTTATTCTCGAGACTCCCTCGCTCAAAACCGACGAGGGTGTCGCTGAGCAGATGGCGCAGCTGCGGGTAATGGCGAACTGATAGAGATCGGTGATCCCCCAGCGCGCGCCACAAATTGTACCATTTTGACCGCCGAGGATCCCAGATGGTGCAAAAGACCCTATCGAGGAAACTTTATTTTCTCTGATGGGTTTTTAGGGATTATGCGCTTTTTGAGGAATCACAATGTTTACGATAGCGCTCTTTGGTGCAGGAAAAATTGGGGAAGCTGCCGTTGCGCTTCTTGGCCAATCTCCCCGTTACTCGATACGAGTCTGCGATGCGCGTATTGAGCGAGCGCAAGCGGTTGCTACACTCTCACCACGAGCATCGGCTCATCAACTTGACCTTGCAGATGAAACGGCGACCGTTGAGATTCTGCGGGGATGCGATGCGGTCCTTAGTGCCCTTCCTTTTAGCGCAACCCTCGCCGTCGCTGACCGAGCCGTCGCGTTAGGAGTCCACTATTTTGATCTAACCGAGGATGTTGCAACCGCTCAAACGATCTTCGAGCGGTACAATAAAGCCTCTTCCATCTGCATGCCTCAGTGTGGTTTAGCCCCCGGCTTCATCAGCATCGCAGGGGCTCATTTAATGAACTCATTTGATTCTCTTGATTCGGCGACTCTTCGTGTAGGCGCGCTCCCGATCTATCCCTCAAATCGTCTTAAATATAACCTAACCTGGTCAACCGAGGGGCTAATCAATGAGTATATCCGCGACGGTCGGGCGATAGCAGATGGAAAGATTACGAGCACTAAAGCGCTCGAGGGGTACGAGCGATTCACTATTGATGGTGATGAGTATGAGGCGTTTAACACATCGGGAGGGCTCGGCACCCTGGCTCAATCGTTTGAGGGCAAAATTCGCTCATTAGAGTACAAATCAATTCGGCATATTGGTCACTGCGAACTGGTAAAATTTTTACTTCACGATCTAAGATTCAGCTCTGATCCTGATACTCTCAAACATGTCTTTGAGAGAAGCATTCCAACGACAGCCCAAGATCGGGTTATCGTATTTGCAGAGGCAACCGGCATCGCTGATGGATGGTTGCGGCAGAGGACCTATGTGAGCACTATCTATAATCGGGTGGTCAACAAGAAGCACCTAAGCGCAATCCAGCTCACAACCGCTGCGTCAGCGATTGCGGTAATCGATCTCTGTCTATCAGGAGTGGTTGTGAAGCGAGCCGGATTTCTTCGTTCAGAGGAAATTTCGCTTCTCGATTTTCTTGATAACGAATTTGGAAATCACCTGAAAGATGCTCGTGCGCTGTCAGGAATCAGTTTGTAGAGGTTTTAGTTTGGGGGGATGAGGCAGTGAACCTAACCGCTGGAGAAAACCTCTTTGGGATTTTTGTATTGAGCGCCATTTGCGAGGCTTAAAGGCTTTGGCGCTCCTTTTTGTTACTGTTCGGTTTAGGAACTCGACCGTAAACTGCGCATTGTCAAAAAGAATGCTTGTTGCTCAGGCGTCATACTATCGGCTAAATATTGCCACCTCTTTTGGTATATAGTTTTTGTCGTTCGCAAATTTGCGACTACAAAAAATGAAAAAGGAACGGATAAGAGCAAGGGAATAACACGAATTAGTGGAAGCGGGATATCTCTTACCGCGTCCCCCCATAAAACTAGTCCACGATTAACTTTTTGTATGAAAGACGCAACAGCCTGCAGAAAAGTTGGGGTAGGGTAAAAATGGAACGAATCCCTTACTGCGAGAAAGGCGATAAAAATTGAGCGAGCGTATATGAGAAACAAAACTAAAGAAGCAACCTGAAACGCGGAAAAAACCGCTACGCGAAGGTAGTCGCTTAGTTCTAGTGTTGCCGAGTCCTCTCGTATATTCGAGCTGTTAATCACAGGAATCAGGCCTCCTTATTCTCGTTATGTTCGATATCCACAGTAACTTAGGTGTACCGCTTCTTGACTAAGAGGGGTAGCACGCGACCGTTACTTATTAAGATAAGCGATCCAAAATTGCTAAACAACAATCTATTGAAATAGTAATTATACCGAGTGACAACACGAACAAGATAAGAGAGAAAACGTGGGTTATAAGCGGGGTTCTGTCCTTTTGTTGCCAAAATGGCTGTTCATTCGTCTAGGCGCGCCGTTGCCGGTGCGCTCGAGCGGCGTGTTTGGAGCGTAAGGGCGAGCAACCCCTCCTCCGTGGGAGGATACTCCGTTCCTACCTTGCATCAGCTGGGGTTTACCAAGCCGGATGGTTACCCATCCGCTGGTGGGCTTTTACCCCACCGTTTCACCCGTGCGATGTAGCCTAGGCTACATCGCCGGTCTTCTTTTCTGTGGCACTTTCCCCCGGTTACCCGGAGCCGCCGTTAACGGCCAACCTGCTCTGTGAAGCCCCGACTTTCCTCTCGTTCTTAAAAAGAACCAGCGAACAGCGGCCCACGTTTTCAGCCTGTGACTATAGCGCACCTTGGCTGGCGCGGCCACTATTCGGGATGGGCTCAAGGGAAGAATGAGGTATTGGTGAGGAGAAAGATGCTCGTTTTTTTCGTAACTATTCAGCCCACATTTTTAAAGGAGTCATTTGAAAGACATAAAAAGCATGAAACGCAGTGGTGATTTGGGTGGCTCGACTCGCTCAACGCTCGTCGGCAGTTTTTTGCTGAATAGTTAGTTGTTTCCCCCCGGCGGGCTTTCGCCCGCCACCCCTAAGGGGTTGTGG
>JBIJBT010000108.1:0-7855 GCA_044345055.1 Bdellovibrionota bacterium
TGTCCCCCTTCGGCAGTATCAATTTATTCAGCCCGAGGTGAAGGCGCTTTGCAAACGTTACGGCGTGCCATATGTTCAGGATTCGGTTTTTCGGCGAGCCTGGATGCTGGTGCAAATCTGCGTTGGTAATCGATCGATGATGAGACTCTCCGGACTCTCCGAGGCTGAGTTGCAACGACAGGGTGTAGAAATACAAGCTGCAACCACTGCTCAATAGCCGGATACAAAACTTTAAGACCACTAATCTAAAATTTTTTCTCTTAAAACCCTCTTTTTAGGAAACTCTCACTCTGATTGCACGATAATAGAGCATCTTTTATCGGTCCATAAATGGATCGTGGATAACAGAGCTGGGGGTAAGGCTCGTATTGAGTATTATCCCACTATTTCGCGCATATAGCAGAAGAGGAGTACCGCGATGGTTGCAGCGTTGCAGAGAGGAGGTTTATCACCTTTTAGGGTGCCTCAATCGGGAATCGCCCCCAAGGACCTTAGCCCAAACACAAAAATAGGGGGCGGGGGAAAGATTCACCCATCCGTGAACAGTTTTCGACAGATCCAACAGCTCTTCAACGTTGGCCCGAATCCTCTCGATTCGATACGGGCAAAGAGCTCGATGAGTATCTCAGAGCTATTGACCGTTCAACGCACCCTTTCTGAATATGCTGTAAAGGTTGAGCTATGTGCAAAGACCGCAGAGGCGGCCTCCGGAGTGGTGCGTCGTCTCCAACAGGGAGGATGAGGGATGGTGTCACTTCACAGCACCGTTGCGCGCCATCGAGCGGTCCAGCGGATTCAGATTGTTCGACAACAAAGAGTTGGGAAATTATTGGTTCAGGTGAGGCAGCGTGCTCACGCAGTTGCAACCTCACAGAAGAGATTTTCAGAAACCCTTGCCACGGTTGCCGCACTGAAATGTGGAAATGCGGGTAAGAGCGGAGCTGCGCTGAGGAGTGACTTTGCTCCTCGATTGGATGCGATGGTTCACGAGGCGTGTTCTGGTCTTGCGAAGACAGAGATTCAAAAGAGAAAGCTTGTAGCCCGTGAGAATTATCTATCTTTAGCTCTTGGGCAGGCAAAAAAGGCTCAGGAGCGGGGGAGGGAGAGCCAAATAGAGGCTTCCCACACAATTAATCGACTGCGCGAAACAGCTGATCTCGCTGAGGTCCAGGCGAGTGATGAGTTAGTTCGTGATGGTGGGATTACGTTTACCGACGAGGCCAGTAGTCTCGTTGATGAAGTCGCTAGTCCTTCTAAGGATTTCTCTGCACAAAACGATTATTTGTCCCTAAATCGCCAAAAAGGAGCGATCTCTGCTGAACCAATAAATGGCATACCCTTGCAGAGCTCAACTCAGGAACCGACTTTCGCAGCGCGACCGAGCGAATCTTCACCGCAAAAGCCAACAACAGTTCGGCATCTACCACCACCCCTTCCGAGTGCACCAATCCGCGAAGTAGTAGTGTCAGCTAAGCTCCCCGGCTCGTCTGGAACAATCGAGGTTGCTCACTCTCCTCAACAGGGGGTCACAATCTCTCTTCGAACACGCACCAATTCGGTTACATCATCGTCTCGTCGAGCATTTCAGGGATTACGAGATTCACTTCAGCGAGAAGGGGTCCGAATTGCAGCAATAGACCTTTTAGATGAGGAGGCGTAGCGGCATGACGACGATTCAACCAGCAGCCCATCCTCAGTGGCTTCTCGTGGTGATGATTATTCTTGCCACGCTTCCCTTTTTAGTAATGTGCTGCACCTGTTATCTCAAGGTGAGCATAGTCATAAATCTTCTCAAGGGTGGGCTCGGCTTCTCCTCAGGTGGAACGATGGCGATAGAGTTCGCTCTTTCTGCCGCTCTGGTTGCCCTCATTATGCATCCGATTGCAACAGATTCGATCCGCAATCTTGAGGGGGTTCCACCACTTCCTATGAATCGGGCACCTCAGTGGTCAGATCTTAAGACGTTAGAGCCCGCAGTCTCTCCATGGCGAGCTTTTCTCATCAAGCAAACAGGTGCTAAAGAGCTCGCAGAGATCGCCAAGCTCGCAGAACCTAAAGCCGATGGCTCCGCTCAGCAAGAGAGCACAGCTAATCAACAGAGCCCTGAATCAGATAAATTGTCATCAGATAGTGGCAATTCATTCAATAAACCTCCTCCGCTTCGGGTTCTCTTTGCCGCCTTTGTACTCTCCGAACTAAAAGGCGCCCTCGTTATCGGGATCATGGTGCTTATTCCCTTTCTTTTGGTTGACCTACTAATTGCAAATACCTTGACAGCGCTTGGTTTAACGATGGTAAGCCCAGTGGCGATCGCTCTTCCGTGTAAATTACTCCTATTTTATGGGTGTGACGGCTGGATTCTTATTAGTCGAACATTGATGTCGTCTTATTAGAGCGAGGTTAGAGATGAGCGCAGTTGTAACTGAACTATTTCGGGAGGGTGTCCGAAACTTTCTTGTGATATCGACCGTTCCGCTTCTTATCACGGCGGCAATCTCGATAATTGTCAGCATTCTTCAAGCTGCAACCCAGCTTCAGGAACAGACCGCCACTTTTCTCATTAAGGTAGGCAGCTACGCAGTCGCACTATTTTTCTTTGCTCCAGCAATAGCCAGAGGGGCAGTTAGATTTACGACATTTTGCTTTCAATCGGCGGCATCTTTCGCGAAGGTTCAGTTATGAATGCGGTAAATTTTCTTCATTTGACCGTTCGTGGAGGAGCTATCTGGATGCTTATTCCGGGGCTTTCAAAGCGTGTGTCTATTGTATTGGGAGTGATGAGTGCTCTTCTTCTTTTTGATCCAACTGATAGTGGAGCCTCTTTTGTTGGTTTGAGCGATTTAGGTCAATTGGTCGCTATCTTCAGCGAGTTTCTGATCGGAATTATGGTGGTGGTTCCATTTCTTGCTCCGATCTGGGCTGCTGAAGTTCTCGGAGGGATGATAGAGAACACGACGAATCTTAGCTTTACGTCTATCGTAAATCCGCTTGCGCAAGGTGCATCAAAGGGGCTTTGGTCGACGGTGTGTCGAGAATTAACCTGGGCAAATATGATCATCCTATCAATTCTTCCCCAGATCATTACAGCCTACGCCGATTCGGTTCACCTGACTGCTCCTGGAAGTGGAATAACTCCCTCGCATCTTATTCCAACTATATCTGCCTCCTTCACCCATGCGGTAGAGTGGATCGCTCTAAGAGGTATGCCGATACTTATTGGGTGTATCATAATCGACTGCGTGAGTGGGCTTATTACTCGGATCTCCTCGGTTCAGGGGTTGAGTCCGATAGTGCAGATAATTAAATCTGGCACCGCTGCAGCGTGGGCCTACGCCGTTATGAGGAATAATGGATAAGAGATTTCCCGGCTCTCCAAAACATATAGCTAAGTTAAAAAAAGAGGGAGTTCTCCTCGAGGCGCCGGCATTTTTTTCTACGATTCCGTTGATTACAGCGATCACCGTAGGTTGGCTTTCCCGCGAATATTTGAGTGGATCAATTCAACGATTATCGAGCCAGTGTTGGGGAGCAGGGGAGGAGACACTATCAATCTGCCTTCGAGCATTTGTTATATCAGGTTGGCCAGAATGGGTTGCGCTGATCGGGGTAGTATCATTTTTCTCAGCTGTAATCGCGTGGTGGTTAAAACGTCCGAGTGTGCAGCTTAATAGGATGGGGGTTAATCTTTCTCGGCTCGGAATTGGTGGATGGTTCAAAAAAGTGCAACGCTCGCCTTTACTTTTTTCTGGATATAGCGCTGCATTTATTTCAGGAGTAGTAATGCTCTGGTGGGTCGCTAAGGGCGACCTTTTTACGGGCCTTGTTCCGAACTCATCAGCCGAAGTAAGTGCACTGGCAGGGCGCACTGTAACTGGTTCAGTAGTTTGGCTCCTGTGTGTAAGCAGCCTCTCTGGAGCTCACGGATGGTATTCACTTCGGAAAAAAACGATGATGAGTGATCAGGAGGTAAGACAAGAATACAAAGATGATTCCGGAGACCCACATATTAAGGGAGAGCGACGAAGCCTTCATCAGGCGATTCTCCAAGAGGAACTAGTGCGGGCCGTTCGTCGATCATCGGTTATAGTGGTGGCTCCAATGAATAATGGAGGTCTCAAGTGATCTTGCGAAAAAAAGTCCCATCTGAGGCAAATAGAATAAAGGAGGCTCGTCCATCTTTTCGGGGTGCCGTGGCGCTCGGGTATGGTGCAGCCTCTGATGATGCGCCACGAATCGAGGCTATCGGAGCATACTTCACCGCTGATGAAATAGTCTCTATAGCGCGGCGATATGGTGTGCCCGTTGTCGAAAATAGCCCAATCGTGGATGCGCTAAATCATTGCGACATAGGCGAAAGCATACCAGCAGAGCTATTTCGCGCAGTCGCCGTTGTTTTTAAGCGGCTAGGAATTTCGGGATAGTTAAGGCTAAGTTCGAAAGATGGATCGTTATTGGTAGTTCAAGCTACCGAAGTCGACGCTTTAGATCCTCAACAATCTGCTCACCACTTCCTATCCGCCCGACCGTAAGTTCAGAGGCATCAAACCATTTCAGATTCGTCGGGGTTGGAGACGAGCCCTCACAGAGCGAGTACCCTCTTATATAAATCTTGACACTGTTCCGTGTTCTCCGAGGAATACGGGCAAAGAGAGTTTCTGATAGTGCACCGGCTCCGTAGTACGTCCTGAGGGTAATGCCCCTTGAGAACAGGCTACGTGATGACAAACCGGCTTTGAGCACAAAGCTACACGCTTGATCTGCCGAATTTTGAGCTATCGAGAGGTTTATCCGAGCACCATCGAGCTGAAATCCGATTCGTATTCCAGAGTTTCCGGTAGAGCCCGGGGTTCGGTTTGGATTTGGGGTTGCTGCTGAGGTCGGAGTCGCGACCGGAGTGCCGGACACAGGAGTAGGGCTAGACCCCGGAGTTTGGCTTGGATTTGGGGTCGACACTGAAGTCGGGGTTGGGATTGGAGTGGGTACTGAGGCTGTTGTGACTAAACAGCTTCCATACTGGCCAACGAAGGTTGAAATCTGAGAGATTGAGGCCGAGGAGAAAGACCTCGGTGGACTTGAAGGATTAAGAGATTCCGTCATTATCCCATCGGATACATGCTTTGCGGAGAGAGTATGACCCAATTCATGGGCAAGAACTACTGGATCTAGAGCGTCCTGAAATCGCTGGATGGCTCCGTAAGAAAAAGAGGGGGCCAGGCACGCAACTCCGAGGTAGGCTATGCCTATGACCCCTTCATTAAAATTTCGCCCAGTAAAAAGGAATCCGACATTAGCCGAACCTTTCTCGCCCGAGGAACGAAACAGATTAAGAATCGTTTCTGATGCGGTAATACTCTCAGGGTATGATGATGGATTGGTATCAACTTTTTGGGATGCAACGGAGATTTCCATCCCAAGATCTGTGTTGTAAATCGCTGAAGCGGCATTTGAGATCGTCATTATTCGTGAATTGGAATTTGAGCCGTACCGTTGATTCCATAGATGATCGGCGACAGTCCTCAATGAATAGCGCTTTGAAAGACTAGCACGTGCAATTAAGGGAAGGCTCTCTATTGAGTGTTCATCTTGATGAAGCGCAGAGCTTGACCCGGCCTCTGTACGACAACCTTTTCCAGATAACGCATAATGGGGTGCCCGAACGATACGGAGTTTTTTGGATAATTTTAGAGTGGACCCGGATAGAGCGTAGTACCGAATCGCCCCGTGGGATCCGGGAGCTGAAAAGTTAAAAGCAAGATCTCCGTTATTAAGCACAGAGAGAGCTGCCCACCGTTTTTCACCTCTACTATCTCGGCGGATTCCCCGAGCAGGGGCGAAGAAGAACCCCTTAAAAAGGAGCTGGTTTCGCGGTGCCTCTGTTGCTCGGGTAACAGAAAGTGTTGCAATTCCCTGCGCAGGAATCTGTATCAACACCTTCATAGCCGATATGCGGGATAGCTCTTTTTGACTAAGCTCTCGATGAGTTCCCTGGTTAGAGCGGAGCGAGAGTATCGTGGCATCTCGGGCTATCGCTATCTTTGAGAAGAAAAGGATAGAGGTTAAGGCAAGGAAGATGCTGTGGCGCACCGAAATCAGCTGTGGCGATTCTCGAACAAAAAGTCTTTTACAGAAACTACGACAGCCAACGATTAAAAAAAACTGCGACCGCATGTCTTAGTTCCTCTGAGGCAACTGGATGGATTTTGCAGAATTAGACGATATCTAAATGTATCATCAAAACCCAACTCTAACCAATTAATTATGGCCCCCCTTTTAGAACGAACCCCCGGCACCGCTTACCTCCTGTTCGTATATGGCGCAATGATTTAGAACAACTGAAGAAAGATAGGTAATACCGTACCAGCTCCAGACTATCGCATTAATCCAAAATGCTGTTGATGCTGAGTTGTAGCCCAGAAAGGGGAGAAAAGTTCGGACAAATAGATGTGACGAAAACCAGCCGACAAACAAACAAAGAACACAAATTCGAATGCTTTGCGCGGCGGGTTGAAGGATGACCGATGCTTGTTGCATGGCATAACGGCGGCCGTAATTTCCGACGATCGAAAGAATCGGAGCACAAAGAAAGGTCGATTTAGAGATGAAATAGGCGGCGGCTCCAGTAATCGTCAAAAGAGAAAGACCGGAAAAGGCAGGTTCCGTTTCGGCTAAAAGCTCTCCTGCTTCAATAATAAGCATCACAACAATCAGACGGCGCAACAGCTTAAGCGCAACGAGCCAACTAGTTGAACAACACCGCTTGACAGCGATCGGAGTCGCCTCAATCAATGAAGTGAGATCAAGTGAACCCGTAATCCTTAACATGCGAACCGGCACAGCAAGAATACCAAACCCGATCGGCATCACAAGAATTCGAATAGCAAGCGAAGCAATGATTCGAAAAAATGGCGCAATAGCCACAGGAAGTTGCCAGAGTAGGCTGCTATACATCACTGCAAGCATTATTCTCTCGAATAGGGTGACGGCGAAAAAAAGGACAAGTATCGCTGTTACAATGTAACAAGCATAAACTAAACCTCCCTCCTTAGCGATCCGAAAGGGGAGTAGAAGATCGCCTCTAATTATCGAGAGTTCGGGCTGCTGCACCAAAGATTCAGCCCTATCAGCGGGAGCCGATGCGGAGCGGGACTGAATTTTTTTTAGCTGGTATGTGCGAAGGTAGCCCCGAGGGGGAAGAAATCGAGTGCGGGGTTGAGAATTTGGTGGCGAGTCGGATAAGGGGGGAGCTGGCGCTGGAGTTTCAGCGGAGGGTTGAATTCTAGCGATAGAGAGTGGCTTGGCGGTGAGCGAAAGGGAGGGTGATGTGCGGAGTTTTGATGAGTTGGAGTGGGGCGATCTTGCTCGATCATAAGACGGGGCCAATGGCACGCCGCCCCGATCGTCGTGATTCGCCGTTGCCGAAGAAGACCTGAGCACTCTATTCGATTTTGCCACCTACCCCTCATGGGTTGTTGGTTCAGTGCACTGCTTAATCGGATAATGTAAGGCTCGTCTCCATAAGTCAAAGCCCTCCGAGAAATTAGCTATCCAAATCTCGGGTATTCTCGCACACGAAGTTTGGGGTGCGAGAGTAATGTGGGAGCGTTAGCAACACTGTAGCTTATTATTAGAATATGGATAGGGGGGAATTTTCGGGGGTAGTTGAAGTTGGGGGTTGAAGAGTGGTAGGGTTTCGGGGTCGTTTGCCTTTTTTGGTTATGAAGGTCGCAATCCTAAAAATCGAACAAAAAACCGTCTTGACAGAGGCGGTTATTGGCTCAAGAAAAATAAAGCTTCGCTTTTTCTTGAGGCCGGAAATCAGAGCGGTGACTGCTGGCTGGGACGGCCAAATCGCCGC
>JBIJBT010000026.1:0-32712 GCA_044345055.1 Bdellovibrionota bacterium
CACTAAGATTCGACGCTAACGGTTGCGTCGAATTCATGGAGTGGTGCGACTGCACTGAATCCACACAATTCCAATTTGTGAGGGTTGAGGGGAAAAAAATCCTCGTCCTTTGCACAATTGCTTCTGTGCAAGTTCAGGTGGCTATGCCCTGTTCTGGGCGAATGGGGGTCATACCTAATCTCTATCAGCCGATAGAATCTTTGACTACCTCAGACTCCGGGGTGGTACTTTTGGGGAAGACTTTCCCTAAACGTGACCTCGCCCGACCAAGGACATACGAGGGGTGAACTGCAGGTTCTTCACGGGAGAAGCTAACCCCTTCTCCCGTTTTTTCTCATTCCCGTTCCGACCACCAACTACGGCGATGCATACTCCCCGCCGAGTACGCGTTTCCCCTTTTTGGTGTACCCTTTAAAAATCCTAATTCACCCATCGACAAACACCCCACCCCAAAAAACTGCGAGCCTTTTTTGTTTTCACTAATAGCAGTAATCTCCGATGTTCTACCAACCTGACACCAAATACACCCGAGCCATCCTCTCCCAAAACCCCGATATATCCGAGCTTTCGCTCTCTACCTCTCAGACAGCACATCAACCACTCGACGCCGATACTTCACCCCCGAGCCTTCCCGAAGCTTTTGATAAACTTCCGAAATTCGTTCACGATATCGCAGCTGCCTACCGCTCTCCGCGCCAGGCTGTATTGGCCTATGCTAATCACCTTGCTATCGCCGGTCGTGATAGCCGACCCACTATGCCGTTGCTTGAAAGAGAGTTGTCTGAAATATCTCGAATGCAGCTGCTTTTGCTCTCGATTGGCCATAATTTGAAAGCAGAGCTTCACCGCGACTCTCCCAACTATAAATTTTTCCCCGCCTCGATAGTCTGCTGTTATAGTCACCTTAAAAATTTTGGGAATCAGGATTGGGAGCCACTCTCTCGAGTATTTGCGCTCCATCTCCCCGACGCGGATCACGATGAAATTCTCTCCAATCTTAATGACAGCGATATAGACCCGAACGTTCCGGAGGCGTTTGGCTACCTGCGGTACATGACAGATAGTTCAGGAGCAGTTCGAATCGTTGAAATACATAATGACCTTTACGATCGTCTATCATGCGAAGAACTAAAAGAGCGATACAAAGACTGGCAGTACGAACTCTTTGATGGGTTTATCGAGTATGTGCGGACGTCGGGGGATATGCAGTCGGCTGCAACCGATGAGATGGTAGAAGCCTTTAATGCTTATACCAACCGCACGATAATCATCCCACCTGCTGGAATAATGATCGAGCACGCACCCGAAATTGATTCCGCTCTTCTCATCGAACGATATCAGGAGCTTCCATCCAGAATCGGTTTTACTCAGCAAACTATTCCAGAAGATAGTGAAAAGTTAGTAGAGCTACCGCACTTTCAAGAAGGTTTGGTGCTAGCTATCGAATCACCTATTGAGAGCCGAATATCGACCGACTGCAGCAGGATACGGGAGCTTATTAGGCTGTACGGTGAACTTGAAACCTTCCCTGAGCAAAACCTTCCTCTTCCTCCGTTATCGCTTCCCCGCGAGCGGTTAAATGCGCCAACCCTTTATCCCTCATTTGAGCTTGTTTCTGCGACGGAAGTTCCATTTGAGAATTTCCTCTCTCCATCGCTTTTATACCAATACAGCCAATACGAGCAGTTTGCGGAGCCTTATCGTCAAATCCTTGATGCCATTACAGGAAAGGATTTCACCTTAATTAGTCGAGGATTTGAGGGTGGTATGAATGATGATTGGGCGGTGATCCCCGATACCTCGCTCGAACCTGGAGTTTATTTTTTTCCGGTTCAGTCGGAGCTACAAAATCGACACCCTTCACTACGGATTGTTCTTGTCGACGAATCAGGTAAACAAAACGGATTTCATATCGCGATAAAAGGGGCCGGAGTCGCTGAAAAAGGGGAGAATTCGGTGTTTGAGCTTCCAGAAGGGGTATCAGCTCCAATATATAAAACAGCAGGTGCGCGGGTCGCTAGTCACCGATGGTGGGGAGGTTTACCATTTGAGGAGGCGTACGGAGAAGCGGCAAATGGACTAGCCCTTTTTTGGCATATCGAAGAGTCTCACCCAACCCTAAAGAATAGAGCTCCATTCCCGTTGCGTATTTCAGTACCAACGATGTTGCCTGTTTGGCGTGAAGAGGAGGATGGGGAAACTACGGAGTGGCTTCCTCAGCCGGAGTATATGGAGATGATTTTAGCGGGAGTAGAGGCAGGCTCAGAGCAAAAGGAAGAAATTGATGACACGGATGATTCGGGAGTTATTACTGCGCAAGATGGGACAACTAATCAAGATGAATCGAGCGAAAAAAAAGCTCTCTCAAAGTTCATTCACGAACTTCCCTTTGCAACTCTACTAACGGTTACACCGAGCGATGTGCGAATCGTAACTATGCAGGACCGCATATTTAATGGCCGTCCTGGATGCGGATCTGATATGCGTAGTCAGCTCGACGATATCAATAAAGTGATGCGGTTTTTCTATCATGAGCATGGATTTGTTTTAAGAGAACCAGAAAAAAATGTGCCTTTTGAGCGAGACACCTTATCGCTTCCAATTATTCTTAACTACCTCCGTCAACTCAGCGACCTAAATAAAGAGAATGCGGAAACGATCTACAATCGGCTAAGTAAAGACACTCTCGCAATTATCCGATCAGTACACGATCGAGGAGGTCATTTCGGCGGGGGAAGGTTCAAAGTAGAAGAAGGAGACGTCGAGGCGGTAGGAGATGAGACGGTAGGTATTGGCTGGGGAGGAGCTCTCGCGCTTCGAAACTTTAGTATCAAGGGGGGCATAAACGATTTTGCAGACTGTCGCTTCCCATGGGCCAGCTTGTATTCGCCCTTTTGTGAACCTGAAATTCCAAAATACGGAGAAAAACTCCGTAAATTCGACCTGATTTATTTCGCCGAAACAGAGCAGTGGTTGCGGCTTATTCTTTTTGGCGCAGATTATAATCTTGAAGCCAGCCCTGTGAAGCATATTTTTTATCCAGAGCACGATCTCTGTCTCTACTCAGCCGATAAACAAACTCCCAAGATTCTTGCCGCTGCAAATTTGCTCGATAGGCCAGAAACAACAGCAGACGAACTCCGAAATATGCTGTTTGGAGAGTTGGGGGAGTAGGACAAGGGAGAACAATGTTTTCGTCGTCTCTTTTCTCGCCCCCTTTCAAACCACCCCGAATCTAGCAATACTGAAGGGGCGCGAGGTCGTGGCTGTTTCGAGGCCAAGAGTTTTGGCCTCTGCGAATCAGTCACCGAGGGAGGAAGTTTATGGTCAGGTGGGAGCAATCTAAAGAAACGTTAGCTCTGTGGTGCGGCGTATCGCGCTACTCTTCATCTGCTATCACCCGTTCTCTTTCTATCACCATTTCTCTTTGCGCAGCTGCCTCATTAACCGCCTGTTCTCACACTAATCCTCCTCGCACTTTGCGGGGGCATGGGTATCGGCTCTCGATTCCTGATGAGAGTGAGCAACAGTATCGTCAGGTGCCTTTTAATCAGGCAATCGCTGGAAGAGTGGGTGAGACGAGCGAGGGTGCTGCTCTTGATCCCGAAACTACTTCAAATGGGGATGAAATCAACGAAATTCAACCCAATCCAGAGCTTCTCGATTCTCATCTTTTAACCCAATCAACCGAAAGAGTTGTCGCATTTTTACCGGTCTCTGGGAATTTCGCGGCGATGGGAAAAGCAATCGAGCTGGGGCTTCCGTGTGGACTTCAGGGAGAAGGAGGTTCTCTCCCGCCTGCGGTAACAGTTGTTGATGCAGCGGGTGATGAAGTTGCCACTTCGCGAGCTTTACGCGATACCATTCAAAAGGGACCTCGCCCGTTGGCTATCGTTGGTCCCTTCATATCCTCTCAGATTCCTCTTGTTACTGAGATAGCCCGCGATTTTTCTCTGCCCTCGTTTAATCTCGCAAAGGAGGCAGCATCAAAGGGCGATACCGTTATTGATCTCGGTTTTTCTCTTCCTGCACAGATTTCAGCGATCGTCAGAGATGGGATTCAACGAGCGGGAATCAAACGACTCGCTATTGCGCGCACACCGACAGAGCTTTCAACAAAAACGGCTGACGAGCTCAGGCGTGGCCTCGAAGGGAGTGGTGTAACCGTTGTTTTTGATGGGACATACGGTGATGGCGGGGAGTTCTCCGGCGTAAGAGAGCTTATTCAGAAGCTCGAAGAAACTCCTGTAGATGGACTTTTTGTTGCCGATACTGTGCAGGGAGCAGGAAGACTCCTCTCTTCACTTGGAAACTCTCTTCGGGGGCGCATTACCGTATTTGGCCCAGGTGCATGGTACAACGCATCAGCGTTGCGCAATGCTCAGGATGCCTTTAATGGCGTAGTGTTTCCCGTTCCACTACTTGCACAAGAGGAACAGCCGCTGTTTAAAAAACTAGCTCGGTGCTTACCAGCAAAAAGAGATCGAAACGGTGATTTTCTCGCAGCGCTCGGATTCGATGTTGGTACAATAGTTGCTCTCCGTGGGGAGGGTCGGCTTGGGCTTTACAAAGGATTGACAGGAAGTTTTGGACTTGAAGAAAACGGCGTCTCTCGGACTGTGCCTGTTGGCATATATACCGATGGCGTGATTCGACCTTATAGCCCGATTATTCGCTCTCTTGCCGATGTGTTGCCGACAAGAGCCAACGATGTAGCACAGGAAAAGCAAGCCCCTGAAACTTCGGCGAACGACGCCATCTGACAAAGTTAAACAATGAAAAAAAAAGAGGTGTCATCACGAAAATCGCAAAAGAAGACTGACCATAAGTGGTCGAGTCTTCCGAAGGAATTGCCCGTTCTCCCTGCAAAGGACCTAGTGGCATTTCCCGGTGTGATGATGTCACTCTCAGTGACCAGAACCGCGAGCATAGATGCTGTAGAACACGCACTTTCGGAAGATAAGCTCGTTTTTCTTGTCACCCAGCGCAATACCGAAACGGAGGATCCATCAGGAAGAGATCTCTACCGAATTGGCGTTGTTGCAAATATTGTTCGCACTCTTCAACAGCCGGACAGTCGATACAAAGTTCTCATTCAGGGTCTTGTGCGAGCCAAGGCTCGCTCGTATCGGCGAGGGCGCTTCACTACAGCAATCATTGAGCCGATTCCTCAACGCGAAATAGAGGTCGCAGAGGGCAATAGTGAAATCATAAAACGAATTCGTGAGAATCTTCAGATCCTCGTCGAGCGCGAGCATTTGCCAGAGGAGCTGTTACTCGTTACCGAGCAGGTAACGCATCCCGGCGAGCTCGCTGATGTTATTCTTGCACACTATCGGCTTGATATTACTCAGGCCCAGCGAGCACTTGAGGAGCTCGATCCGATTCGTCGAATCGTCATGACCGATGCGATTATTCGCGATGATCTCAGTAAATCCATAATCTCTGAGAATATCCAGAATCGTGCTCGTGACGAACTCAATCGCGGCCAACGAGAGTACTTTCTTCGTGAGCAGCTAAAGCAGATACAGGATGAGCTCGGAGAAGGCCAGGAGGCGATTGAGGATATCGCGGTTCTTCGTCGCAGCATCGCTGAAGCTGAACTCCCTCCGTTGCCTCAACAAGAGGCGACTAAGCAGCTCTCACGGCTTGAGCGGATGTCGCCTGAGGGTAGTGAATACGCTTTATTACGCACCTATCTTGAGTGGTTGGCTGATCTTCCATGGAAAAAACGGACCAAGGAGCGGTGCAATCTTGCTCAGGCGGCCCGGATTCTGGATCAAGATCATTTTGGGCTTCAAAAAGCAAAAGAGCGAATCCTTGAATATCTCGCGGTCCGAAAGCTGAACAAAAGTCAGCCTGGCCCGATTTTGTGCTTTATCGGCCCACCCGGTGTGGGGAAAACTTCTCTTGGTCGAAGCATCGCAACAGCTCTGAATCGGCAATTTTTCCGAATGTCGCTCGGTGGAGTTCGCGATGAAGCTGAGATTCGTGGTCATCGACGAACATATGTTGGCGCGCTTCCTGGCCGCATAATTCAGGGGCTAAAACAGGTCGGATCTCGAAATCCAGTGATTGTGCTCGATGAGCTCGATAAAGTTGGAACCGATTTTCGTGGCGACCCAGCATCAGCGCTTCTTGAAGTTCTCGATCCGCAGCAGAATACAGAATTTCGGGATCATTATCTCAACGTAAACTTCGACCTCTCCGAAGTGCTTTTCATTGCGACAGCCAATACCGTCGATACAATCCCCGATGCACTGCTAGATAGGCTCGAGGTGATTCAGATCGCAGGCTATACACTTGAGGAAAAACAAAAGATCGCTGAGCGATTTATTGTACCTCGTCAGATGGCAGAGAATGGCCTAAAAACAACTAGTTTAAAGTTCGACTCGAATGCTCTCTCTTTTATAATCGAGCGATACACCGCAGAGGCGGGGGTGCGTGGGCTTGAGCGTGAAATCGGGGCGCTTTGTCGCAAGGTAGCAAAGCGGTATGTCTCTGAGGGGGTGATGCCCCCACAAATTACCCAAGCGGTTGTTGGTGAGCTTCTGGGACCGACAAAGTTTGATCCAGAATTACGGGACAGCGATGAGACGGTCGGTGTTGCGCGCGGGCTTGCATGGACGGTAAACGGCGGAGAGATTATGCCCGTCGAGGCATCAGTTGCGCGTGGTTCAGGTACATTGAGCCTTACAGGACAGCTCGGCTCAGTCATGCAAGAATCAGCACAGGCTGCCCTTTTTTACGCCCGCGCAAATGCAGAGTTGCTCGGCCTTGATCCGCACTTTTTCTCAAAACACGACTTTCATATCCATGTACCGAGTGGAGCTACTCCAAAGGATGGACCCTCCGCAGGGATTACGATCGCGTGTGCTCTTGTTTCAGCACTCTCGGGTCGTCCAGTATCGCCACACCACGCAATGACTGGTGAGATGACCCTTCGAGGTCATATTCTTGCAGTTGGGGGACTCAAGGAAAAAGCGCTCGCCGCGCTTCGGTTTGGGATACGAAATGTGATTATTCCAGCTGATAATCTAAAAGATATAGAGGATATTCCAAAGGAACAAAGAGACAATATTAATTTTCTCCCGGTCCGTGAGGTGAGCGAAGTGTTGGCACTTACCCTTCTAAAAAAACCTCGTACCTCAAAATCCCCTCAAAAACAACAAAAAACGGGCAGTAATTCTGGAAGTGTGCCGAGGCGAAATCTTAAAAAGAGCCCTTGAGATGGACGCAACCAAAATCTCTAACAGGAAAGCTGTTCGAACTGTTGGTTGTGGACGAGCTGATCGAACGAGGGCAGCTGGTCTTTTGATTCGATCTTTGTTCCTCCAGCTGAGATAACCGTTTCGACATGAATACGGACCGTTGGCGATACACTCCAGAGAAAATACCAAGGGGGACGAGCTATACCAAACTCTCGCCAATTAAAAACTGCATCTCCCACGAATGAAAAATGATTCGGGGTGCGTTTAACAAATCCCTGAACTGGAACGATCTGCGAAACTGCTCTCATTGTGAGTACTCCATCGAGCTGAACGGGTAGGGAGTCACCAATCCCAAGAAGCTCAAGTTCGCTTATTCCCTGCAGCCCGAGGATTGAGTAACGAGCTCGCGGATGCTTTGCGCCATCACAAAGGGTAACAAGATTTCGATTAAGGAGAATTGAGTTTGTCCTTAGTCTGTCGAGGGGAAAAACAATTCGTCCATGAGTAGTTTGAACACTTCCACCCTCATTGAGCGAAACCACTCCCGAAAATCCCCTCAAAGAACCGACTATGGGACGCCATCGGGTTTTTATTTCAAACGCCACTGAGGTAGTATCCTCGAGGACCTGCGTTGGGAAAACGGGGGAAGCTCCGTTGACTGCTCCGGTGGTGAGCACTGCAACAATGGATGATGCTCGTCGAGAAACAAATACAATCGTCATGGAGCTACCTCGCTTGCAAAAACATCACTAACAAAAACATCGCAAAACTGAACAAAACCGGGTAAAGCCGAGGAGGTGCTGCGAAAGCATCTAGTCGTATGAGCAGATTTTTATAAGCTATTTTAAAAAAAATTAGGTAAAAAATAACATTAAAAAATCTAACTCACTTTGTTCCTGCGTCCACCATAGCCGATACAGAAATTTAGCACCATCCTTTCTGCAATATTCGATAAGACCATCATTCATGGAAGATACGATTTAGTAAAACGATGCAATAAAACAACTCCAAAAAAACAACGGAGAAACGATGGGATTAGAACACGGCACATACAACTTAACTGAAACCGAAAAGAAGTTTCTTGATGAGATAAAGATAGTTGCTTCAAAGATAAGCAATACCTATGCTCACAAAAGCTGCATTCTCTTTCATCACAACGATGCTGATGGTATCGCTTC
Organism: Bdellovibrionota bacterium; assembly: GCA_044345055.1. GTDB lineage: Bacteria > Bdellovibrionota_C > UBA2361 > UBA2361 > OMIW01 > OMIW01. The sequence goes on from JBIJBT010000026.1 coordinate 8,390, forward strand.
CGGAGCTATTCTATCGACAGCGTTCAGCCGGATGGGAATGAGAGTTGCTCGATATTGTTTAGAGAAACCGTTTCCGATCGCGATAGAACGAATTCTTGAGGAGCGAGATGAACCGCTGATCGTAATCACTGATTTTGGCTCTGGGATGATTTCGCTGATTGAATCGTTGGCTCCAACGGATAGTCAGATTCTTTTTCTCGATCATCATCAGCTCGAGAAAAAGAACGATAATAATCTTTCGCGCAGTGTAATTCTCAACCCGATTGCGTGGGGCATAGATGGCGCTAAAGCGGCATCGGCTGCGACAGTGTGCGCCCTATTTGCGAGTGCAGTATCGCCCGACAATCGTGATCTTTCATGGTTGGGGGTTCTCGGTTGGCGGGGTGATGGACAAGATGATCGTGGATTGAATCATCAACTTCTTATAGAGGCGCGAGATCGTGGTGATATAACAGGAGAGAGTGGTGACGAGCAGGTTGTTGAGTCTCGGTTTTCTCTGAACTCGGTGATAGAGGGGGTTAATGCGCTCGGTGCTTTCGATTACTTGCGGGGTGGTCCTGACATTGCGATGAAGGGGTTGATCAGTGGGAATATCGAGGGGCTTCTCCAGATCGCCTCGGCTGCGCGTCGGCGGTACGAGGAGTTATGGCGGGATGGCGAGGCAATTACAGTGGTTGAGCACGATAGCGGCCTCTTAGCGTGGTTATCCCTCTCAGAATCATTTGCTGGATTCGGAGTCAAAACAGTTGGGCTGATGTGCGAAGATTTGATTGCGCGGGGCAGGGTATCCAAGAATCGATATCTGGTCGGTTTTCAGCAGGTGGCCGATGAGATCCCTGGGATTGGACCAGTGGCCATCGATCAGGTAAAAGTATCGATGCGGCTTCCGCCCGAGATCGCCGAGCGAGTGAAAAGGGGAGATACCCCCCCGCTCACTGAGATTCTTCCCCAAGCAGCTCGAGAAATAGGAGGATTTGTCGATGGCTGCCATCCACACGCTGCGGCGGTATCAATTGATAAGGGCAAAGAGCAGCTGCTGCTTGATGGACTCGCTCGGGCTATAGCCTCGTGGCGTCCATCGTGAATTGGATGATGGCGCTGCGCTAGAGGTGAAAAAATTCGTCAGTGGTGAGAAATCTCACGAAAAAGGGGAAACTAAGAGCTGCTCATGAACGATACTAAGAAAGATTTTAGTTAGAGAAACGGTCGGCAATCGAAAAATAGCCGATTCAATATAAATCATATAATTAAACGAAGGAGGAGCTATGTCACTTAACAAAGTATTGCTGATCGGAAATCTGGGTAAAGATCCTGAAACTCGTCAATCGAACTCAGGAATAACTATCTGTAACGTTACTATCGCAACAAAAGATAGACGTCGCGATCAGGCTGGCAATTGGTCAGATCACACCGAATGGCACAACGTGGTTTGCTTTGGAAAGGTGGCAGACAACGTAAGTAGATTCATGCGAAAGGGAAAGCAGGTTTACGTTGAGGGCAAGCTTCAAACTCGAAAGTGGCAAGACAAAGAGGGCCGCGATCGATACACAACCGAGATAGTGGCCGACTCTATTCTCTTCTTAGGTACTAAGCAGGAGATCGGAGGAGAGAGCGATATGGGGCACGATGTGCCTATGGCGCAAGCCGCGAATGCGCCCACAGTATTTGCATCACTAAAAAGCGCTGACTCTATCGCGACCGGAAACGCCATGGGCGGCGGCTCTGCCGGGGATATATCGTTCGATGACGATGATATTCCTTTTTAGTGCAAGGGGTCAGTAGGAAAATCGAGGAAACGAGCTACTCTTCGAGAAGCTCTGGAAGGCCTACAAAATTCTCCAATGCCTCTGGATTGGACAATGACTCGCGATTTTTTACTGCCTCGCCGTTGATTGTTTGCTTCACCGCAAGCTCTACGAGTTTTCCGCTTCGGGTGCGGGGTATCTCGGGAACGGCGATTATTTTGCGAGGCACATGAAACGGCGAGGCGTTTTTTCGAATTGCAGAACGAATCTCCTCTCGGCGCGAATCGGTAAGCTTTTCGCCGGGAGTGAGAACAACAAAGAGTATGATACGTTCATCTGAGTTCCACCTTTGACCAACCGCGATGCAATCAGCGACAAAAGGAATGTGCTCTACTTCACGGTAAATCTCGGCGGTGCCGATTCTTACACCCCCCGGATTAAGAACAGCATCTGATCTTCCATAAAAGATCATCCCTCCTTCCGGAGTTAGCTCAACGTAATCGCCGTGATGCCACACTCCGGGGAAGCGGGTAAAATAGGCTGCAGTAAACCGTGTGCCATCTGGATCGTTCCAAAATCCGAGCGGCACTGTGGGAAAAGGAGCGGTACAGACCAGCTCCCCCCGTTCTCCGACAACCGGCTCTCCCGAATCATTCCAAACCTCCACGGCAAGTCCGATGCTTCTCATCTGTAGCTCTCCCTTAATAACGGGAAGGTCAGGGCAGCCAAGAGCAAAGCACCCAACGATATCGGTTCCACCACTAATCGAGCAGATCTGAGCTTTTGGAGAAATGGCACTACCGATAAAATCATACTGATCGGGAAGAAGAGGGGAACCAGTGGAGAGGACGGTACGAATTGTGGATAAATCGAAGATCTCGATCGGTTTTTTGTGATTAGACTCGAGGAGTCGCAAAAATTTCGGATTAGTTCCAAAAATAGTAACTTTTTCGCGCTCTGCAATCTCAAAAAGGGATAGCCCATCGTTGATGAGAGGCGATCCCTCGTAGAGAACAATACGAGGTCCTATCGCCAACGCACTGACAAGCCAGTTCCACATCATCCAACCGCAGGTTGTTTGATAAAAAATGGTGTCATCTCTGCGCAGATCTCCGTGCAGAATGTGCTCTTTTAAATGCTCAAGCAGAACTCCACCTGCGCGATGAATGATCCCTTTCGGCTTGCCCGTTGTTCCCGATGAAAAAAGAACGCACAGCGGCGCATCAAAGGGGAGTTGCGCAAAGGAGATATTGGCGATACTGCCAAACGAATCAAAGGGAGTAACGGGTAAATTCGTCGGCAAATCCGTTTTATCGTCGCCCAGAAAAGGAACAAGAATGAGATGCTCTATCGAGGGTACCGCTGAGACTATCGCGGCAACTCGATCAAGGAGAGGAATAGCCTTTCCTTTGAAGATATACCCATCAACCGTAAGTAAAACCCGAGGCGCAATCTGACCAAATCGTTCGATAACTCCGGCTACTCCAAAATCGTTAGATGCCGTTGAGCATATAGCCCCGATAGATGCCGCCGCGAGGTAGAAAATAACCGTCTCGGGAATATTCGGCATCAACGCGGCAACACGGTCTCCTTCTCCGATGCCCGCTTGCCTCAACCCCTCTGCCACTCGAGCCGTCTCGGACCGAAGCTCTGCATAAGTTAATACCCGCCTCGAACCATCTTCTCGGTATGAAACGAGAGCCTCTTTTTCATCGTCGAAGCGGAGGAGATTTTCAGCTATATTCAGGCGAGCCTTCGGAAACCAGGAAGTATCAGCAAATGTTTTCCCTAAAATAAATGGAAAATCTGCAGGAGACGATCCAATGACTCCGCAGAACTCCCAAACGAGGGGCCAAAAAATTTGGGGGTAAGTCGTTGACCAAGAGTAGAGGGAGGAGACTGAATCCCCGCAAAATCCGCGCTCTCTGGCGAGCTCCATAAATTCGTGGAGTTGGGATGGTCTTGGTGTTGAGGAAAGGGGGAGGGAGCAGTTCATGAGTGTCCACCTAAATAGCAGTAGCAGGATGGTCTCAATGAGACTCGCCTGCTACTGAAATATAGAATGAACGCTAGCCGCTTCAGCTTTTATGCACCAGAGATAATCCGCTGTAGCAATTTCCGAATGCGGCTATTTGACCGCCTTAGCTCTTTGCTGAATCGGTGCTTGAAGCAGCAGTTGCTACATCGTCGCGGCGGACATATTTCTTCTTAAGCTTTGAGAGCTTTTTTTCGCCGAATGTTACATGACGACGAGCTATCGGATCGTATTTCTTAAGAGAAATTTTGCCTTCTTTCCGGCCCTTTTTCTTATTGCGACGGAAGGAATAGAAGAATCCCGAGCCTTCCTCGGACATCATGAAGACGGTCTCTTTATTTGCTTTTGCCATGATCGAATACCAAAAATGCCGAATAACGGAACTTAAAACAAAACAGAAATTAAAACACTGCCCCTACTATCTGCCCTTCAGACCGCAGAGTAGATACCACAGAGTAGAGATGCCACGAGACGGTTCAATACCAAACAGGCTGCGGCAGAATGCCTTAAACTAGGAAAGATGGCAACGTCATGCCTTTAAAAAACCCCTCAACCGTTGACCACGACCGCTACTATCGCTTTATACTGTTGGCCCCATACTTCTGGTCTCGGCTTATATTGACCAGATTGTACCGAGCCGATCTTCCGCAGGGAGCATTTCCATCATGTCGATACCACTACAAGAGCTCAAAGGGCTCCATCTTATTCACGATCATACCGATGCAGAGACACTCGCAGCGCTCCCAAAAGGAACTCCTTTTTATCTAGGTGTTGATCCTACCGCCCCATCTCTTCATCTGGGAAACCTTGTTCCATTCATGCTCTTGGTGCGGCTGGCCCGAGCCGGGCTTCGCCCGGTAGTCCTTTTTGGTGGCGCAACCGCGGCAATTGGCGACCCGTCAGGCCGTAACGCCGAAAGGCCGCTACTTGAACAGGATGAAATAGCGAAAAACATCGAGAAAATGGAAGCTCAGGTGCGTGAGATAGCCGCTCGATGTGGAGTTGGAGAATGCGAGTTTGTCAATAATTCGACCTGGACCGAGAATCTTTCGACATTGACTTTTTTGCGAGATATCGGAAAGCACCTCACCGTTAATTATATGCTCGCGAAAGATTCGGTGAAAAATCGTATCGGCGGAGAGGGGATATCGTTCACCGAATTTAGCTATCAAGTGCTCCAAGCTTTTGATTTTTTTCACTTATATGTGACCAAGGAGGTTGCGCTTCAGATTGGCGGTGCCGACCAGTGGGGAAATATAACGGGTGGTCTAGAACTTATTAGGAAAAAGGTCCTCGGCGGTCATGCTCACGCTATAAGTGTTCCGCTCTTGGTTGATGCTGAGGGGAAAAAGTTTGGTAAGTCAACCGGCGGGGGTTCTCTGTGGCTCGATCGCGCAATGGCTTCGCCCTTTAAGATCCACCAATACCTGATAAATACCCGAGATGAGGACGCTTTACGGTATTTGCCGACCTTTTGTATCTGGCCGACAGATGTAATTACCAACACGATAGAGCGACATAAAGCTGCACCTCAAGACCGAATCGCTCAACATGCGCTCGCAGATGAGGTGGTCAGAATTATTCACGGGGATGATGCGGTTAGTGAAGCTCGACGGTGTGCTTCGGTGCTTTTTGGCGAATCTTTTGATGGAATATCTGACGACATGCTGCGTGAGATATTTGCTGATGTTCCTTCCCAGATAATCCCGCGGGAAGAAGCAGCGGCTCTATCTATTGTTGACCTCCTCGTAAAGGCTGGCGTTACTCCTTCAAAGGGAGAAGCTCGACGACTCATTCAGGGCGGAGGCGCTTATCTTCAGAATAACCGTATAGACGATCCTGCTGCTCAGCTTTCTCAAAGAGAGCTCGATCGGTCGTTTATCGTTCTTCGTTCAGGAAAAAAGAGATACTACCTCGTTGAGCTGGCAAGCTCCTGATCAAGGCTACATCCTTAAATCGCATTTTCTCTTAATTTGACCGCCGAATTCGAACCTAAAACTGCTTTTTCCTAATGTCCGATAATTAACGATTATCGGACATTAGGGGAGCAATAGCGACTTCTTACTACAGAACTAATTACGTATTTACATAGTACGTTTATCTTCTGACAAGTTTGGGAATACTTTTGTTCGGACAATTTTTGTCTCTTTATTTGGACAATTTTTGCTCATCGTAACTGTAAGAATATTCGGCAGAATCTCTAACAGTCTGAAATCTATAAGCAATGAGATCGCTCTTATGGTTAATCTGAGTTGGTATTTCGCTTGCTAAGAAAAGGATTAACGGCAGTTCTCAATGAACGGCGTTTTGTTGGGTGGCTTTTCGGCGCGGTTGCTTAACAGGTCTTAGGGAAAGGCGCTCGGGATGAGCGCTAGCGGAGGTTTAGGGACTAGGAAAAGAGCTAAATAGTTGTATCGTTCTGTGAAAAAGGTGTTGTATGAAAAAATCGCAAAATCGTCAGAAAGGGTTTACGTTGATAGAGGTTTTGGTTGTTATCGGAATAATCGGCATCCTAGCCGCGATAGCGATTCCTCAGTTTGCTTCGTATCGCAAAAAGGGATTTGATTCAGTCGCTCGGAGCGACCTTAAAAATGCCGCAACTGCCGAAGAGGCAGCGTATGCGGATTCGGGAGCATATGTGGAGTGCTCTAGTCCCTCAGATTGCGCGTCAAAGCTTGCTGGATTTCGTTTCTCAAAAGCGATGACCGACGGCACTCTCAGTTTAAGCCCAACTACCGGTGATTCCGGAGATGGATTCACTGGGTCGGCAAAGCATCCAGATGGAACGGTTACATTTAACTGGGACAGCCTCCAGGGCGGATTGCAGAATTAATGAAAAGCCCACTTCTGCTTGAAGCGGAAGTGGGCTTTTTACAAACGGTGTATAAGAAATCCAACTCCTAAATCGCAATTACCGGCATTCAACTTTATTCATTCCAACGTATAGAGAACCGGAAGGCGAATAGCTGGTAAACACATTCTCAAGCCCGGCTTCCTTCCCCCGCAAGCGGCATTGTATTCGATAATATTCACCTGCTGAGGCGTTAGGAACCTTTAGGTCGTGGCACCATAATCCAGCTTCGGGAACACTTTTCACACAGCGACAGGTTTTGCGGACCCGGCTGTTTCTTATCAGCTGGTTAAGTGGCTTTGAATTACACCTGTTCGTCGAGGAGGTTTCCACAGCCCGGATTTCAAAAAGCGCCGGAATTGGTGTGGGTTGTGGTATCGGTGCGTTATCGCCCAGCGGATCAGTGAATCCATTGTCAACGATGCGCCTCAAAACAGAATTTTTATCTATTTTTATTAGACGCGCCAATCCGTTAGTAACCTGATATACCTGACATCGATACTCCACTTTACCCTGCAGACTTGGTTGTGTCCGCCAGCCTAGTCTCATCGTTCGGATAGTTTTATTGCCAGTTGTTTTCTTTTTTGTCGCATTCGCGATGAACTGACAGAATCGAACGCTTGCCTCTCGGGGATCGGCACACGATTGCGAAAAGGTATCTTGATATTGGCAGCCGCATTTACCTGGTTCTTGCTTCTGAGGATCTCTGTCGCAAAAATCCTGACCACACGCGACGGAACCATCACCGTCCTTGTCTTCCTCGAACGAAGATTCTGAGCAGGGTGTAGGGGTTATCGTGGGCGTTACGGTTGGGGTTACTGTGGGGGTCGGGGCGGGGTCATCTGATTGAGCATCATTGAGACCCACCGTACAGAGTACCACGAAGACGAATAAACTACGGACGAAAATCGATGAAATGGATTCGCGGAACGATACTGCTCCCCTCCTCTTTAGACTGTTGTGTAGTTGGCTCGCAGTCTTGTAATCGATGCCAGCACTTTTCTGAATCATCTCTTCCCCCCAATAATTATTTCTTTGATTTATTGAATAACCAACCCGATGACTCAAGGAATATCTCGCCGTTGAAACAACATAGCGCTACAACACATAACGGCCACCGCGAACTCTATTCCATACGTTATGGAAAAAACAAGCTTTAATGTGCTCGGAACTTCACCGTAGATGAGCCCATTGCCTACGTACAAACGCTCAAGGTCTGGCACCAGTGAGGGCAAGAGCGATAAGAACGACAAGTCAGACCCTACGGAGGTTTCTATCCAGGAATGAGAGCGGCCCGCTATAAAAAGACAGAGCGCCGCCATTCCGTTGAGGATCGGAGTAACGACAATTGTGGAAAAGAATATAGTAAAAGCGGCAACTATCGCCACCTCACTAATGTTGCCCGGGATAGTCCAAAGGAGCCGCCAATCAAGGGCTCCATCGTCGAGGAGAGAACAGTATCCGATTGTTGTCACAATTATCAGAAGATGAATCAACGAACCCACCAAGCAAAAGCCAAAAAATCGACCAAAAAGAAGCTCCCAACGGCGCAACGGGCGGGCAAGAAGAATCACTATAGTTTTTCTCCGAAGGTCTTTATCGAGAAATGTTGCACCGGTGATGATAACGGTGAGAATAGAACCAAACGAGGCGCCAGCAATTCCGATACTTTTGACAACAAGAACCGGCTCTCCGATGGTCGCGTGAGCGTATGGTGTCACCGCAAGAAGACACAGGAGAGCAAAACCAAGAACAGCTAAAAAGAGCCGACTACGGGCGGCCTCGCGGAACGTTGATACTGCTATCGTGACAACTCTTCGGATCATTCCCTACCCCTCCTCTCGAGCAGTTGCAGTATCAACATGTGAAAGATAAAGATTTTCTAAAGTTTCCTCGCGTCTATTGAAAGAAATAACACGACGATCATTTCGTACTGCCCACTCGAGAGCTCGCTGCGCTTGTGCCTCATTATTAAATATAAGAGTGAGAAGATCGCCTCTACGATTAGAAGAACAGGAAAATACTTGCCAGATGTGATCATCATTACCGGATGATTCAACGCAAAGCTCTGCTCCCTTAATCGATTGCCGCCGAATGTCAGCGAGAGAAAAAACTCCTTTCAGCTCACCGCGAACCATTATAGATACACGCTCGCAGAGATATTCGACATCGCTTAAAATGTGGGAAGCCATGAATATAGTGACTCCCGCCGATCGTTGCTGTTCAAATAAATCTCTGATTTCGCGACGCCCAAGAGGATCGAGCCCTGAAAAAGGTTCGTCAAGGATTAATAATCGAGGGCTAGCGATGAGTGCCTGAGCGATTGCAACACGCTGAAGGAGGCCCTTTGAAAGGGTTTTTAGGGGCGCAGAGGCTCGCGCAGATAAACCCACCCGTTCAAGAATATCATTTACCTGACGATTTATATCTCGTCGGGGAACACCAGCAAGATCAGCGCCCATCCGGACCGCCTCTTTAACCTTAAGATAATCGTAAAAATATGGATTCTCCGGAACATAACCGACACCTCTACGAGATTCGGGATCACCGCTACTAAGGCCAAAAATTTCTATCGAACCGGAAGTTGGTTGAACGAGTCCGAGGATATTTTTAATTGTTGTTGTCTTCCCTGCTCCATTATGTCCAAGAAAACCGAACGTTTCGCCAGCTCCAACTGAGAGAGAAAATGGATGTAGCGCCGCAATACGACGACCTGACCAGGTATCTCGGTAATGATAGCTCAAATTGCTGATAGAGAGGGCGTGAGAAGTCATGTGCCGTTTCGTTTTTTGGGCAATGAGCGGGGCGAATTTGCATCATTAGTGCGAAACTTCCCCATTAGCTCATCACGGCGTTTTTGAAGAGATGCTCGAGTTGCTTCATCGGATGTTCGAGAAATTAGTATATCAAGAAAAATTATCGCCTGTTCATCACCGTCAAGAGATGCGATCTGAGTTGCAGCAAGTCGCTTGATAATTGCTGGACTATCTTCAATAGATGCTGCTTTCATTAGATCAATCTGGGCTTCTTTTTTGTTTTTCAAAAAATGTAGCGAAAAAAAGCCCCGAAGATAAAATAGCATCCAGTCGTTCGGATAGTGCTGTATAGACAATGTAAGAAATTCGCGGGCTCTTTCCGGTTTTTTTAGCTCCCATGCGAGCATCTGAGCGCAAAAAAGTGATACGTGCCGCGCTTTTGGATTAAGAGCGAGGATACTGCTGCAGAAGGTATCGAGATGGCGAATATTGCGATCTCCCTCGATATGAGTGCCAAAATAGCTAATCGTTTTAAACCAGATGAGATCAGCTAAAACAGTTTGATAACCAAGACTCACGGAACGAGCCAAGTCAGGATCTGGTAGAAATAAAAGCTCTCGTTGCTGTAGCGGGTCGGATGCACTGAGAAATTTCTGGCGTTTCAGAAAATTGTGCGATACAGCTGTGCCACACAGGGAGAAAATGAGGATTAAGTGGATACAAAACCGATTCATCAATCGGACCTAAAAAGGTATTAAATGGGATTAAAATATCTGGAACTAAACGTTTTCACGATCGTTGATCGGAATGAAAACTATGTCTCTAAAGAACTTTCACGCCTAATCTAACCTAGTGATTCTAACTGATTGTAACTGGAGAGGGGTTTGTTAGAATGCTTGAATTGCAGCAGAATTATACGAAGCTTCTCCCTTTCTGCTTGATAAAGGCTCACCTATGACCCTACCTCATCGGCTCTCTCCACTTTCTCGCTCCGCATCGCGTCCCTTTTCGCAGCGAGCTTTAACAACCCCCGCCTCTCCAATACGACGTTTAGCTCCACTTGCTGCTGCTGCGCAGGAGTCCGGCAAAAGGATTATCCCGCTTAATATTGGACAACCCGATATTATCCCACCCCATAAATTTGCTGAGGGAATGCGTAAGGCACTCGATCGCTCACCGATCGTTGCTTACGAACACTCGCAGGGGAGCTATTCGCTCCGCGAAAATTGGTCAGCTTATATTAACAAATCGCTCGGGCTAACGACGACCGCGGAAAATTTCCTTATCACGATGGGTGCGAGTGAGGCGCTGATTTTTCTATTTATGGTGTGTGCTGACCCGGGAGACGAAATAATAATTTTTGATCCATCCTACGCAAATTACATCAGTTTTGCGGCAATAGTTGGGGTTCGACTAGTTCCAGTACCGTGCGATGAGGCTGATGGCTTTCATCTGCCATCCGACGAGGTAATTGAGCAAGCGATATCCCCTCGAACTCGCGCGATCGTCGTGTGTAATCCAAATAATCCAACCGGAACTGTGTACAGTAAATCGGAGCTCACTCGGCTGCTCTCAATTTGTGAGCAGCACGGATTGTTTCTCATCAGCGATGAAACGTACCGAGAATTTGTGTATGACGGTAGAGAGCCCCTCTCAGCGTTGATGATTGACGAGGGAAGCGATCGAGTGTTGGTGGTGGATAGCCTATCAAAACGATTTAGTCTTTGCGGAGCTCGCGTAGGAACAATTATAACAAAAAATACTGAGATAATTCGGCTATCGATGGTTATCGCCCAGTCACGTCTTGCGGGTCCAACTCTCGAACAGGAGGCTGCAAGCTATCTCCTTAGTTCAATAGACGAGCAGTATCTGCAAGACGTAGTCGAGAAATACCAGCAGCGAAGAGGTGTCCTTTTTACCGCTATTACAGAGAGTGCGGGTTTGCCGTGCCGACTTCCTGAAGGGGCATTTTATACACTTGTGGCTCTTCCAGTGGTTGATGCAGAACATTTTTGCTCTTTTCTCCTCCGCGAATTTGATGAAGAGGGAGATACGATATTCTTGGCGCCAGCTGATGGATTTTATATTGAACCTCCTCGCTCGCGGGCGTATGTTCGGATTGCATACGTTGTTGATGAAGAGCGGCTGCGACGAGGTGGTGAGCTTCTTGGACGGGCACTTGCGGAGTATCGAGTAAGATACCCGGAGCAGTGGGTTCAATTGCCTTAGCAGGGTGGTGAAGCGAACAACCATCCAGTGCTCGCTCACGAGTGGTGGCTCCTCATTTCCCCTATTCGGTAACCTATGAATGAGTCCCCTATTCTACTCCGCCATCACTTTGCAGAATCATCACCCGAGGAATGGGAAGAGGCCGCCTCAGCGCAGCTTCGTGGCGGTTCGGTAAAGAAACTTCAACGCACTCTTTGGGACGGTACTCCTGTTGCGCCGATCTATCATCGATCGATTCTAAAAGGCCACCCTCTGTTTGATGGTGCGCCTGGTCAGTCACCCTTTCATCGCGGATTTTCTCCGAATGGTTTGGGGGGCGCGGGATGGGGAATAGCATCTGTATTATCCAGTGCGACCTCTGCATCAGAGATGCGAGAAATTCTCCGCGAAGAGGTTGAACAGGGTGCAACGGCGCTGAGATTAATTTTCGAAGCCGAGTCTACACCGAAAAATCAATCAGAAAATTCGTCGAAAAAAACAGCCCGATTCGGCTTTTCATTCGACTCTGTTGCTGCCCTGGGGGAAGCGCTCCGTGATATTTTAATCCCTCATGTAACGATAATCCTTGATGGAAGAGCCTTCAGTGGGGCAGCTCTTGCTCTTTTTTGGTCTTCACTCGATGAAGAGATTCGGTCAGGCCCACTTGATCTGCACCTAATCTGGGACCCGCTACAAGCTGAAATAAGCTCTGACTATGCGCAATCGGGTATTGAGAGTGAAAAGCAGCTTGCGCTCCTTCACGATATCTTCTCGACGGCCGTCCTCCGCAGAGATGAAGCGAAAAAGTCGGGAAAGGACTCCCCTCCTCCTCTTCGGCTCCTCGGAGTTGATACAACCTTTGTCGCTGAAGCTGGTGGTGGACCCACTCATGAATTGGCGTGGCTCGGCGGCGCATTGATCGAGTATCTTCGAATCTTAACTGCAGCAGGTCATTCCCCGAGTGATATCGCACGTCGTATAGGAGTCCAGCTCGCAGCTCGGCCCACATTTTTTGTAACAGCAGCAACCTTTCGCGCAGCTCGGATCATAATTGGTACTATTTTAGATGCATTTGGTGTAGATCCAACCGATGCAGCGATGCCGCTTCATGCCTTCTGCTTAAGACGCTCGCTCTCAACTCTTGATCCTCACACAAATGCGCTTCGGGTTACCGCAGAGATTTTCGGTGGGATTCTTGGAGGTGCCTCAACGACAACGGCGATACCATTTGATAGCATCACCACCAGCGAATCAACACGTTCGCGACGACTCGCTCGCAACACCCAACTTATCTTGCGCGATGAAGCGCTCCTCAATCAGGTGATCGACCCTGCTGGTGGTTCGTGGTTTATTGAATCGCTGACAGCAGATTTAGCGGCCGACTCTTGGCGGATTATTCAGGAGATTGAATCGCGGGGAGGTATTCGACAAGCGATCTCTGAGGGATTTTTTCAGCGTTTAGTAGCAGGCGCTGCTGATGCTGAGACACAAGCTGTTTTAACGCGGCGTTCAGTTCTAGTTGGTGTAAATCAGTATCCGGATGGAGAGAAATTCGCTTCAGATGAAGTTATAAAATCTGATTGTGCCGAAAGTAATGAGAAAATTATTAGTAAAGAGGCAGCTCTTTCTCTCTCCTCCACAACGTTTATCGAGCTTGTCGCTAGAGCATCCCAGGAAGCTTCTCTTTGTGAGTTGATAGGGGATAGATCACAGAATCTTGATAAGCACCTCATTCTTCTTTCACCCAATCGCAACGCTGCTCCCTTTGAGGAGCTTCGCTCTCATATCGAGACAATTCCGTTTGCGCCGCATATCCAAATTGCACCTATAGGAGATGCGTCATCACTCCGGCCGAGAATCGATTTTAGTCGCGATTTCTTTGGAATTGGAGGATTTAAAACTGAAGTATTACCGGTATGTACCACTCCTGATGAATTGGCTTTATTACTGCCCAATATTCCCGCTGATGTGATTGCGCTATCGGGATCTGATAGTGCTTATTCCTCGGTGATACCAGAAGTTATAAAAGTATTGGAAATCCGATACGGCACAAAGAGGCCATTAATTATTGTAGCTGGGCAACTTGATGGAGACTCAGATCAGCTGCGAAATCTTGGTGTCTATACAACGATTCACCTTCGGGCTGATCCGATCGCGGTACTTACCAATCTGGCTGATGCAATCTTCGCAAGAGGCCCGGCTTCTTGTTCTACGAGAGTAGACTCAGCAGGCCAAGAGCATGACAGATAACGAGGTCTTTAATGACAACCGTTCCCGACTTCACGCAAATTTCTCTTCAGTTACCCACTCCTACCTTTTCCGCAGAAAAATTTCGCGAAAAGTGGCGAGCACAGTTCGAGACTATAGAAGGTTGCTCGCTTGAGAAGCGCCAAAAAGAGGCGCTCGACGGCTTCCCTATTTTTCCGCTCTATTCTGCGGCAGATATCGAGAAGTGCGAACATCTTGGATTTTCAGCGGGAGTGCCTCCCTTTCTTCGTGGACCATACGCCACGATGTATGCGACACAGCCGTGGACTATTCGACAATACGCAGGGTTCTCGACCGCCGAGGAGAGTAACGCGTTTTACCGAAGTAATCTCGCACAGGGACAAAAAGGGCTCTCAATCGCATTCGATCTAGCAACCCATCGGGGATATGACTCAGATCATCCGCGGGTTGTGGGCGATGTCGGGAAAGCAGGAGTTGCGATCGATACGGTTGAAGATATGAAGCGGTTGTTCGAGGGAATTCCGCTAGGAGATGTATCGGTTTCAATGACGATGAACGGTGCAGTTTTACCAATAATGGCATTTTACATCGTCGCAGCGGAGGAACAGGGTGTCGCGGTGGAGTCGCTCAACGGAACGATTCAGAACGACATACTTAAAGAGTATATGGTGCGAAACACCTATATTTATCCCCCTGCTCCCTCAATGCGGATTATCGCTGATATTTTTCGATATGCCGCAGAGAAGATGCCCAAGTTTAATAGCATCAGCATCTCTGGATATCATCTACACGAGGCTGGAGCTACTGCATCTCTTGAGATGGCGTACACCCTCGCCGATGGGCTTGAATATGTGAGGACCGGACTGAAAGCGGGACTAGCTATCGATCACTTTGCGCCGCGGCTCTCTTTTTTCTGGGCTCAGGGGATGAATCTGCTCTTTGAGATAGCAAAGATGAGGGCCGCTCGGGTGTTGTGGGCCACAATTATAAAAAAATTTAATCCAAATAATCCAAAATCAATGGCGCTCCGAACCCATAGCCAAACCTCGGGATGGAGCCTCACCGAGCAAGACCCATACAACAATATTGTGCGAACCTTCGTCGAGGCGATGGCGGCAACGATGGGCGGAACTCAATCGCTTCACACAAACTCCCTCGATGAAGCTATAGCACTTCCAACCGATTTTTCTGCCCGTATAGCTCGAAACACTCAGCTTGTTCTTCGGCATGAAACAGGGCTTTGCGATGTAGTTGATCCGTGGGGAGGATCCTTCGCGGTTGAGGCGCTTACTCACGAGCTTATGGAGCGAAGCTGGGGATATATTCAGGAGATTGAGCAGCTTGGTGGGATGGCCGCCGCGATTGAATCAGGTTTACCGAAACTTCGCATTGAGGAGGCTGCCGCACGACGACAGGCCTTGATAGATTCCGGTGCAGAGGTAATTATCGGCGTAAATCGGTATCGACAAGATCGTCAGGAAGATATTCCAATTCGAGAGGTGGACAACACAGCAGTTCGCATTGCTCAGGTTGCGCGACTAGCTGCGGTAAGGCAAAGTCGTGATAGTTCTGCTGTGGAGGCTGCATTAAAGGCGCTAACCGCGGCGGCCGAAACGAGCAATTCTCCCGATAATCTTCTGGCTCTCTCCATCATTGCAGCGCGGGCCAGAGCTACACTTGGTGAAATATCAAGCGCACTCGAGCAAGCGTTTGGAAGACACCGCCCCACTATTCGTTCGGTATCAGGTGTGTACAAGTCGAGCTATCCGAATAAAGAGTGTATTGAAGCGATGCAACTTCGGACCGCGCGGTTTGAAGAAAAGTTTGGCCGCAGACCTCGAATAGTAATCGCAAAACTTGGTCAGGACGGCCACGATCGTGGCGCAAAAATCGTTGCGACTGCATACGCCGATCTCGGATTTGATGTCGATATCGGGCCTCTCTTTCAAACACCCGAAGAATGCGCTCGGCAGGCGGTGGAGAACGATGTGCACATCGTTGGGGTTAGCTCACTAGCTGGAGGACACAAAACTCTCGTACCAGCTTTGATAGCGGAACTAAGTCGATTGGGCCGACCAGATATCGGTGTTGTGTGTGGTGGGGTAATTCCTCACGCCGATTACGGCTATCTTGAGAATCTTGGAGTGTGGGCAATTTTTGGGCCGGGCTCGGCGATACCAGCAGCCGCAGAAAAACTGCTCGATCTATTGGAAAAACGGCTCTCGTAATATCGCTATGACGAGTATCCCCTTCTCTCTTCCCAAATTAATCGATGGTGTACGCGCTTGCGATAGAGCTTCGGTCGGTCGAGCGATAACTCTTGTTGAAAGCACTGCACCGCACGATCAGGCACCAGCAGAAGAGCTGCTGCGTGCATTGATACCACTAAGTGGCAACTCAATCCGCGTGGGAATCACGGGAGTTCCCGGTGCTGGAAAAAGCAATTTTATTGAGCGTTTTGGACTTCATCGAGCTAGTGAAGGCGCTCGTGTTGCGGTCCTTGCGATAGACCCAAGCAGTCCCCGTTCGGGGGGAAGTATTCTTGGGGACAAAACCCGTATGGAGCAGCTCAGTAAGCACCCCGACTGTTTTGTTCGTCCATCACCTTCCCGAGGCTCACTGGGCGGCATCTCACAAAAAACAAGAGAAGTGATAATTATCTGTGAAGCGGCTGGATTTGATACAATCATCGTAGAAACGGTCGGGGTGGGGCAAAGCGAGGTCGCCGTCCGCTCAGTAACAGATTTTTTTATCCTACTCTGTATTACCGGAGCAGGCGATGAGCTACAGGGCTTCAAAAAGGGGGTTATCGAACTTGCCGATCTGATACTAGTAAACAAAGCAGATGGTGAAAATGAGCGAGCAGCAAGGCAGCTCAGCGCCGAGCTCAACGGGATACTCCATTATCTTCCCCCCTCCTCCCCCCACTGGTCCCCAAGAGCATTGCCAATATCATCGCTCTCCGGTGAGGGCA
The DNA here is from genome assembly GCA_044345055.1 of Bdellovibrionota bacterium. GTDB lineage: Bacteria > Bdellovibrionota_C > UBA2361 > UBA2361 > OMIW01 > OMIW01. The sequence continues at coordinate 25,188 of JBIJBT010000026.1, forward strand.
TCCTAGAAGCCGACTCCCTAATTAAGGCCGCAATCACCGAGCTCCGCAATTCAGGAGACCTTCAAACACACCGCACCACCCAGTTGACCGAGTGGCTAGAGCGACTCTTCCGCGATGAAGTAGAGCGAGCAGTACTAGCACTACCAGAGATCAAAAAACTGCAGCAAGTGCTGACTGCACGGGTGGTTAAGGGTGATATTACGGCAAGAGAAGCGGTGAGAGAGCTGATTGGGAGGCTGCCGATCCACCCCGAATCAGACCAAATTCTCTGAGTATATGAGCCAAGAGTTTAAGTGCTGACTGGTCGGCACTCATTCGCTTAATGGGCCGAGGAATGGTAAAATGCGATGGCTTTCATGTGCCATATCCTTTCCGTTTTTTTTACTGATTTCTGACCATTCTCGATTGGCATATATCCTCGATCCTTCCAATGAAAAACTCCCCCCGACCACTCATCCACCTCGACCACGTCACCAAAGAAGGATTGACGGAACGTCCTGCGATTGAAGACTGCTCTCTTACCTTTACTGCGGGGAACGTCTACGGCATCGTCGGTCGTCAAGGAGCCGGCAAGAGCGCTTTGGTTCGTCTTATGCTTGGCATATATTTGCCAACGAGCGGCTCGTGTTCGGTGTGTGGTGAGACACCGCCACTTCTCTCTGACGCGCTTCTCAACCGCATTGGGTACGTTCATCAAGATGATGAATTGGTGAGCTATCAGACGGGTGAGGAGTTTCTCCGGTTTATCCGTCCCCACTACGCGCACTGGAATAATGACTTTCTCCAATCGCTGATCAATAAACTAGACGTCCCTCTCACGACTCCCATCAAGCGACTCTCTCCAAGTAGAGCGATACAGCCTCGGCATAGCAGCCGCCCTCGCCCACGAACCCGACATCGTCCTCCTCGATGAACCAGGAGAGCCTCTTGATAACGCGCGACGCGAGCAGCTGAAGGAGATTATTCGAGAGTACGCCGCGACGGGAGAACGGCTGATTGTTGTCGTTTCAAAAGATGCGGCGTTGCTTGAGGGGGTGATCTCGCATTTGGTGGCACTTAAGGAGGGGCGGGTTGTTTGCGATGAGGCGGTTGAGAGCCTCCAATCGCGGTTTGTCCATCTTTCGGTGAATACCGATTCTGACGAGGCTAGACAGTATGTTGATGATGGATTCGTTGCGCCGGTAGCGACCTATCCATTCCGAAGCGCGGTGATTGCCCCGAATGCGGCGATTCGTCCCCTCGAGTATCGAGCCGAGCTCTCGGGATGGCGTACTGAAAAACGGACGGCGAGTCTTGGTGAAATAGTGCGCTACCTTTTTCCCGAAAGTCCTAGGCGGTTGGAAAGCTCACAAATCGAGGAGCAGCCTGAACCCATTGGCATACAAAACGCCCGTCGGCCGAGAGCAAAGCGAGAAAGAAAGAATTCTCCGATAAGGACCCCACGATACCTCTTCACAAATAACAGCTCCCCGTGGAACTACCTTTGGCAAATGCTCGGCAAAACGCTTTCTCTCCATCCTCGGCGCTTTTTCTCATGCCTTCATTGGACATCGGCGCGATTTTTTGTCCGACGTTTTCGACAACGAGGCTTGATGTTAAATCTTGCACGGTGGGTATACCTCGGAGTGGTATTTCTTATCGCAGCAACCAGTTTAATGTTTCTTGCTTGGAGAGTAGAGGGATCTCTTGGAGTCGCTTCTGGATTTTTGCAATCCTTTTTAGGGTTAGCTATGTGGCCCTACTTTCAGTTTATCATGTCCCCCCGATTATTCTCACCGAATCCATCCATAGACCCAAGGCTGGAAAAAACCGCGAAAGAAGTGCCTTCAACGCTGCTAAAAAAAAGGTGCTCCCCTTACATACCAGCATCTTTTTACGGACTGATGTGGATCGTGATGATGATAGCCATGTATGTTTGTTTTATACTTGGGAGGCAGTTTAAAGGTTTAGGTTTTGTGGGGACAACACTAATCCCTGTCTTCTATCTAATTTTCGGATGGATCAATGTTTTTGTCATCCGCGCTGAATTTGCACGTCAGGCTAAACTCACCGAAACCGCCGACGTCCGTTAAAGACACCGCTATCTCCCTCCTATGGCCTCAGCCCTTCGCACCTCTTTGTGTCAGACACTTAGAAAAAGAGATGCCCCCGAAGCAGCCCGATGTGCGGCGCTTCAAGGGGCTGAGCTCTTGGTGTATCCAACCGCTATCGGGAATGTCGATAGCTGCGGCCAGCCGACAGGCCACTGGCAGGAGGCGTGGGAGATATCGCAGCGTGCTCACGCTAAAACTGGCTCTGCTCTTCTCAGACTAATAAAGGTTCCCCTAAGCTTCACCTTCGTTCGCCCCTACCTCACTCGCTAAGCCTCTATCGGACACAACTTCACAATTGCGCCACTACCAATTCGGAGACTACTGTCCGGCGGCGAGCTTTGAGTGCATTTTTCTCGTCAAAGCGCACAATACCGTTCAGACAGACTACACCCACCCGTACTACACATCTACGCCGATTCAGCTTGCTTGTGAAACACCACCAGCGGCTTTTCACCTTTGGTGATCGACTCCTCGGTAATCACTATTTCTTTAATCTCGGGATCTGAGGGGACCTCGAACATCACATCGAGCATCGTATGTTCAAGGACCGAACGTAATCCTCGCGCTCCCGATTTTCGCTCGATACATTTACGAGCTACTGCGCGCAAAGCCTGGTCGGTTATATGAAGCTCAACGTTTTCAAGCTCCATCAATCGACGGTACTGTTTTGTGATTGCATTTTTTGGTTCAACCAAAACCCGAACGAGAGCCTCTTCATCGAGATCTTCAAGGGTTGCGATCAACGGTAGTCGACCTACAAACTCAGGAATAAGTCCAAATTTTAATAGGTCCTCTGGCTGGAGTTGTCCCATTAAAGATTTCGGCTTTACCTCAGCAACCTTGCCAGCCTTCATTCCAAAGCCGATAGATTTCTCCCCGACTCGATGTTTAATCATCCCTTCCAATCCAACGAAAGCACCGCCGCAAATGAAGAGAATATTGGTTGTGTTTACCTGTAAAAACTCTTGCTGAGGATGTTTTCTACCACCCTTCGGAGGCACGCTCGCTACTGTGCCCTCTAACATCTTCAATAACGCCTGCTGAACCCCCTCTCCAGATACGTCTCTTGTTATCGAGGGATTTTCAGCTTTGCGGGAAACTTTGTCGATTTCATCAATATAAACAATGCCCCGCTGTGCCCGTTCCACATCATAATCAGCGGCCTGCAACAACCCGAGAATGACACTTTCGACATCCTCGCCAACGTATCCAGCTTCAGTGAGGCTCGTCGCATCACAGATTGTAAACGGTACATCCAAAACCCGTGCGAGAGTCTGGGCTAATAGAGTCTTACCCGAGCCAGTTGGTCCGATGAGTAAGATATTCGACTTGGCGATCTCTACATCGTTCGGGGATTTTTTTGCTCCGATTCTCTTGTAATGGTTATGCACCGCGACAGAGAGAACTTTTTTTGCGAAGTCCTGACCGATGACGTATTGATCCAAAACCTCTTTTATCGCTTTTGGTTGAGGAACCTTTACCTGCGTGCTAACGCCGGTGTCGGAGTCAGTTTCATCCGCCATGATATCGTTGCAGAGATCAATACATTCATCACAGATATATACTGATGGCCCAGCAATCAACTTTCGCACTTCATCCTGAGTGCGGGCGCAAAACGAGCACGACAATGTACCTTTGTTCCGATCACTATTTCTGCTCAAGTGACACCTCTTAAATTATTCAGGAGGAGATTCTCCAGGTCAGTCCGGGACTTTAGGTGAGTATTTAGGTCCTTCTCCCTACACCGCTGTAACGCTATCATGATTATCAACTCGTTCGCCACCCCGCTGATAAGAGGCATCACTATCGAAAACCATATTACTTTTTCTGGCGCTCCCGAAGAATCTCAGAAGAATTTGCCATATCATTCGAAGACTCGTATCCTCAGCGTTGCAATCAGCACTCGATTTAGTTACCCTTCTGGTGGTTGAGCGGGGGTGGTGAAATGGCAGACACGCCAGATTTAGGATCTGGTGCCGCAAGGCGTGGGGGTTCAAGTCCCCCCTCCCGCAATTGACCCTAAAAAATTCCCGTGAATGCAAGACGCCCTCGGATACGGAAATCCGTGAGCGTCCGAAATGCAGCTTTTCGGAAGAGACCATTCCAAATTTCGATTGTCTTTGTTTTGACAGACGAGGCAGTCCCAAGATTCAGATCCAGCATACAGTAAGAAAGAGAGGATTTACGAGCTATGGAAGTGCAAACATCGATCCATGACATCGATCTCATATCCAAAGAGATCCGAGCTAACGTGCCGTACAATCTTATCTCAGCACGAGTCGACAAGTCTCTTACTTCGCTTGCTGCAAAGACCCCTATCAAGGGTTTCAGAAAAGGGAAGGCCCCTCGCGATCTAGTGAGGAAAACCTTCGGCCAACGGGTGCTTCTCGAAACAACTACTGAGCTAGCCGGAGAAGCTTTAGATAAAGCGATAGCGGATAATGCACTCCGAGTTGTTGGGGAGCCTGATTGGAATTTCGACGCAGCAATGCTTCCTCCAGAATCGGTCCTTGAGGCTGATTCGACAGAGAGCTTCTCATTCTCAGCGAAAGTATTTGTAGTGCCTGAGCCGACTATAACTGGGACCGAAAGTTTCGAAATTACTGCAGTCCGTCCGGAGGTTACCGAGGAGTACATCGATAAGACAATTGATGGACTACGAAAGAAGCATCCGGTTTTGAACCCGATTGAATCACGGACAACCGCAGAGGTCGGCGATACCGTTGCTTTTACAGCAAGAGCCGTTGGGATGCCGAAAGAAAAGTCTGAACCTCAAGATATGCAGATCGAAATAGGCACCTCATCCGTACCTCCGCAGGTTGAAGAAGCTCTCCGAACAACACCGGTAGGTGGAAAGAAGCGTGTCTCTATTCTTCACCGAGAAGAGGGAAAGAAGGCTCGTCCGGTGGAATTTGAAATTGCTGTAACGGCAATATATTCAACGACACTGCCAGAAGTAGATGATGCCTTTGCGAAATTAGCTGAACCGACCGCACAAACCGTTGAAGATCTTCGTGCGACAGTCGCAAAGCGTTTAAGTGAATCTTTTGATGTTGAGGCTCGGGACTCTGTTCGATCTCAGATTCTTAACCAGCTCGTAACTCTAAACCAATTTGAAGTTCCGCCGCCCCTGATCGATCAGGAGTTGAGCCTTTTGGCTCGTCAGTTTGGCGGAGAATCTGCCTCTACACTCTCGCTAGATATGCTTCGAGAGCCGCTCGGACAGATGGCAGCTGATAGAGTTCGGGCTCAAATTATTGTTGACCAGGTGGCCAAGCTTGAGGGTATCACTCCATCTGTTGAAGAAGTTTCCGCTCTTATTACAGAGCAAGCAAGATCGAGTGGACAATCTGTAGCATCGGTTGAGAGGTGGGTAACGGCTTCGCGGGGTCGTTTAAGAATGCTAGAGCTTGAAGTCGTTCGGACGAAGGTCATTGAACTGCTTGAAAGCCGCGCAACGGTCCAATATCAGGCTCCAGCTAAGTCTGAAGATAGCTCATCTCCTGAAGCCATCGAAAGTAGTGATGACAAACAGAATAGCGAGTCGGGTTCTCCTGAGCAGACTCAGGAAGGGGTTGAGTCAGCCGCCGCTGAGTAGCTTTAAAGAAACTACTGTTCTCTGCTAAATGGAATCTGACCTTGGGTCGCAAAGATTGGTAATTGCCGGTCTAACTCGGGTCAGGTAATCTCTTTGTGGGTAATTGAGGTTACTTCTTAATGGGCTTCAGTTGCCAATTAAGAAGTAGGTAGCGTGCGTTATCAACCCTCCAAGAGGTGCAAACCTCCACTAAAGCTGCCGCTCAACTCCCCTTAGCCCCATCAACGCAATCACTCGTTAACCACCATCAATCGGAGAACATGTGACCCACTACATTCCCTATGTTATCGAGCAGACAGGTCGTGGCGAGCGATCTTACGATATTTATTCACGGCTACTAAAGGACCGAATTATTTTTCTCGGTACTGAAGTTAATGACGTAGTAGCGAACGTTATCACGGCGCAGCTACTCTTTCTCGAATCTGAAGATCCCGAGCGTGATATTTTCCTCTATATTAATAGCCCAGGCGGAGTGGTTACTGCAGGTTTGGCTATATACGATACGATGCAATACATCCGGCCCGATGTCGCGACAGTATGCGTAGGACAGGCCGCGAGCATGGGAGCTGTTTTACTTGCTGGGGGCGCAAAAGGAAAGCGTTCGGCACTACCTCACGCGCGTATAATGATCCATCAGCCTTTGGGAGGATTTAGAGGACAAGCCTCCGATGTTGAGATTCAGGCAAAAGAGATGCTTCGAGTTAAAGCAGAGCTCAACCAAATTCTTGCTCGACATACCGGACAACAAGTTGAACAGATTGAGCGCGACACAGATCGCGATCGCTTTATGACTTCAATGGAGGCAAAAGAATACGGCCTCATTGATGAAATATTCGAAAGGAGAGAGCAGCAGGCTGCTCAGTAGTTTCGGCCGCCATCGTGTCGCCGCCATAGTCTTTTGGCGGGCTCTGCGGAGCGAGACATGAATGGCGGAATAATCAATTATATCAATATATATTGATATAATTACAACAAGCTAAATGGAGTCGAAACAGAATCTACACCGTTTAGCTTGTTGTAAACCGCGCCTAAAGAGTCGTTGAGTTCCCTACCCTTTCCTTCCAACCTGTTCTAATCCATTTAATGCTACATCAGCATCGTGCCCCTCAGCGATAATGAGGCCTTTTGGATCGATAACATAAAGATGTGGAAGCTCTTGGGCTTTCAAGGTCTGGTATGCTTCATCGAGAAGTGCGTTTCCTGAAAAGGCGTGCTCCAGATGATTAAGATGCTCCTCTTGAATTCGCCTTTGGAGACGTGGAAATGAGGTAGCAGGGTCGATGCTAACCGCAAGAAAGATTGTTTGATCGGATCGCTTTTGAGATGCTAACTCATTGAGCTCTTCAATTACAGGCTTAGAGAACATACACCACTCTGCCCAAAAGACCACTACTACGGTCTTGCCCTTAAATTCATTTGTAGATCGATAAGTACCATCCATGGCAGTAAATCGAACCAAAGGCGCCTCCTGACCGATAAGGCCTGAGAGATGTGGGCTCGAAAAACACCCCGAGAGCGCCATCAGGAGGGTAACCAACAGTAGTCGATTTTTCAAAGGAAAACTCCGTGAGCGATTGCTCGGTTATTCGGTAGAATTGACCAAAGATGGAAACAAGTTCGCATACACCTCTCGAACTTGGCCGTCTTTTTCATCATCATAAGAGTTGCGGAGAAGATTAATCGCACCAATATCTTTGTACTGAGCGAGACGATTCAACGCCTTTATCCGAAGCTTCGGCTCTTCAGCCTTAAGAAGTGAAAATAGCATCGCTGAAGAGAGCTTATGTGGGGCGATATCGATGATAACTTCTCTACATGAAGAACAATCTGATTT
>JBIJBT010000006.1:0-56045 GCA_044345055.1 Bdellovibrionota bacterium
CCTTGCCCCTTCTCCTGTTGGCGGGCTACCAGGGTAAGGTGATCGCCCTCCGACCTCCAGTCGTGGGCGAAGAGCGGAAGCAAGTCGCAGAGACTTATGACCGCTGGATAGCGAAAGCCAACGGCTCTGAATGGGAAGCTTTTCGGGGAAAGCTCAATGCTCCGGGGCTTTATGGTGGAGGAGGGTGTTGTCCGCAACACCCCAACTTCGCCGCTCGGCTCTTTCAAGGAGCTGCAGCCTCCAATATCGCGTTGGAGGACTTTTCAGTGCCCCAGAACTGGGTCATCTGGAACCGGCCGGGTGCCGTCGACCGCGTTTTCCACACGGAAGGCGCGCTACAAAAATGGCAAGCCTGGGGCATGCCGGTTTTCGATAGCCTCGAGGACTCGCTCGCGGCTCTGGGTTTGTAACCCCGGTTTTCCCACCCCCTGCTCCCGCTTCGGCCGGACCAGGGGGTTCCCTTTTCTTGCTCTCCTTCCTCTCCCTCACCCCTTCAAATGCACATTCATGGCATCCACCAATGAGGGCTGCGTTTTTTAAAATCGACTATGGCGACCCCAAGCTCCTACACTCCATACCCCGCTATGCCTCTAAGATAAAGAGATCCCGATCTGGTATTTCCACCCACCCCACCCACCAAATCCCCCATTGCCCCATCCCCCCAAGTCGCATATCCTTACTTCGCATTTTCCTAGAAAATCCGAAGTATGATTCCGCGACAAGTTAACATATCGAAAGTATTGGGCAAAACATCCTCGGGGCTTCTTTTGGGGGCGCGGGGGTTGGGGAAAACTCAGCTTTCTCAGGAGTGGGTGGCGTCCCAACCTGAATCTTTTACGTACGATCTCCTCGATCCAACTGAGTTCAAGAGATTGCTCACTGACCCCTCGCAGGTGATCCGTGAAGTTGAGAGCAGGCTCTCCAGCTGCAAGGGGTCGGCAGTTTTGTCGGTGTTGATTGATGAGGTCCAGAGGATTCCGGAGCTGCTTGACGTCTGCCATCTTCTTATCGAGAAACACAAAAAAAGAGTCAGGTTCCTCCTAACTGGATCAAGCGCACGAAAATTAAAAACTACAGGATCTAACCTTCTTGCATCACGCGCTCTCTCGATGCGGTTGCACCCATTTACCTATTGCGAAATAAAAGATAGCGATTTCGATCTCCTCACCGTCCTTCAATTCGGCACGGTGCCAGCGATTTATTCAGCAGAAAACAGGGGAATTGCGCTGCGGTCTTATGTTGATACCTATCTGAAGGAGGAGATCCAACAGGAGGTTTTGGTACAGCGACTAGATAAATTTTTTACCTTTATCGACGTTGCAGCTCAGCTGAATGGTGAGGTAGTCAATTTCAAAAAAATGGCACGTCGGATCGCGGTTTCCGACAAGACGATTAGTTACTACTTTCAGATTCTGATCGATACGTTGCTCGTCATAAAACTGCCGGGGTGGGAGCGATCGGCAAAGAAGCAGATTATAAAGAGCCCAAAATTTTTCTTCTTTGATACCGGTGTGCTTAATGCTGCTGCTCGTGAGCTCAATCTTCCTCTTGAGGTAGGCTCCCCCCGATTTGGAAGATTGTTTGAACAGTTTGTGATTAACGAATTCTATCGGGCTAACGATTATAATTCGCTCGACTATGCGCTCTCATTTTATAGCACTGGAAGTGCTGAGGTGGATCTTGTGCTTTCAAGAGGACGGCTCGAGCCGCCGAAGGCTGTCGAGATTAAGTCTAATCCAATGGTTTATCGTGAGGATCTCGCAGGTCTGGAACTTTTTTCACGGGAGTATCCGGAGGCCGAATTGTACTGTGTATCTACGAACTCAAAACCTTATACCGTTAGTCTCCTAACGGGGAAGGAGGTTCTTGTGGTGCCGTTTCAGGAGGCGATTGCGCGGGTGTTTGAGGGGAACAGGTTAGGGTTGTTAAAGGTGTGATTACAATAATGTCCCTGTACAGAGGAAAATTATATCACAAATTTGCGAATTTAGAGAGAGATGTTAATTGGGTTAATTGGCTCTTTAAGGAGACGGTCGCTCCGAACATCGCGCTTGGGTGGTTCCCCCGAAGCCACAATTTACCCCTAGAACCACCCCCTCTCAGCAGAGTACGATACTCAAAGGGTCCTCGGCTGTTTGGGCCGGAATACCACGTTCAAAAAAGGGGGTTTCGATGAGTAAGGCAACTGATAGCGAGAGCTTTCTTCGAGGGCTTTTTATCGGCGATGTTTCGCTTCAACGAATTTTGCCGATCGGGTCGTTGCCGAAAGAGAGAGAGGAAACCGTTGGGATGGTGTTGGATTCGGTGCGGCGATTTCTTGCGGAGCACGGCGAGTCGTATCGCTGCTTCGATGTTGAGGGAGCTCAGCCGGACGAGTATATCGCGGAGCTTGCTGAATTAGGTTTATTTGGACTCGTTATTCCAGAGGAATATGGTGGTTTTGGGTGTAGTGCCCGTGAGTATGCGCGAGTTCTTGAAGAGGTTTCTCGAGTTGATGCTTCAACCTCGCTGACTCTTGGTGCGCACTCATCGATCGGTATGAAGGGCATTTTGCTATTTGGATCAGATGATCAAAAGGCTCGGTATTTGCCGCGGCTTGCGACAGGTGAATTTCGTGCGGCGTTCTGTCTTACTGAGGCGGGAAGTGGTTCTGATGCAGCCTCAATTTCAACAAAGGCGCAGCGACAATCGGATGGCTCGTGGTTGCTTACCGGTGAGAAGATCTGGATTACGAACGGGTCATTCGCTGAGGTTTTCACGGTGTTTGCGCGAACTGGAGATGGTGAAGGAGAGATTACGGCATTTATTGTTGAACGAAGTTTTGGCGGGGTGAGCTCTGGGCCTAAAGAGGACAAGATGGGGATTCGCGCCTCCGCGACCTGTTCGGTGCGATTTGATGCTGTTAGGGTTCCGCCAGAGAATGTCCTTGGGGCTCCGGGAGGGGGATTTAAGATCGCGATGGCGATACTAAATAATGGAAGAACAGGACTTGGTGGAGGATGTGTCGGGGCGATGAAGCGATGTATTGAGCTTGCCACCGCTCATGCAAATCAACGAAAACAGTTCGGACAGCCTCTTTCATCGTTTGGATTAATTCAGGATAAAATCGCTCAAATGACCGCTCTCTGCTACGCGACTGAGGCGGTGGTGCAAAGAGTAGCGACCCTTATCGATTCAGGATCGGAGGATTTTTCTCTTGAAGCGGCTGTTAGCAAGGTATTCGGCACTGAGGCGCTATGGCGTGTTGCTGACGAGGCGTTGCAGATCGCAGGTGGTAATGGCTTCATGCGTGAGTATCCCTTTGAGCGAATCGTGCGGGATTCGCGAATAAACAGGATCTTCGAGGGAACCAATGAAATCCTTAGGCTCTATATCGGATTGTCCGGAGCAAAAGAGGCGGGGAAATATCTTGAGCGACTTGGGCAGGGAGTTGGCTCTATTCTCTCGGAACCAAGTGCTGCGGTCATGGCGATGGGAGATTACGCTGCAAAACGGATAGTAGAATATCTTCCCCAGGTAGCGCAGGGTGGGGTGCTTGAGGAGGGAGAGCTTGCACCGTTATTTAGAATTCTTACCAAATATTCGGCGGCGTTTGCGCATAGTCTCGATGGTGCCGTTCGTCTTCATAGACGAAAGATCGCTGAAGAACAGCTTACGGTAAAGCGTCTCGCCGATTGTGCAATTGATCTATATGTGGGGTGGTGTGTATTGGTGAGAGTTGCGCATGAGAGGTCTATAGGTGCGCTTGCCTCGGCAGAAGCTACCGCTCTTGCAACGTGGATTATTCACGATCTGAAACGGCGAGTTAATCAAAATATTCGCCGCCTAACCACCAATGAGGATGGCGAAACTGCAAAGATAGCTGCTGCGGTGATTGCCCGAGGAGGATATCTCTGGGGTTGAGAGCTTGTAACGGAGAAAATATTCCTGCCGAGAGTTCCGCTGCTTTTTTAAGCTGCCTGTCCAGATGATTTTGCGGCGGCCTCTTTTTTCTTTTTCTCCTCCTCTTTTTTGAGGCGGGTGTAGTCAAGGTAGCTTAGATTTGCCTGAATGTTGTCAGTATTGCTGTAAACGTAGGCGAGGAAAAACTCAGTTATTGTGGCTTTGCGGTAAGCGAGCTCCTCTGCGAGGCGCAGAACTAGCGCGGTGCGGGTTTTGTTTTCATTTTCAAAAGCTTCCCACCATTTACGCGCGCTTCCCGTTGTATTTTCCCAATCAAGCTTTCCTTTTACCTCAGCAAGTTTGTTGTTTATCTGATCTTCGGTCCATCCAGAAGTGTTAGTTACCCCTGGAGATGGGCCAACGGGAGTGCTTTGACCCTCAGCAGGAGGTGCATCGGGAAGCTTTTCTTCGTAGGGGATCGGTTCGGTCCGCAGCTTCAGATCGGAAGCTTCTTCGTCGAACTCCTTGATTCGGCTATAAACGAGCTTGTCTTTGTAGATTGGAACCAAATAACCCTGAAAAACCGGTGTATTCGGCATGAAGAATGTGTTGATATTATCGGTTGGTCGCCCGATTTCATCTGGAGTTAGTACGGGGCGTTGTTGTACCTGCTCTTGCGAGCCGTCATTTTTGCTGGCAAAAAATTCGGTGAGCTTTTTGTTGCTTCCCTTTGAGCTAGTTTTGAACCGAATCGTCATCTGACCCGATTCCTTTGAGCCCCACTCTGAGTCGACAAGGTCAAGGGGGGGCATCAGTATTTTAGTTGAAAAACCGGCAAGCACAGAATCTGCATCATCGGCGTAATTTGCTTTAATCTGGGCGGTAGACTGTATGGCTGCGCAGATACTGACGTTACGGGAGCGAAGGGTATTAAGCTTTACATGAATATCGGGCAGCCGCCCGAGCGCACTCGCGAATTCGTCGATGACGAGCCCTACGGGTCGGGGGAGGGTGAGGCCAGGGCACTGCTCGGCCCGTTTGGTAAGGAAGCGAAGCAGCTCCACCACGATAACGTTCGCCATCGGGCGCAACATCTCGAGCTCTGATTCGCGCAATTCAACAACAAAGAGAGTTGGTTTCTGAATTAAGGTTTCGAGATCAAGCTCAGGTAGTGCGGTTGTTGCCCGAATTGCCGAGAGGTCCCACGCTGAGAGACGCATACTCAGTTCCGACATTATAGTGTCAGCGTTCTGTGAACCTGCGCGAACTAATTCGATAAAGGTGCGTGTGTTTCGGTACGCATGAGGGTGAGATTCAAGCCAGTTACAGAGCGGTTTAACACCTGACTGCACCAATTCATGCACACGAGGCATCGAGAGAGTATCGTTTGGATCGTGCAGCAATCCCACCATTATGGCGTTCAAAATCGCGAGTGCGTTATTTCGAAAGAATGGGCTATCTGATTTTGAACCCGGCTGATCGGTCGCCATCACTACTGTGTTGGCGATAAGTTTTGCATCGGTATCGTCCTCAACTTTCGCGAGAATATTCCAACTTAAGCTTCGCGCTCTATCGAGTGGATTAAAAAGAAAAATCTCTTTGTCGGGATTGTACTTTCGGGTCATCCCAGCAAGTTTACGCCACATCTCTGGTTTTGAGTCGATCACTATTGTTGAGCGATCGGGGCAAAGGGCATCGCTGTAGAGCATCGGCAAGATCATCTTGGTGGTTTTACCACCCCCTGTTTTTGAGATGATCAAAACGTGACGGTTACGCTTTTCTCTCGCGATAATCAATTCGCCAGTTGGCAGTGCAACGCCCTGCGCACCCCGAAGACCATCCACTTTGAGTTTAGTATCCCCCTTTTCGCCGGATGGGCGGGTCCATTCGAGAATTTGCTCATTTGTCGCAAGATCCCCCGATCCGAGTTCGTTATTTTTAGATCGTTTCGGGCGACGTCCCGCTGAGGAAAAATTACGGCTGACGGTGGCAACCGGAGAAGTTACGATATCCCAAAGAAGTCGGAGCCCACGTTTGTCCTTGGTGGCGCAATAGAGCGCGGAGGCCATATAAACGAAAAAAGCAAATAGTATAGTTTCAAGAAGCACCGATCGGACCGCCGCGGGGCCAAGGAGCGTCTCGAAGATGAACTCGATCTGAGGTATTGGAAGCTCTGGTAAACCGCTCGTTTCCATAAAGCTCAATTTTTGCTTCGTTAATATCTTACTTATTCAAAATCTGACGGAGGATTTAATATTCTCTGGTAGAGAATCTAACTGGCTAATGGGATTTGCCCTCTAGTGGAGTAGTGACATCAAGGCGGTGAAAAATGATTCCGTCGTGAGCATTTTTCGGGACCTTGCTGCGTCAATCCGGTAAAGCCCTACTTGTCCACAAATCCCTCAAAGCCTCCCTGTACAGATTATGCGATTCTCATCCCATCGTGTTGTGTATTCGGACCCAATCGTACCTACCTTGAGATAAAAGAGATAGTCCCCCCAGATTGAATCACTCGCCGCAAAGAAGGGGGGGTAGAGAGCGTTTACCAATATAGGTATACTCCCGCCTCTGAAACTATCCAGGAGCGGGGGACAGTATGCATATCGCGATTGCGGGAACACGGGGTATTCCAGCGGCTTATGGGGGCTTTGAGACCTTTGCACAGGAGCTGGCCCAGCTTCTCGTTGAACGCGGTCATCAGGTTACGGTTTTTGGCCGTCGTAAGTTCGGGGAGAGCCGTGAACCGACGAATCTTAACGGCATAGAGGTACGTTATTCACCTACGATATTTTCAAAACATCTGGAGACGCCTCTTGCAGCGATTACCTCGCTCGGTTCTGTGGGGCGGCTCGGGGTTGATGTGGTTTTGTTGTGTAACGCCGCAAATAGTCCATTTGCATGGCTGTGTCGTTTGGCGAGAGTCCCCGTTGCGATAAACGTGGATGGTATTGAGCGAAGGCGATCGAAGTGGGGACTCGCTGGGCGGCTCTGGTATCGGCTTGGGGAGCAGTGCTCGGTGTGGTTTGGTGATCGGGTCGTCGCTGATGCCGATGTAATTGCTTCGTATTATCGGGAGCGTTTCGGGGTTAGCCCCGTTTCAATAGCTTATGGGGCGAGAGTTGTGCGTCGGGAGGCGGGAGAAGTTCTTGCGCGGTTTGGTCTTAAATCTCGGGAATATCTTCTATATGTTAGCCGTTTTGAGCCGGAGAATAATGCTCTTGGGGTTGTTCAGGCATATCGTCAGAGTGGCATCAGCATTCCGCTGGTGATGGTTGGAGACGCTCCTTACGCCAAGAAATACATTGAGTCGGTACATCGCGCTGCGGGACCCTCGGTTATCTTCACTGGTTATCAATTTGGAGAGGCATATCAGGAGCTACAGTCTCATGCCTATGCCTACATTCAGGCGACCGAAGTTGGGGGGACTCATCCGGCTCTCGTAGAAGCGATGGCCTACGGCAATGCGATTATTGCTAACGATACGCCGGAGCACGTTGAGGTTCTTGCTGATGCTGGTTGGTATTATAATCGCAATGATTTCAATGATCTAAGCCAGAAATTTAAACAAATTGCTGGTGATCCTACTGTCCTTTTTACCCTGAGGGAATCGGCCGCACGCCGAGCCGCTACCCATTTTTCCTGGGAGAACGTGACGACTCAATACGAGAAATTTTTCGCTGAAATGATTGAAGATTAGCTCTTCGTGTGGTAATAAGCTGGCGTTCGAAAAGGTGGGGTCACCCCTTTTCTCAGGAGGTTTGAGGACGCTCAATGGTGTTTTTTATAAAAAGGTTTGAACCATATTGACCTCAGAAGGCGATTAGTGAGGGCAGTGATACTTGAGGATTAATTATGGCTCCGACTGAAACCGTTCTGAAAAATAGCCTTGAAAGCACGAAACGCATAGTAAAGGGGTTTCTGTTAGCCTCATGTATGTTGGCTTTTTACGCCATACCTGATGCAAATGCACAACCTGTGGTATGCCCAACTGGGATGGACAGTGCTGTCATGTCGGTTGCCGCTGAGTGCTTAAACGATACAGCCTCTTTCGACACTCGATGTTTGAATGCGCCAAATTTTAATGGTTGGAGGTATGCGGTTGATAATTGGTTGGATGGAGTTTCTGGATCGACATTAGGCACAAGCTATGAAATGCACGGAATCGCGTTGCAGGAAACCGGTACGGAAGTATTAGTCGCAATCGTAGGAGCGATGCCGTTAGCTGGAATTTCGGAGACCGCCTTGAACGGTTCAATCTCGTGGGGTGACCTTTTCATTAACTTCACTAATACGCCGCTGTATGAGGCGAGTGCCCTCAATAAGTTGACGGCGGTTCGTTTTGCCCCGTCAAACGATTCTGGAGTTTTCAGTCTCGGCGTATATCGGGACGTTTCGGCAAAGAGTGTCTCAGCGTCGAATTTAGGTTTTGCGACGTATGCAGACTACCAGAGCAGAGTTACAGCGCTCGGCGGTTCCGCTGCATACGGGCCGTCATGTAGTAACGTCGCCTTGGACATAAATTATTTTGGCTCTTCTTTCAGCTTGAATGTAATTAATTCTGGATCATTCGCGGGGCCGATAACTCAACTGACGGTGGATCAGCTCATTGCTCGGGGGTTTGACCCATCGAGATTTCCAGCATCTGCCATAGTCCACGGTTTTTCGTTCGCCCGCGAGCTTATTACAACCGCAGCGTGGTGCGTAACTCCAACGCCAACCCCTACTGTTACTCCGACTCCGACTGCTACTGCGACACCAACCGCAACTTCGACGTGGACCAGTACTCCCACCGCTACTGCAACCCCCACTGCAACTGCAACGCCGACAATTACTCCTACGGCGACATCTACCCCTACATCCACGGCAACGGCGACGGCTACCCCTACAGCTACTAGGACAAGCACCCCAACGGCAACTGCCACCGCGACATCAACAAGTACATCTACTCCGACGGCCACAGCAACTGCCACCGCGACTGCGACCGCTACTAGGACAAGTACTCCAACAGCAACCGCGACACGCACTAGCACGCCAACCGCGACTGCAACAAGCACTCCGACGGCTACCCCTACAGCTACTAGGACAAACACCCCAACAGCAACTGCAACCGCAACGCCTACTGCCACTTTGACTCCTACACCAGCGGCGACAATTGCTCCTTTCCAAACTCCAAATCCTTCACCGACAGCAACTCCAGCGGCAGTGTGTACTTTCGTTAAGCCGACGACAGAAATGAGAAATATTGCCTCGAACTTGACAAGGACTGCGGCTCGAATCGGTGTATATTGGACCGCTGATATGAAACGGGCTAGTTTGAACAAAAATTGTAAGCCTTATTCATCGTCATCTCGGGCAGTAGTTTCGAAATCCTATCAGCGACGAGTTCAGCGAGAAGTTAAAAGCCGAATATTAAAATCAATTAAGGTATGCAGCGCCTCATGTATAAGTCTGAGCTTCAAAAATGAGGTCAATGGAATCAAGGCGATTTTGAGAGACTATGCGAACGAGGCTGCAAAGCTTGCTCGCTCGGTAGTTAAGTGCTCGGGTTCCGGCGGAGCTGGAGATCCGGCGCCGACCCGTAGCTCTGAACAGCTCTCTAATCTCATAAATAAGGTTCGAGATTTAAAGACGACCTGCCGAGTTTGTCCAAAGTAGACGTTGAGAATAAATAATTATTCGAGGAGGCATATCTCTGGACTTATTCTCGAAATCCTCCTCACTTTGCGGCAAAAAAGACAAGGGCGTTGAATCAGAAGATCATACGGCGCTCTTATTAGATTAGGGGTAATTTCCTTTAGTGAAGAGTTATTGGGCCCCACGTGACTATTCCTCATTGGCCGCCATTTAGCCGTTTTCACGAGATAGTGCCAGGCCTTGAGCGCATGCAGTTACTTCTGGATGCTCTCGGCAATCCAGAGCGCCGATTGCCGCCGGTAATCCACGTTGCTGGCACAAATGGAAAAGGTTCCACGATAGCCTTTTTACGATCTATCTTTGAGTGTCAAGGATATTCAGTTCATGCCTATACTTCGCCGCATCTGATCTCCTGGAATGAGAGGGTCGTTCTTTCAGGAGAAATAGTGCCGGAAGCTGAACTTTTCGAAGCGCTTGAAGAGTGTCGCCGCGCGGAGGCAAAATCTGGTATCACGGTGAGCCATTTCGAGGGATTTACCGCAGCGGCGTTGTTGCTTTATTCAAAACGTACTGCTGACGTCACTCTGGTGGAGGTTGGTCTCGGAGGGCGCTATGATGCAACGAATGTATGTCCCGAGGTGCTCTGTTCGGTTATTACTCCAATAAGTTTTGATCATCAGGAGTTTCTTGGAGATTCGCTCGAATCGATCGCTTGGCATAAATCTGGTATAATTAAGGGAAGTGGTTCATGCGTTGTCGCGCCGCAGACTAAGTCAGTCAGTGGCGTTTTGCGAAAAGAGGCAGATAAAGCGGGGGTGCCTCTTTTTGATGCCGGCGGTGCGTGGAATTTTACGACTTCATCGGAAAGTTTGGTTGTTTCGGGCGATTTGTGTGGGAAGCGGTTTGAGGAGGTTGTCCCGCTACCGACATTGAAGGGGACTCATCAACATACCAATGCGGCGGTTGCGGTGGTTACCTGTCATGCTCTTGCTGATTTCCTTCCGACCAGCGTTGAATCTCGAAGAAAGGGAGTCTTAAAGGCGACCTGGTCGGGTCGTTTGCAACGGCTTGAGGGTCGCGAAATTGCTGAAAAGTTTCCTCCTCGATGGGAACTTTTGTGTGATGCGGCTCACAATGTGGCGGGAGCAGCGGCTATAGGAGAGTGGCTTGCCTCAGAGGAGAGGAAGCCGATGATTTTGGTTGCCGCATGCTCTCGAAATCGCTCCTTGCGTCAGTTGCTCAATGAGCTGCCCCTTGATGATCTGATTGCTCTTGTGATTTTTTGCGGAACGATTGATGGTGTTGCTCTTGGGCCCGGAGAGGATCCAATCAAGATTCTGGCTCCAGTTTATCTGGAGTCATCAGTTGAGGCCGCGATGTCGCGTGGCTCTCAGATAGCACGTACAGCTGAAGAGGGTCGTCTTATCGTGCTCGGTTCGCTGCACCTTGTCGGAACAGTTTTAAGGAGCAATAGCGTGTGAATCGACAGCAACGCCCTTTCATCGTGATCGATAATTATGACTCTTTCACCTTTAACGTGGTTGCTCAGTTTCGGTGTCTTCTCAGCGATTTCGCCCCGCTGCTCGTGTTTAAAAATGATGAAATTGAAGCCTCTGATCTTTTTGTTCAAAATCCACGGGCGATAGTGCTCGCACCGGGTCCTGGAGATGAACGAGCTGGAGGAATATCGCGTGAATGTCTTACCTTAGCAGCTTCTCGGCGCATACCTGTGTTAGGAGTTTGTCTGGGACACCAAATTATTGGAGCATGGAGTGGTGCTCGAGTTGTTCGGGCGCGGTATCCTTTTCATGGTAAGACCGCTGCGATTGAGCATACAGGTTGCGGTATATTTGAGAGGCTTCCTCAACCGTGTACCGTCGCTCGCTATCATTCACTCGTTTTGTGCCACACGACCATGCCTGAGCAGCTCGTTGTTGATGCTCGAACCGAAGAGGGCGAAATTATGGCGATACATCACTGTGAATATCCCTTTTTTGGGGTTCAATTTCATCCAGAATCATTTCTCAGCGAAGATGGCGATACGATAATTTCTAATTTCATTAATATTGCGCTCAACAGTCTAGCGTGCGCATAGTCGATGGTATCCAAATACCTCATCTCACAAACCAAATCACTATGAAGTGCTCCCTGATACGTTGCTCGAAAATAGCTCTTTCCGATTGGTCGTCATCTCGGATTGTTGAAGCTCTTTCTGTTCAATTACCCGCGATTTTTTTATCCGAGCGATATGGTTCCAGAGATATTCAATGGCTTTTTCTTGATTGTGTTGGAGGTGTTTATCTGCGAAAACCGGCCGAGATTGATTGTCTAAATCAAGAGTGCAGGTCAGCAAGTGGAATTTCGCCCACTGATTTTTTTCGCCTAGTAGACGAGGTGGCCGAAAACTTTTCTGAGCCGATCCCTTTTATCTCAGGGTATATGAGTTACGAGGCGCTGATGCATCATCATCGCGTTCTATCTCCGAGTCGACCTGATGGAATACTAGGCTGGTACGGTCTCTTTGAGACCGTAATTCGGATTTCGGGAGAAGAGGTTAGGGAATGTAAACTCTCGTTCACCGAAATTGGAGAGGAATGGCTTAGTAAAGGGGAAAAGGTAATACTTTCAAATTCTGGAGAGGCTCCAATTTCGCGGGCCCTATTGAGAGATGAAATTCAAGCATCGCTTCGATCTGAAAATCCAATTCAGTCACTCACTCATCTGCTGGATAATATTCCCTCAGCATCGCGGGTGCCTTATCGAGAGCGAATACTCGGCATACAAGAACTTATTCGCTCTGGCGATGTGTATCAAGCAAATCTTTCTCTTCATCTGAAAGTGGAAGGTGCGCTCGATCCTGTTTCTACTGCTAAATGGCTGCTCGGAGGGGGGCGCGCAGCACAGATGGCGATGATGAGCTTTGATAAAAGAATAATTGCGAGTGGCTCACCAGAGCTATTTTTAAGAGAAGAGGAGACAAAGCTTGTCTCTGCTCCGATAAAGGGGACGCGACCTCGATTAGGTTCGGATGAGGAAAACGTTCGTGCGATAGAAGAGCTTAAAAACTCAACCAAAGATAGGGCTGAGCTTGCGATGATTGTTGACCTTGTTCGTAATGATCTTAATCGGGTCTGCGAGCCCGGAACGGTCGTTGTAGAGAATCACGGAATGATTGAAGCTCATCCATCAGTCTATCATACAGTAAGCACTATTTCGGGCCGAAGGAGCGGCAATACTACAACTGCGGATGTGTGGGATTCTCTTTTTCCTGCAGGCTCAATCACCGGAGCTCCGAAAATTGCGGCAATGCGGGCTATCGCGCAGTCGGAGTCACACTGGCGAGATTGTTATTGTGGTGCTATCGGATACTTTGGTGGAGGTAGGAGTAACCACCACAACGTCGCCATCCGCACTATATCGAGTGAGGAAGGTGTTGTGTCTTTGTGGGCTGGGGGAGGTATTACAATTGATTCCGATCCAGATCAAGAATATCAAGAGTGTCTCTGGAAATTGATGCCGAGTTTGCAAATAGTGACCGCAGCTTAGTTGCTCGTAGTTTTTACCAGACTGGGTGCTTTGGAGATTAATTGTGTCTTATAGTGATAAATTTGTTCTGTTTAACAGATCTCCATTTCGAGCCGATGGGCCTGTTTTACCTGCCTCAAGCAGGGCAGCGCGATACGGGGATGCTATCTTTGAAACGGTTCGGTTGGCACGCGGCGGTCCAATCTGGTGGGAGCTTCATCGAGCACGACTTCTTGCAGGTGCGGACGCGCTGCGTCTTGAGGTCGATATCGATGCATTAGAGGCCGACATTAAGACGATACTTGATCTGAATTCCGTCATTGCCGGTTTGGTAAGGATCTCTGTATCGCGAGCGGGGGGTGAGCGGGGCTACAAACCGCGATCGCGGATGAGTGATACTCTTTTAGAGACCATTGAGTGTAATGAGATAAAATGGGAAGAACCGTTAAAAGTGGGTATTTCAAGCTATAAAAGGCCATCCCCGGCGGCTCTTCCTCCGGGTTGCAAACTTGCGCAGGGTTTGACGAGTACTCTTGCTGGAATAGAGGCTCAGGAATCGGGATACGATGATGCTATCCTCCTCTCTGAGGATGGTTTTGTCAGTGAAGCAACCTCGGCAAATATTTTTTGGCGAAAGGGTTCTAAGCTCTACACTCCCTCTCGCGAGTGTGGCATTGTCGATGGAGTCTTGCGACAGCGCATAATTGAACAACGATCGGTTGACGTCGAGCAGGGAGCATATTCACTCGAAGATCTCCTCTCTGCCGATGAAGTGTTTATGACGAATGTGGTGATAGGGGTACGGTCGATAAGAGAGATTTTCGTGGGGCCCGAACGCCATTACTTCTATTCAACGGAAGCTGCAAAGAAAAGTTTTCGTGAAAACGTTTCGATTGATGAGGGTTGAAAAAAAAGAGGCTGGGATAGTGGGCGATAGCCCGTGAATCATCGATATATCAAGCTGAATGTTTTCGCCAAGCCCCAAAACAATCCATTGATTTTCGCAAAATAGCCTGTTCGATCCTGCCCTTTGATCGAGCGGGAGTGGGAAGACGGACGATAAGATTTAGTCGATCAGGTTCTGGGATCTGAAGGGTTACTCGAACCTCGACAGGGGGCATGTTGAGCGCTTCATTGATCGCAAGTCGATTTAGGTGGGCGCGCGCCTCTTCAATATATGGTGCAGACGCTTCTTCCGCTGCAGCATGGAGACACCTCTCGAGTTCTCGCCAATCAGCCGAGATCGGTACGGGAACTGAGAATACGTGAAGAACGAATTCGTTTGTAAATGTTTCGTTGATAAAAGCGTTCCCGACAAAAAGACTATTCGGAAGAACAACTTTTCGGCCGGTATATTGTTGAGTGAGCTGACCTGGTCCTATCTCGATGATCGTTGTGGCGAGTAGATTTACATCTATTACGTCGCCTCGAAATCCTCCTACCTCAATTCTATCTCCAACCGAAAATGCCCCGTTGAGCCGAATCATTATCGTCCCGCTCAAACACAAAATAAGCTCTTTTGTCGCAATTACCATCGCAACCGCGATACCGACGACTGAGAGAGCAAAAGCTTTTAGTTCGGGTCTCCAGATGGTAAAGAGTCCGCCGACAGAAAGCGCAAGGAAAAGATTTCGGGTGTTGACGAGGAGTGCTCTTCGGCGCTCGGGCGTGAGTGAACGTCGGGTTTTTATGAAGGTTGCTGAGAGAGTTCTTAGTCCAATAAGGGTTAGAATCAGAGCGATAGAGGCGAGTTCAGGGTTTTTGGAGATAATTGGTGGCAATAAGGAGTAGCGGGGCATACGAAATCCGGTAATTTAAACTCAAACGCTACCTCGTTAGATGCTTGTCGCGTCAAAAAGGTGTCTGGTGGTTTTTTGAAAGTATGGGCCGATAAGAACACAACGCGAGCGAGTTTTAAAAGGTGAAATTACCGTGTTCTTTAGATTACTTGGCAAGTGTCATCCATTCAGCCCCGCTCGGCCTCCCGAATTGCAGCGACAAACTGCGCTCCATACGTTGCTAACTTCGCCGCACCAATTCCCGGAATAACTGATAACTCATCTTTGCTGCGGGGCCGCTCTGTTGCCATCATCCGAAGCGTTGAATCGTGGAATACCATATATGGCGGTATTTTCTTTTCTTGAGATATGCGGAGACGTACTGCTTTTAAATGTTTTAAAACTGCTGCATCTGAAGATGATATATCACGTTCGATCGTACTTGGGATTCGCTTCGTCTGTTTTTGAACCCGCCCGCTCGTTGTATCAACACGAAATGATACTTTTTTACTACCTGATAGAACAGGTCGGGATAATTCAGCTAGTTTAATAGCTCCAAAATCGGCGTGATCGACCCGAAGGCATTGGAGTGCTATTAATTGCCGAAAATAAGAACGCCACTCCCTCTTCGGGACATCGGAGCCGATTCCAAATGTTGAAAGAACATCGTGACCAAATCGTAAGACTTTTTCGGTTTTTTCCCCGACAAGAACATCTATGATATGAGCGATGCCGAATCGTTGATCACAACGATATACGCACGACAGAGCCTTTTGTGCGAGTGTGGTTCCATCGATACTTTTTGGGGGATTAAGACAGGTATCGCAATTGCCACAAGCTTTGCCGTCATCGCCAAAATAGTTTAGCAACACCTGGCGGCGACATCGAGTTGTCTCGCAAAATCCAAGAAGCGCCTCGAGCTTTTGTCGCTCGATCATCTTCTGGTTTTCCGGTGCGGTCGATTCGTCGATCATCCTAAATAGCTGGACGAGATCCCCCGTACCATACACCATCCATGCGGTTGCTGGATCTCCATCGCGGCCCGCGCGCCCAGTTTCCTGATAGTAAGCTTCAATACTTTTGGGAAGATCAAAATGAGCGACAAACCTGACATCGGGTTTATCGACCCCCATCCCAAATGCAACGGTCGCCACCATGATGACACCTTCCTCGTCCATGAATCGAGCTTGATTTTTAGATCTCTCCTTTGGTGTTAAACCTGCATGATAAGGAAGTGCGGAGAAGCCCTCTTTTGAGAGCCATTCCGCAACTGTTTCAACTCGTCGCCGAGAGAGACAATACACAATCCCGCTGGCATCTTCCGGTTGTCTTTTTAGAAAGGAGAGAAGCTGATTGCGTGGATTCTCTTTAAGAACAACTTCGTATCTGATGTTGGGACGATCAAATCCGCTAATACAGATCGTCGGTGAGCGCAGCTGCAAACCGGTGACTATATCGCTCCGTGTTGCCTCATCTGCTGTTGCGGTCAACGCGATGCGCGGCACATGCGGAAAAAAATCACCCAAAACAGAGAGTCTTCGATATTCTGGTCGAAAATCGTGTCCCCATTGTGAGACGCAGTGGGCTTCGTCTATCGCAATGAGCGATATCTGAGCCTCCTGCAATATCGCAATCGTTCCATCAAGAAGGAGTCGTTCGGGCGAAATATAGAGCACCTTCAACTCCCCCCGCAGGAGCTCACGAATGGTATCGCCATTTTCAGCTGAGGAATTCCCCGAATTAAGAGCTGCTGTTGCAACTCCCCACTCACGGAGTGCGCGTACCTGATCATTCATCAGTGCGATAAGGGGAGAGACAACTATCCCTGTTCCACTCGACGCAAGCGCAGGTATTTGATAGCAGAGCGATTTGCCGGTACCTGTAGGCATAATTGCGACAACATCTTCGCCCCGCATGACGGCATCAATGACCTCCTGCTGATGGCCACGAAATCGCTGATACCCAAATATCGTGGTGAGCACGTCATGTGGTGTTCTGTATTGATGGAGGGGTCGAATCTCACGATTAGGATTGTCGGGACTATCTACTGTCATCTCATCAATCGCTAACGGTAAGTTGAAATGGTGGTGAGGGAGGCTGTTTTGAATCTGAGGAATTGTAGAGATTATATTGAGCAATCTTGCTATGGAGCAATTACCGATGCGACTGCTTCCATAACGTGAAGCGGGGTGATTCGGGCGAGTGCGGCGCGCGCTTCGGGGCAGTCGCGGGGCACACTTCGCGAGCGGCGTTCGCTCTTTTGGAGGACGCAGCTTCGTGAGCCGAGCGGGCCAGTCTTTGTCGGATCGGTGATACCAAAGATTGCAACTAGTGGACGCCCAAGAGCCCAAGCCATGTGCATTCCACCGCTATCGTTTGAAATTAGCGCCTGACACGATTCCATCATTCCCAACCCTTCGAGAAACGAGAGCGCTCCTGCAAATGACCATGCTCTCCCACCTATGCCATCGGCTATCTCCTGACAAAGTTGCCGCTCGTTCCCTGCCCCGAGAACAACTATAGAACCACCCAGCTCGGCTTGAAGCATCTTGCCCGTTGATATGAAGGACTCGGTTGACCAACGTTTTGAGGGGCCTCGCGCCGCGCCAGGAAGTATCCCAAAGAGGGGCGCTTCGGCAGAAACCCGATCGAGTCGCGAAAGTATCTCCCGTATTCGGTCACGGGTCAGATCGGGCACCGTTATCAGTGAGCTATCTTCGAGCATTTCCTCCGGTACACCGAGCAGGGTGGCGTAATCCCTTGATAGGTGTTTTGGTGGATGAGTCGGATCAACGACATCGGTCAAAATTAATGAACGCCAGTGACCTCGCGCCCCCCGTCTGACCGGAATGCTGGCAGTAAATGGTATAAATGCCCCGCGCCACGAGTTCGGGAGAACTATGCACCGCCCAAAATCATGAGGCCGAAGCAGCTCGCGACTCTTTAGGGTCGCGGAGAGGGTTGCTGGGATTTCTATTAGTGGGAGAGGGACTGAAGCCACGCTCCAGATTGAGCGTACCGCTGGCTTACACAGGCCGACTACTGAATCGGGAGGGGAGCTTTTCACCAACGAAGCGACCGCCGGCATCGCCATAATACTGTCGCCGAGCCAGTTCGGAAGGTGAATAAGGGTTTTTTTCATTGTCACTGTTCAGCAAAAACGGCCGACGAGCGTTCGTCGAGTCAAAACACACGAATTACCGCAAAATTGACTGTATTTTAATGCCTCTTGATAACAAGAGTCAAAAATATGCTGAACAGGAACTTTTTGTTATCGCCTCGGTCGCAGGAAGCGCAAAAGATCTTCGGTATGAGCACGAGGATAGGGCTCTTCTGAGCAAAAATATCTTGAATTCGGACGAAATTAGCTTGAGGACTATAAATCTTCGGGGAATTTAGTGTTGAGAGAGGAACGACCAACAACGAAACCTGAGAAAAACCGAAAAAAACGAAAGTTTATTCGGGGCAGGCCAACTCTTTCGACTGCTTTCAACTATTTGCAGATTCGAAACAGTTGGCCTACCAAAAAAACCTAAAAAAACCGATAAACCGAATATTGTGGTCGCTCCGAATGTTCCCATTATCTATTGGACCGCTAAGCATCATCCCATCGATAGCTATCTATCAGATTACAATCCTCCCGGTGGAAACGTTCGCAATTACCGCTCTTACAACCTACTAATGGTGATCATATCGACACTGCATTTTAATTTCTATAGATTTCGCACCTATTTTTCTAAAAAAATGTTTGGACTATTTTCTGGCTCACCTAAATCAAGCTCACTCTTCAACAAGTTTCTAGATACAATTGGTTCTCACTCACATATTAGCGAGCAATCGAATCGTAGTGAGGTGCACAAATTTAACGATCGTCCAATCGCCGCTGAATGGGGCGACGTCGTTCACTCACAACTCGGCGATCCCCTATTGTTCGATCTGAAGCCCTTTGGGCCCAACCTGAACGCGTAGATGGTTCGGCTCCGTAAAGCCGTTGGGCAGTAGTATCGATTAGCTCAGCAGAGTTTCGGGACGATCTATGCTGTTGCGCTGTTCCTCTGCCTTCAAACGACCGGTCGTCCCGGTAGTGACCTTGTGGGCGGCGCTCCCGTGGGCTTCCACGAGAGGGTCGGCGTTGTCCATGGTGTCCACCAAGTTGCTGAGCGGAAGAGGGGCGTGCCTGTTCTGGATACTCGTTCCTTGAACGCACGGGACTACGGTTTTCCTTTTGGCCACTGAAGTCGCTATTTAAACGAGCTTCTTTATAATCTGGCCGATGATCCCTTGAAGCTCTCTGAGGTCTGCGTGGCATAGCTCCCTGTCCAACTCTTCTTCGATCCTGAACTGGCGCTATATTGCGTGGTTGGTGAGCTAACTTTTCGGTTCGTGGTGCTTCTACCCAATCATCGAACTCCTCATCGGTGAAATGTGGCACCGTGTCCGTTTCTGTTCCAGTTGAATTACTTTGTAATTCCTCAGTGACAAAACGCCCGGGAGTAAGGATATCGTTTTCAAAATCTGGAGATACCTTCTGTGGAGTTGCATCTCGACCGTTGTTTTCGCTTCTATCCCGAAAAAAAGCAGGTGCGTGACGTTTGACCGGTCTTAAGCCAGTTACCTCGACCTCAAGCGGGGGTAATCGGGAAGAGGAACGTTTTTCCGATGTCGCGCTCGTTGAGGCAACCGGCTCGCTTTTTCGGCGCGGTGTTCCCGATCGAAACTTAGCACGAAATGGCTCTTTTTGCGCAGATTCTTCAGATGGAGCTGCGCTGTTTGAGATAACCTCAGACTGATTGATTGAAACCTTTTCCGGTTGCTCTTGCATAGGTAACTATCCAAATATTCAAACGGCTCTATCTAAAGCCTTGCACAGTACCGAGAGTATTCGCGGTTCACTGAGCATTTTTACTTACTCACATCGAATCTTATGAGGCTGTTTGGAGACAGATTGCCCATCACGAGACTGCGAGTCTCGGTGCGACCTCAAATGTCTTTATTCGCGCACTTTGTGCCTTTAAACGATCTAAACCGCGTGCAACTACCTTCTCGGTACCACTCGACCTTCGTACGTCTGACACCACCTCTATGTTTCTTGTCGATTCCGCCATGTTATTGCGGACGTAACAACAAACCTAAATCACCTCTTCGGTAACCTTATTCTGTTTTGGGACTCAAAAACCCGTCTCTAACTAGCCTAGTCGATATTTGCTTCAGAATCAAGGTTCCATACCGTCACCACTCGAAGAAAACAGGATGGGGCAAAAGCTATCAACCTAATAGCGTGAAGCAAATACGGGACCAGGAAATTATGGCCCAATAAGGCAACCGAGGCGAGCGGTTATCCGTTTTTTGCCTCTTTCCCCGGCACGGATAGAATCGAGCGCAGATTGATTGAAGAAGTAGCTCTATTTGAAGGCTCTTCGCTAGCTGCTTTTGGATTTATAAAGGATCGAACGACGGAGGGATTTGGAATTACGCACAGCTGGCGTATGGTAGTATCTCGTTTGCTCTCTACCTTGGCTCGCCACAGAATGGTCTCATCAATAGCTCCGGTGCAGCCACTACAGCTAAAGCTCTCCCAGTTTAACGCAGCAGCAAGACTCAGACAGCTATTGTAGTTTTGACAGCCGAAGTTCCTATCAGGACCCTCGCCTTCGGGTAGCAGATTCGAGTCTTTCGCGAGAACCTGAAATGGTCCGGGTTTTTCAGCCATGCTACGTTCTCTCTTGTCTCTTGAAACTCGATATTACCTTCCTCGAAAGCGTCTAACTATGTTATATCGCACTACGGAAAGTTGCGAAAGCGGGATATTCCGGGAGAGAGCTCAAAAATAATGAAGGTTGAAAGAAAAAGAGGAAGAGGATTACGGTATGCCTAAAGAGGAATTTAGCGAGGGGAAAGAATACGGCGGGCGAATAACGTTCGGTAGAGAGCAGGGGGAGGGTAGAGCTCTTATACTGATGAGATCTGAGAGAGATAGAACCACCTCGGGGGGGTGCTTGGGTATAACTCCGCCATCTTTTGAGGCTACGGCGATTTCTCAGTGGTGCGAAGCTATCGTGGGCGGTTGTTCAAAGTTTGCCCGGGTATTGGAGATCTGCGTGGTGCCGCCACAGTCCGGGCTGGAGTGGGAGCAGACCGATGCGCAGCTCGAATCGGCGCTTGCCGACAGGGGGCTCCGTCACTGTCCGATTATCGGAATCGGCGAAAGTGCTCTAATTGTTCATCATTTCGCCGTTTTTCGGCCCAAAATATGTCAGTCGATTATTTTGATAGATCCTGTTTTTCAGCTAGCAGTGACGCGATTCACCCGACTGATCAATTGGGTGGAGCAGATATTGCCGCTAGGTTTACCGCTGCGTGTGGGTACAGATTCATTTATTTCTGCCCCCTTCTTGCATCGAATTCGGTGCCCAACCCTTGTGATTAATTCAGGTAAAGAGGGGGTTGAGCAAGAAGAGGCTATATCTTCTATGACTAGGAGGATTCCGAATGGTTGGTTCAGGCGGCTCGGTCGCGAGGCTCCTGAGGCTGATTTGATAGAGAGCATCTCCTCATTTCTTCCGGTCCGTCATCGTTACCCGATGCGACGGCTCGCGGCT
The DNA here is from genome assembly GCA_044345055.1 of Bdellovibrionota bacterium. GTDB lineage: Bacteria > Bdellovibrionota_C > UBA2361 > UBA2361 > OMIW01 > OMIW01. The sequence continues at coordinate 21,419 of JBIJBT010000006.1, forward strand.
TAAAAGATGGTTTGGGCGATTTTCGGATTGAGCTACCTCTTTGAATCGCCCCTTTTACGAGGCCACCTTGACTCCGCCTGATGGCTGGTCAGCATTTTGAAGCTCGCTCAGAGTCATCAGAGTTTCGGTGTAGCCCCATTCGATTAATCCTTGCAGATATTCCGGATCGAGTGCGACATAGGTCATGCTCTCGTAGGCGACCTCCTCCCCCAGTTTTTTCTTCAGAATCGAGAATAAAGGCCAGACGGGTCCTGCGGCGGCGATGAACCGTTTTGTAGAGCCGCCGACAGCGTCTTTTAGTAATGGACCGATCGAGCGTCTTGTTCGGAAAGTTAAAGTTTTTGGAGGACGAAGACAGAAAGTTTCAGGGGCGGCGGGGACCTCCCAAGACGGACGCGTGTCGTGTGCCTCTCCAAAACGATCTAGCCACCAATGTCGTCCGGAAACATCGATCGAATAGACACGATTTGACCCGAGTCGAACGGCTGGATCGATCGGAACGTTGATTGATATACCACCATCAACAAGCCTAACTCGACCGAGATCTGTATCGAGCTCGACCGCAGGGAGAATCGAAGGAAGAGCGGCAGAGGCGAATCCGTGTTTAGCCCGAAGATCGGGGACCATTGTGATATCAAAGGTGGCGCCTGCCATAGCCTCTGTTGGTGGTTGTTTATGCGAAGATAAAAAGAGGAGCGGTTTTCGCGCGGGTCCCTCAAGCGTTGTCATTACTGCGACTGAGGTAAGAGCGGGATGTCGGGCCTCAGGGGTTAGTCCACCACTCATTGCTATCACTCTGTCGACCTCATCGCGCAGCGGCGTAGGATCAAAAACTGAGCGGTCAGAGTTGTTTGGCCCAGGGGATCTTAGCTGTTGTTGAGCAATCAAGAGAGCTCTAAGAAACGCGCGTGAAGGAGATCCGCTAAAGGTGTTCCTTATGGTTCGTCCGCGCCAGATCTCCTCCATCTGATTAACTGCATCACGCACGCCATCTTTTAGAAGAGCCGCCAGCACCAATCCGTTAACTGCACCAATACTGCTTCCGACGACGGTATTTATCGGATGTGATGGATGATCAAAGAAACGGCATAAAGCACGAAGAGCACCAACCTGATATGCGGCGCGTGAACCTCCGCCCGAGAGCACTACTCCGGTATCAAAACATTCAAGGGAGGGAAGTCTTTTGTGGTGAGTTGGTCGACTGAGAGGCGGATGTGGACGTCGTCTCATAATATTTTGGAAAAATATATTCCTAGTTAGCTATACGACAGTGTTTGGGAAAAACTTGAGGATAAACGGTCAATTTTTGGAAATCTCGATTGAGCCAGCCTCCCACTCAATCAGAAGTCGCTAACCCGCCCTTTTTTTTCTTAGCAGTCCCGTTCTGATAAGATGCCGGCCGAGCCCTTTTGGGGAGATTATTTTTTTACCTGACTTCAGAGAGGTATCCTGTGACATCACCTAATTCCCGGATTGTAATCACCGTTGATGGTTTGGCAGCTTCCGGTAAATCGTCGATTGCGCGGGAGCTGGCTCGGCGGCTTGGGTTCGTCCATTTTAGTAGTGGACTGTTATACAGGGCAGTTGGCTCGGAAGCTCTTGAGCTGGGAATCGAGCTTGACAGTGAGGAGGCTATCGGGGAGTTCGTCGAGTCCCATAGCTGGGATCTCGCGATTGATGAGCAGGGGGAGGGACGAGTAGCTGTCGATGGCGTCTTAGTGAATCGGGATCTTAGCGACCCAAGAACCTCGGAGGCTGCCTCTTGTGTTGGTATATCTCGGCGGGTTCGGCAGGCGTTGTTGGAGCCGCAGAGACGAGCATTTCTCCCTCATTCGATGGTTGCAGAGGGGCGAGACCTCGGCACAATTATTTTCCCTGATGCAGCGCTCAAGCTTTTTGTCGAGGCTCCCGAGGAGGTTCGAATCGCGCGACGGGTTCAACAGCTGCACGAGTTGAGGCCCGCGGGTGAGCTAAGCGAGGATCTGATGCTTCGGGCTGAGATTAGTGAGCGCGACAAGCGAGACGCAGAGAGATCGGTTGCGCCGACTATCGCAGCTCAAGACGCCCTTTTAGTCGACAACGGGTCTCGCTCATTGACGGAGGTTGTCGACTCCCTGTATGCTCTAGCGTTATCTAGGGGCCTCGTAACAGGTGGAAGAGGGTAGTTCCGAGCTATCGCGCCGCTTGTCTCGTTCAGTAACCTTTTTATCGACCTACTCGCCCACGTGTGCCCTTTTTGACGAACGGGAGGTGAGGGACGGTCGTATGACAGTGAAAGACATCTTATGACAGTAGCGGATAGTGGTTTTACAGGTGCGAGCGGATCATCGGAAGGTGCTGCCGGGTCGTTTGCTAGTGAATTCGAGAGAATTTTCTCGATAACTTCGGCAAACATTCGTCCGGGCAAAGTTGTTTCCGGAACGGTCGTTGGCATCAACAAAGAGGTGGCAACAGTTGATATCGGCTTTAAGTCCGATGGAGCAGTTCCTCTGGGTCAGTTTGCAGGCGCTGATGGAAAGCCAGTCGTTGCGATTGGCGACAGCTGTGATGTTTATATTCTGAGCCTTGAGAACGACATGGGCCAAGTGGTCCTCTCCAAGGAAAGAGCAGATCAGAAGCGGGTTTGGGAAGGGGTTGAAAAGGCGTTCCGCGATGATGGCACCATTCGTGGTGTTGTCGTGCAGAAGGTGAAGGGAGGACTCCAGGTTGATATCGGTATTCCCGCATTTCTTCCGGGCTCTCAGGTAGATATTCGTCCGCATCGGAACCTCGATAAGTTCATCGGCGAAACTCATGACTTTAAGGTCTTGAAGGTAACTCGGGACAAAGGAAATATCGTTCTTTCGCGGCGTACTGTGCTGATGTCGGAACGTGATCAGCTCCGTGGCGAAACCCTCAAACTTCTATCCGAAGGTGTTGTGATGGAGGGAACGGTCAAGAATATCACCGATTATGGTGCATTCATTGACCTAGGTGGTATCGACGGACTTCTCCACATCACAGACATTTCGTGGGGACGAGTTGGGCATCCATCCGACAAACTCTCTGTTGGTCAGGTACTACCTGTCGTGGTTCTCAAGTATGACCGCGAGCGAGAGAGGGTCAGCCTTGGCATGAAGCAACTCACCACAGACCCATGGATTTCGGTTCATGAGCGATTCCCTGTCGGTAGCCGCGTGAGCGGTAAGGTAGTTAGCGTCACCGATTACGGCGCCTTCGTCGAACTTGAAGAAGGTGTCGAAGGGTTGATTCACGTTTCGGAGATGAGCTGGACGAAGAAGGTCAAGCATCCATCGAAGATTGTTGCTGAGGGAGATAAGGTAGAGGCGGTTGTGCTCGGAATAGATCAGGGACAGCAGCGAATAAGCCTTGGTTTGAAGCAGCTTATGCCGAATCCTTGGCTTGATCTTGGCTCGCGTCACCCTGTTGGTTCGCGCGTTAAGGGGAAGATTCGTTCGATTACCGATTTCGGTGTGTTCGTCGGTGTCGAGGATGGAATCGATGGATTGGTGCACGTTTCTGACTTCTCATGGACGAAGCGAATCAAGGATCCTCGTGAGATTCATGAGCTCTTCAAGAAGGGTGATGAGATCGAAGCGGTCGTTCTCGATGTCGATGCGGATAACGAACGGCTTAGCCTCGGGATTAAGCAGCTTGAATCGGATCCATGGGATACAATATCGCAGCGATATCCTCTCGGTGTTCGGATTAAGGGAGCTATCAAGTCGATCACCGACTTCGGTATTTTCCTTGAGATCGAAGATGGAATTGAGGGATTAATCCACAATTCGCAGCTTGATGTACCACGTGGTACTGAGACCGGTTCGGTGTATCAGGTCGGTCAAGAGATCGAGGCTGAGGTCACTAATATCGATCGTGAAGAGCGACGAATTAGCCTGAGCATCAAGGCGATCAAGAAGCGACAGGAAAAAGAGCAGTTCGCTGAGTTCATGGAAGATGCAAACACTGCCGTCACGTTCGGTGATTTGCTTCGTCAGAAACTCGATAGCGGCTCGGATTCCTAAGGCCGATTAAAGGGAAGCGGTTGTGCGCAATTAGTTGAAAATATGCACAACCGCTTCTGGGTTAATAGGAAGGGCTGGATTACTAATCCTAAATAAAGTTCTAGCCCACCCAGTCTTATACTCCCGCGGTTTGTACACTTTTTAGGTTTTTCAACATCGCTCCACACTCAATCGAGTTCCTGCGCCTATCTGGAGCATCGCAACATCATGGCTGAGAGTAATAGTAATTTATCTTCGTCCTCCTCGCCGTCTCCATCGTTACCTCAACTTCCCCAACAGTTTGATTCCCTCCCACCGATGTTGAGGCAGTACTGTGAGTACAAAGTCCAGCATCCTGAGTGTCTTCTTCTTTTCCAGGTTGGTGATTTTTACGAGGTTTTTTTTGAGGATGCAGTTGTTATTGCCCGTAGCCTAAATCTCACCCTGACTAGTCGCGATAAAAATAGTGACGAACCGATTCCGATGTGCGGAGTGCCGATCTCAGTGGTCGATGGTTATTTGGACCGGCTTGTTGATTTGGGCTTTTCTGTGGCGTTGGTGAGCCAAACGGTTCCCGCATCGCAGGTGACCAAGGGGATGGTGCCTCGAGCACTTGAGCGGATAGTCACGCCGGGGGTTCGATTATTGGGGGGAGCTCAGAGCCGAGCCTCCCGAGATGGGGTAGCTGCGGTTGTTTTTGAAACAGAGACCGAAGGAGCTATTGCATTTTCGGATGTGCAGAGTGGAGTTGTATGGATTCGCGATGGCGTTAGCTCCGAGGAGGTTGCTGCCGAACTTGCTCGGATGATGCCGGCGGAGGTGGTGCTGTGTGATCGGGGTGGTGATAAATCGATCGATGCAAGAACTGGATGGGTGAGGGCGATCGAGCGGATCGTCGGCGTGCCTCTTCGGTGGCGTGGAGTTAGCTGCTTGGAGGGAGGGCGGTTTGAGGGGTTGTCGGGTGCTGCGGTGATGAGCCCCAGAGCGCGTCGGAGTTGTTGGTTGTTGTTGCATTGGCTTGAAGAGACAACTCTCTCTGTTGCTCAAGCAATAACCGAGGTTCGCCCCCTAAATTATCTTGAAACGATGGCGATCGATCCATCGACTCGGAGTAGTTTAGAATTAGTAGCCTCGGCAAAAGATGGGTCATCTCGGGCGACTCTGTTGAGCTATCTTGATGAAACAAGTTGTGGTGCGGGGTGGCGACTTCTAAGGAGCTGGATTGTTAATCCTACAACGAAGATAGCCGAGTTGAATGAGCGGTACGACGCGGTCGCTGCCTGGATTAATCAGGGTGAGGGAGCGCAGCAGGTCCAAGCAGTTTTGCGGCGCGCGATTGATGTAGAGCGGCTAGCAACCCGGCTGAGTGTAGAGGTGGCGACCCCGCGAGAGTTAGGAGCTCTTCGCGATCTTCTTACTGAGCTTCCCCCTATCCTCACACGTTTGAGCGAGCTAAGTGAGCAGCCAGAGCGATTGCAGCAACTATTTGAGAGAGCCGTATTACCGGAGAGCTTTCGAACAATTCTCGATCAGTTTCTTGTTGATTCTCCACCTAATCAGATTGCAGAGGGGGGTATTATTCGCGCGGGGGTTAATTCAGAGCTCGATCGGCTTCGGGAGCTTCGAGACAATGGAAAGTCGCGGATCGCTCTTTTTGAGCGTGAGGAGCGTGAACGAACAGGATCTTTATCGTTGAAGATAAAGTATAATAACGTGCTCGGTTATTTTATCGAATTACCAACCGCGCGTGCCCAATCGGTTCCCGCTGAGTATGTGCGTCGACAATCTGTTGCGCAGGCGGAGCGTTTTATCGTGCCGACCCTCAAAGAGCTAGAGGAAGAGATATTGGGGGCATCTGGAAAAATCAATGATTTAGAAGAGCGGCTTTTTCGGGATTTTCGCAGCCAGCTCGTCGGATGGACTGGTGAGTTGCGCCGAGTTTCGCGGGCGATAGCTGAAATCGATCTCTTGATAGCGTTGAGCATCGTTGCCAGAAAGCATCGTCTTGTTCGGCCGGAGCTGGTAGCAGAACCGATACTACGGATTGATCGGGGAAAACACCCGGTGGTGGCAGAGCTTTTGGGGAGCAGTTACGTTACCAATTCTCTTCATTTCGATCAGAGCGAGCGAAGGTGCGCGGTTATTACAGGCCCGAATATGGGTGGTAAATCGACTTTCCTGCGTCAGGTTGCTCTCACTGTTATCATGGCGCAGATCGGCTCATTCGTTCCGGCGGATCGCGCGGTAGTAGGGATAGTAGATAAGATATTTGCGCGGGTAGGGGCGTCGGATGATCTTTTTGCTGGTGAATCGACCTTTATGGTCGAGATGAGAGAGGCTGCTGCTATTGTTCAGGGAGCAACTCCATCTTCACTTATTTTAATAGACGAAATTGGCCGAGGAACTTCGACGAGCGATGGAGAGGCACTGGCTCAGGCGATACTCGAGTGGGTTTGCCACACCTGTCGAAGTCGCACCCTCTTTGCGACCCATTTCCACCCTCTCACAGCAGTTGCTGAATCTAATCCAGCGATGATTAATCTCTCGGTAGGGGCAGTGGAGCGAGGTGACGCTGTTTTTTTTACACATGAAATCGTGTCGGGTCCTGCAGGGCGATCTTATGGCTTACAGGTGGCTCAACGTGCTGGTCTTCCGCCTACTCTCGTTGCACGAGCTCAGGAAATACTAAATAGTCAGATGGGAGCAGAGTGCAAAGAGTCGGTCGTATCGAAACAATTGGTATCAAAACAGGTCGTGTCGAAAAAAAAGAAGATTGATGATCGGCAGCCAACTTTTTTTGATTTCGTTGCAGCGACCTCTGCGGTGAGTGCCCATCTCCATGAGTTGCGGGATCGGGTTGCTGCGCTGGTACCCGATGCGATGACTCCCCGAGAGGCACTTGAGCATTTGTATGAGTTGCGCAAATTGGTGAGTCGAGATGACAATACGAAGGTGTCCTCTGTCCCGGCCCAAACGATGATGTTCCGAGACAAGATCGAGGATGGTCAATAATCTTCTAATCACGTATGACCGATTGCACTCGTTCGCGGATCCAAAACTTTCCTTTTAGTATATTCTTCCGCAGTGTTTGCTGTATTAGTGTTTGCTATATTAGTACTTTTCTTATTGGTTACCCTGTTTCTCTCTGTTTTGCCGAAGAGGGAACACAACCTTTGAAAAAGCCTACGGTGAATTCGATTGATCACTCAATTTCGCCTACAGCTCAACCGAGCACTAAGCCCCTCATTATGATTGATCCTGGTCATGGTGGTGAGGATCGGGGAGCGGGTGGGCCTCGACAGCTCGTTGAGAAAAATATCGTATTACTTGTGGCAAGACGAGTTGTTGCGTTGTTGCGTGAGGGGCAGCGGTACGAAGTTGCATTAACTCGAGATACCGATATTCAGATTCCACTTCAAGATCGGACAAAAATGGCAAATGAAAGGGGTGCAGCCCTTTTTGTCAGCCTTCACACCAACGCATCGCAAACCCGAGTTGCGCGCGGATTAACAACCTACTACCTCGATAATTCAGATGATGCGGCCTCTCGCGTTCTTGCTGAGCGGGAGAACGAGTCACTCCGATTTGGCGACGATTCTGAGCAGGAGGACCTTGCGGTACTTCTAAGCTCTCTCATTCAAACCGGAAAAATGGAAGAGTCTATTGTATTGGCTCACACGATTCATGATTCGGTGTTATCGAGGGTATCGAGCGACCATCCGAAAAAAAATGGCGATATTCGTGATTTGGGGGTAAAAAAAGCCCCCTTTTATGTGTTAGTAGGTGCGCATATGCCGTGTGTACTTGTGGAGCTTTTCTTTATCGACAACAAAAACGATGCTGCACTTCTTTCCGAAGAGTCATTTCGGGAATCGCTTGCACGGGGCGTTGTACGAGGAATCGAAAATTTTTTCGAACGAAACGGATAATCGATGCTTCCGGAGGAAAAATATCGCATCGTCGCTGATATTCTCGCAACGATCGATTCTGTTGCGAGAAAAGAGGGAGTCAGTGTCTCTCTTGTTGGTGGCGTTGTAAGAGATATTCTCGTGTACCGTGATGCGGGTGCATTTTTGGAGGATATCGATCTCGTTGTTGAGGGAGATGCTAGACTGATCGCGCGTGAGGTTGCACCGCACCTATCAGGTAATGTAGAGCTATTTGATCGTTTTTTTACCGCGAAAATTAGTCGAGCTAATTTTCCATCGGAAATAGATCTAGTGAGTGCTCGTCATGAACGTTACGAGTGCCCTGGCGCGTTGCCGACGGTTTCAATGGGGACGTTGCATCAGGATCTCCAGCGACGTGATTTTACCATCAACGCTATGGCACTTCCGCTGGAGCCGATGATTGCGTATCTAAGGGGTGAGGTTGCCGCTGAAGCACTGGCGAGTGAAATTCTGGATCCTCTTGGCGGTAGAGATGATCTCTCCGCAAAAATCATCCGTATTTTGCATCCGCAAAGTTTTACTGATGATCCCACCCGATTGTTCAGGGCGATTCGGTACGGAGCGCGATTGGGGGCATCATTTTGCCCGCTGACTGATGCCTTATTTTATGATGGTATCGCAAAAGGGGATCGTGATCGCATTTCGGCGAATAGAGTGCTTCAGGAGGTCCGAAAGCTATCGCTCGAGCGAGAGCCGGGATTAGCTTTTGAACGAGCGATCAAATCTGGCATTCTCTCACATTTTTTGGGGGTAGAGACGGCGCGTGCAGAGGATATATCGCGAGCAGGAGCTAGGCTCGCTGTTCTTCGTCATGAGCTAGGCTCTACGCATTGGTGGCAGATAGTGCAGTGGTTACTTATCTGGGCTGGCATGGAGCGCTCTCCTCGTATTGAGTTGGCATTAGAGCGTCGGCGCAAAGATATCGCGACGATCTATTCCGAGGTTGAATTTGCGCGTGAAAATAGGGGCGAGCTTATTAAGAGCAATGCGGGAGTTACTGCTTGGTATGGCCTAACAGGAGAGGGTTTTAATCGTGTCGCAGCTCTTAGGGCAAATTAATTACACGGAGAGATTTTAGGATGCTGATCTCATCATTTTACGTCGTACTTTTTGAGGAAAACGATGAAGATTTCTACCGCATCACGGAGCTTCTGCGGTGGCATCATGCTGATGTGCTTGTTCGTCGAGTAGTCAGTCCTGACGAACTCCGGGTGATGGTAAGCGATGAGACAACCGATCTCATACTCATTGACATTGATAATCCAGCTATTGGCGGTCCTTCCGGTCTTGATAAATTTGCCTCCTTGATGGAGGCTTTTCCCGTTATCGCATTCGGTGAAAAACGATTTAGGGACTCTATCTTCTCTTCGATTCGCCAGGGTTTGCAAGATTTTTTCGCGAAATGGGAGGTTGATAGGGATCAGCTTGGTTACCTCTTGGCAAGAGCGTGGAATCGAAGACATCTCATAAATAAACTTCGCCTTGCAGAGCATCGCGCGTGGGAAGAAGGGGAGGCTAAGGCCCGTTTTCTTGCTCGGATGAGCCATGAGATTCGCACACCTCTTGTCTCTATTCTCGGATTTTCGCAGCTTCTTGCGGATGGACGTTTCAAAAAAAATCAATCAAGTGATTTTATCCGGGCTCTCCAAAATAACGGTCGCTATCTTCTCTCTCTACTCGACAATGTCTTGACTTCCGCCCAACTCGAGCGGGGTGAGTTCAGGCTTCATAATGGTCCGGTCTATCTGCACGAGGTGCTTGAGCTAGTCAACGCCGTCGCTGAACTTCAGGCCTCTGCGAAGGGTTTGACATATTCAGTGCAGATTCGAGGAGAACTGCCAAAACGATTTCTCGGTGATATTACTCGCCTTACTCAGGTTCTCGTTAATCTCGTTGTTAACGCGATTAAGTATACCGATTACGGGCAGGTAACTCTCTCAGTATGGCGAGAAGGAGATGCTTTTATTGAGTTTGCCGTGAGTGATTCGGGACGCGGACTCTCTGAACAGGGAAGGCGGCACCTTTTTCAGGAGTTTTCACGCACCGAGGATGTCGCCAATCACGGCACTCCGGGTGTTGGGCTCGGCCTCTTTGTTGCGCAATCGATTGTAAGAAAAATGGGTGGCTATATCTCGGTTGAAAGTGAGGAGAAGGTTGGCTCAACCTTCCGAGTGGTACTCCCGCTACTCCCGGTAGTTGATGGAGAACGTGCCGATGACTCGGATCATCCGAAACAGCTCAGTGGTCATGTAATGCTCGTTGAGGATGCGGTCGATTCGGCACGATATATAAGTCTCCTACTTGATAATATTGGACTCACCGTTGCAGTTTCTCCCACAGCCGAAGAGTGCCTCAATCAGATTGAGGCTGGCGAGCGTTACGATGTCATTTTAATGGATATCGGTTTGCCGGGAATGGATGGATTATCAGCGATTCGAGAGCTGCGCTCCCGTCATATTGAGATTCCGATCCTTGCGCTCTCTGCGCACGCCTTTGAGGAGGATGTAGACGCCTGTCTAGCTGCAGGAGCGGACGGGTATCTTACAAAACCGTTTCGGGTACAGGATTTTCTCCGATCGGTAGCTGCCCGTTTAGGAGGTTCTACTCAATTATCGCCACCGCCCACTGCCGAGGATACTGTCGTTCGCACAGCTGTCGGCAAGCGCTCCTCGACCGAGGCTCGTTTACGGGAGATTCGCAACAGATTCGTCTCAAGTCTGTTAGAGAATATCGCCATAATCCGAAAGTCTGAACTTAGCGCAAACTGGAGTGATGTGCGTGAAGTGGTTCATAAGATAGCGGGCTCCGCTGGGCTCCTCGGCTATAGCGCGCTCTCCGATCGGGCGCGCGATGCGGAGGTTGCGATAAAGCGAGGAGATACCTCTTCGCTCGCCGGTATTCTCGATGACTTGGAGCGAGAGGTGAGGCAGGTCGTCGAGCATTCTGGATCGGATGAGAATAACTCCCAAGCAAACCCCTAAGTTGAGATCTCAAAATGTGATGTAATAGTGACGGTTAAACGAAAATGCAATTGAGATTGTAGAAGAAAGCTTCTATCGGTTGGGATTTTTGAGTTGCGATGTTGCTATATTGAGCTACGCCCTTTTAAAGCAACCTCTTTGACGACCTGAGCCAAAAGACCTTGATCCAATCCTCTTTTACTTAAGTATGCATCGAAACCAGAGAAGGTTGATTCGAGTTTGCCCGCGAGAGATGCATCCGCAGTAATCGCTATCAACGGATTTTGGTATCCGGTTGTGCGCAGAGCAACCGCAGCTTCATTGCCATCGACCAGCGGCATTCGAATATCGATGAATACCAAATCGAAGGGTGAACCCTCCTTCTCAGCACGCTTTACAGCATCCATACATTCGCGCCCATCTGCGACGGTCGTCACCGAGAAACCTAATCCTTCAAGAAGAATAGTGATGACCTCGGAGGCCTCTGGTGAGTCTTCGGCAAGAAGCACCCGCTGGTGATCAACCCGATCGGCGAACGAGTCATGTTGTGTGTGCTCTATCATGCAGGGCCTCCTCCTCGTAATTGGTTCACCTCCTACTTTAGCATTCAATCCGCTCTTCGCTAGATCGAAATAAATATAGGAAAGTCAATAGATTGCTTAAGATCCTTCTTTTCTGCCCCATGGTGCGAGCATTGTTCGATCACAACATCCTCCATTACTTCCTTCGATCTATAGCCGCTTTGACCCACCTTTTTGTCGGAAAATATGACAATTCCAGTTAGCAGAACTCAAAAAGTCAGAAAGAATGATCGTCGAATATATACAGCATCTTTATGATTGTATTAAGACCGAATCTGGCTCAACCGATTCGAGCGATCAATAGAAAAATTCAATTGAGCAGTTTTTAGTGAATTTTAATTCTGTGTCTGATCAGTTCATGCAAAACCGACTCTAAAATTAGACGGTTAAGCAACTTCGGAGATATACTCGCGCAGGTTGACTGTTGAACCTTGATAGAAATTTGGTTTCCGCTCCCCCACGTATTTCGCAACTAATCGGGAAAAACCTCTATGTTTTCCATAATTATCCCATCCTGGAACAATCTTCCCTTTTTGAAGCTTTGTATCCAAAGTATACGGAAAAACTCATCGTTTAATCATCAAATCTTGGTTCATGCGAATGAAGGCAGTGACGGAACTAGAGAGTGGCTGCGGGCGGAGGGAATTGAACATACCGTAAGCGATGAGAATATTGGAGTTTGTAAATCTGTAAATCTTGTTTCAACACTAGCCAAGGAGGATTACATCGTTTTTTTAAATGATGATATGTACGTCCTTCCCGGGTGGGATACTGCTCTTTTAAATGAGGCAAAAGGGCTTGAAACTGATAATTTCATGCTCTCGGGTACGATGATAGAGCCAGAGGATCATCATAATCCGGCAGTAATTATCGCAGACTTCGGAAGCACTCCGGAGTCCTTTCGTGAGAGCGAACTTTTGGAGAAATATAACTCGTTTCCGAAAGGAGATTGGTCAGGTTCAAAATGGCCACCTGCGATGGTTCATCGAAACTATTGGCAGTTGGTCGGAGGATATAGCATCGAGTTTTCTCCCGGAATGAGCTCTGACGATGACTTTGCGATGAAAATGTGGCTCGCTGGATGCAGGATTTTTAAAGGAGTGGCAGCAAGCAGGGTTTATCATTTCGTCTCTAAATCCACATCCAGGGTGAAAAAAAATAATGGTAGAAGGATGTTTAATCTGAAATATGGTATGAATCAGTCTGCCTTTAAGCGGTTTTATCTTCAGCTGGGAGAGCCATTTTTCGGTCCGTTGCCGGAGCCAAAAGCAGTAGGTCTCAGATGGGATTTTATTCGTTCGCGCATTAAAAGGATTTGTTATTGATAAAGCGGGATCTGCATCTTGAGATATTATTTTGCGTATCTGGGATGTCGGGTTTAATAGTGGGTATTAAAAAAAACATCCGTGGATTTTTTGAGGATGGCTCCAGGCGCGTAAAATTACTCTGAGAGCGGTTTTTAGAGAGCGCCAAATAATCAGGGAAGCAAGATATTAGGTCTAGCAAAGATCACATACGAGGAATGAGCAAATGGCGCGGATTACTATTACGGGTGGAGCAGGTTTTATCGGTTCGCATCTGGTGGATCGCCTTATCGAACAGGGGCATGAGATATCTGTTGTCGATAATTTATTCACGGGAGCGCGGGCGAATTTTAGGCATCACCTTACGAACCCCAACTTCGAGTTCATAAGGCACGATGTCGTAGAACCGCTCATGCTCGAGACTGAATTCGTGTATCATCTCGCTTGTCCTGCTTCGCCGGTTCACTATCAGTGCAATCCCGTTAAAACGATCAAGACGAATGTTGTTGGCACTATAAATATGCTTGGGCTGAGTAAGAGGGTAAAGGCTCGGTTCCTGTTAGCCTCAACCTCGGAAGTCTATGGCGATCCTCAGGTTCATCCTCAGCACGAATCTTATTGGGGCCACGTTAATCCAATCGGACCACGAAGCTGCTACGATGAGGGAAAGCGAATTGCTGAGACACTCGCCGTGAACTATGGAGCCAATGGGGTCGATGCCCGAATTGTGCGCATATTCAATACGTACGGCCCCCGCATGCTTTTTAATGATGGTCGAGTTGTTTCGAATTTTGTCGTTCAGGCTCTCAAAGGCGAGCCGATTACCATTTATGGTGATGGAACGCAGACGCGGTCTTTTTGCTTCGTGAGCGATCTTGTAAATGGACTCATCGCGATGATGAATGCTGAGTCTGGTATTGGGCCAGTTAATCTTGGTAATCCCGTTGAAGTAAGTATCGGTGCCCTTGCGGAGCGAATTATTGGGCTCACGAATTCGCGTAGCCAGCTTGTTCGGCTTCCTTTACCTCAGGATGATCCGACAAGGAGGCGACCCGATATTACCCGTGCGCGGGAGCTCCTTGGATGGGAGCCAACAGTCGCGCTCGATGATGGGCTTCGGGAAACGATACAAGACTTTGATTCTCGTTTGCGAGCGGGAGAACATCCGCTCGAGGTTCGAAAGTAAAGCTAAGAGGCTGCGAAATAAGCGGGAGAAAGATTAAAAGGAGCTTTTTGACGGCTCCAACGAGTAGGGTGTTTTAAGAGGAAACTGCGTGTCGCGCGAGCATATTAGAAATTTTTGTATTATCGCCCATATTGACCACGGAAAGTCGACATTGGCTGATCGAATCCTTGAACTTACCAATGCGGTGGCGCAGCGGGAGATGCAGGATCAGCTTCTCGATAAGCTGGATCTCGAGCGGGAGCGTGGTATCACGATCAAGGCACAGACCGTTCGATTGAGTTATGTTGCTCGTGATGGGCAGAGCTATCAGTTTAATCTCATCGATACTCCTGGGCACGTTGATTTTCACTATGAGGTATCTCGTAGTTTGGCCGCTTGTGAAGGGGCTCTTCTGGTTGTTGATGCTTCGCAGGGAGTTGAGGCGCAGACCCTCGCTAATGTCTATGCCGCGATTGAAAACAACCTTGAGATTGTACCGGTATTAAATAAAGCAGATCTTCCAAATGCAGATCCGGAACGGGTATGTCAGGAGATTGAAGAGGTTATCGGGCTTCCCACTAACGATGCGTTGTTGGTAAGCGCAAAAACTGGTCAGGGAGTTGCCGATATTCTAGAAGCGATAGTGCAGAGACTACCAGCACCAACTCGGGGTTCACCCGACGCACCATTACGGGCTCTTATCTATGATTCATGGTTCGATTCATACCTAGGGGTTGTTGTACAGATTAGAGTTTTTGATGGATCTATTAAGCCTGGTGATAAAGTCTCATTTCTCAATACAGGTGCGGTTCACGACGTATATAAAGTGGGAGTTTTTTCTCCGCAGCCTCGTGAAGTTAGTTCTATTTCAAGTGGTGAAGTAGGTTATTTCTCCGCGTCAATAAAAAATCTATCCGATGTAAAGATTGGTGATACGGTTGCTTCGGCTCGGGGAGGCGAAGTTGAACCACTGCCTGGGTTCCAGGAGGTAAAACCAGCGGTTTTTGGAGGCCTTTTTCCGGTTGATGCCGATGATTATAGCGCGCTGCGCTCTGCCCTCGAGAAGCTAAGTCTTAACGATGCCTCGTTTGTGTTTGAGCCAGAAACCTCCGCGGCTCTCGGCTTTGGATTTCGGTGCGGATATCTTGGATTACTCCACATGGAGATTATCCAGGAGCGGCTCGAGCGAGAATTCGAACTATCGCTTATTACGACCGCACCCACGGTCGTGTACAGGGTTACTCTTGAATCAGGAGAGCTGCTCCATATCGACAATCCAGCGATGCTCCCGCCGAGCAATCAGATAATGACGATAGAGGAGCCGATGGTAACTGCTTCGATCCATTGTCCAAAGGAGTTCGTCGGGGCGGTCCTTAAACTATGCGAGGATAAACGGGGTATTCAAAAGGGAATGGCGTTTCACGGGACTAGTGGTGAGCGTTCCGTGATTACCTACGAACTGCCTCTTAATGAAATAGTGCTTGATTTCCACGACAGGCTAAAAAGTGCCACAAAAGGGTACGCCTCGTTTGATTACGAGTTCTGTGGCTATCGCATTGAGAAATTGGTCAAGTTGGATATTAAGTTAAATGGCGAGAATGTCGATGCTCTTAGCACGATAGTTCACGATTCGCGTTCGTTTGGACGGGGTCGCGATCTCACTGAAAAGCTTAAAGATCTGATTGAAAGACAGATGTTTGATATCGCAATTCAGGCGGCAGTGGGCACTAAGATTATCGCCCGATCAACGGTAAAGGCTCTGCGTAAGAACGTAACGGCAAAATGCTACGGGGGTGATATTAGCCGAAAACGTAAGTTGCTCGAGAAACAAAAAGCAGGGAAAAAACGGATGAAGCAGGTAGGTAGCGTCTCGATTCCACAAGAGGCATTCCTTGCGGTACTAAAATTGAACGAGTAGTTGTCTGGGGGTCGCCCACCTCCATCAGCTTCGAAAGATACAGGATTAGAGTGGCTTTTCGTGGTCGACAATCGATGATGGTGGAGAGATGACCGAGCCAGGGTCGACTACAGCGAGTATAACGGTAGTGGACCCACCAGAGGGGCGGCTCATCGCTATTGGCGATATACATGGCTGTGTCGATGAACTGTCGGTGCTGCTCGATGAAATGGTGAGCTGTTGGAAAATCACCGATAGGGATCGGGTCGTTTTTCTAGGCGATTATATAGATAGAGGTCCAGCCTCGAAGCTTGTCATTGAGCGCGTTTTGGAATTTCGACAAGTTTTCCCTCAGACCCTCTTTCTTCGCGGAAATCACGAGGATATGTTTCTCAGCTACCTCGGTTTGCCGGGTGGCTCGATGGGCGAGATGTTTTTGCCGAACGGGGGTGTGCAAACTCTCGGGAGCTACGATGTCGAGGATTTTTTTTCACTCCCATCTATACTCGCCGCGGTACCGGGAAGTCATATCGCATTTCTCCGAGAGCTTGAGGTCTGCATAAGCTGTGGCGATTTTCTTTTGGTTCACGCTGGCATCAATCCAGCATTGCCCCTTGAAGCTCAGGACGCCGAGGAGCTGCTCTGGATTCGGGGTGAGTTTTTGTATGAACCTCACAACCTTCCTCAAACAGTTATTTTTGGCCACACTCCATTTCACGATATAGTTGATGATCGCCCCTTTAAAATAGGAATCGATACGGGCCTTGTCTTTGGAAATAAGCTCACATGCCTGAACGTTACACACGGTGAGGCGCTTCAGGTTGTTCGAGGAGGACGGAGGGCAGTAACTGTTTCTCTTGCTCGCAAGTAGTAGCTGATAGTTTGTTCTAAATGCTCTGTATCGACCGATTTTTTGCCCAATTCCCCCGCTGATTGTATCCTTCCAGCGGAAATCTCGGTTTCGGAACAATAGATCTTCCTTTCACAATCGCTAAATCCACCTTTAATTAAGATCCAATCTACATTCTCGTGAGAGCTTTTAGTTATGGCAAAATCCTCCCCACAAATTGGACGAACAATCGAATATGCAGCGTGTCTCGTTGAGGGTCGAGCATCCGGAGCAGTTGAGGAGCTAAGCCGTCCAATCACAGGGTTGGCGTGTCATACTCACGAGGTGAGTGAAGGGGTATTGTTCATTGCGATTGCTGGGGCGCACGCCGATGGGCACGATTTTGTTGATGAGGCATTTTCGCGCGGTGCTATAGGTGCTGTCGTTGAAGACAGATCGGTTCTGCAGGGGCGCCCGGGTATCGTAGTCTCCTCTACTCGCAGCGCCATTAGTATTCTTGCTGACGCATGGTTTGATCAACCATCTCGGGAGTTACACCTCGTGGGGGTAACGGGAACAAATGGCAAGAGCTCTGTGGCGTGGTGGTTGTCGTCGCTTCTTTCATCGCTCGAGCTTGAGAGCTTTTGTCTTGGTACGCTCGGAGTGCGAGGGCGTGGTTGGTCGCTCGAAGGAGCGTTGACGACACCCGATGCGATCTCTTTGCACCGTACTTTACGTGAAGGGGTAGATCGAGATTTTGCAGCATCCGTTATGGAGGTTTCATCTCACGCACTGCATCAATCTCGTGTGGATGGCGTTCAATTCGATGTAGCAATATTCACCAACCTAACTCACGACCATCTCGATTATCACGGTTCACTCGATGAATATTTTAGCTGCAAAAAATATCTCTTTGAGCTTCTTGCTCGTGGCGATTCCTCGGTACAGGCGATAGTAACAAATGGCGATACGCCTTACGGGCGTGAAATCGCACAAGAGTATGGAGGGACTATTCAGGGTGAGTGTATTATCTATGGATTTTCGCCTAGTGCGATGTTGCGAGCTTTAGCGGTCGAACATCGCTCCGGAGGAACACGATGTGCGATTGCCTTCCAAGGTGAAGAGGTTCCCGTTACAGTTCCGTTTTTAGGGGAGCACAACATCGAAAATTTGCTTGCTGTTGTTGGAGGTGCGCTTGCATTCGGGTGGCCACTGAAACATATCGTTGAAAAATTGCCTCACCTTCCTCAGGTTCCAGGTCGCCTCGAGCAGATATCCGCGGGAGATATAAATGCATACGTTGATTATGCACACACACCCGATGCTCTAGAGCGAGCTTTGCGGGCGATGAGGCTTGGTACCGAGGGCCGAGTAATTGTTGTATTTGGTTGCGGAGGAGATCGTGATAGCTCGAAACGGCCGATTATGGGGCAAATCGCGCATCAGGGTGGAGACCTTGTGGTAATAACAAGTGATAATCCGCGCACCGAAGAGCCAGATAAAATTATCGGTGATATTTTGTCTGGGTGTCCGAATCCAGCTCATTGTAACCCCGATCGTCGCGCGGCGATTCGTTGGGCGTTGGATACAGCCCTTCCAGGCGATACCGTTTTGATAGCGGGTAAGGGACACGAGGATTATCAGATAATTGGCCGTGAAAAACTCCCATTTTCGGATCAAGATGTGGTTAGGGAGTGGTACGAAGAGAGGAAACAGGGTAGTTAGTTGGCAATAGTTGAATCGTTAAAATGATGCGTAGGAACCAATTATGAGTTCAAGAAAGATATTCGATGACCTTCCAGAGGTGCTTGGTATTCCGCCTATACGGTCGGCATCCAATTTTTCCCCACCACTGATACCGATGGTGCTCGCTGCAGTCGCGGTGGTACTTGTCTGGTCGAGCGTTTACACGATACCTGCCGAATCAGAGGGAGTGGTGCTTCGATTCGGAAAATATATCGATACGGTCCAGCCAGGGCTTCACGCCAAGCTCCCATTTGGGATGGATCAGGTCAGTATTCTGCCAACGAGAAGGCAGCTCAAGATGGAGTTTGGATTTTATACTCCTCAGTACACCAATCAATATCAGATTGGAAATGAGCCAGATCGCGAGAAAGCGATGGTTACTGGTGACCTCAACGCAGCTCTAGTTGAGTGGGTTGTACAATATCGTATTAATGAGCCAAAAAAGTATCTCTTTGACGT
The DNA here is from genome assembly GCA_044345055.1 of Bdellovibrionota bacterium. Classification (GTDB taxonomy): domain Bacteria; phylum Bdellovibrionota_C; class UBA2361; order UBA2361; family OMIW01; genus OMIW01. The sequence continues at coordinate 40,314 of JBIJBT010000006.1, forward strand.
AAGAGACCCCGCTCAAACGTTGCGCGATCTCTCAGAAGCAGCAATGCGCGAAGTGGTTGGCGACAGAACCGTCGATGAAGTGATTACGGTTGGTCGACAAGAGATTGAGATAGCTGCGTTATCTCGATTGCAGGAGCTCGTCGCTAAATATCAGTTGGGAGTTGTTGTCGATCAGGTTCAGCTAAAAAATGTAAATCCTCCACAACCTGTTCAAGCTTCGTTTAACGAGGTCAATAAGGCGCAACAAGATCGGGAGAATATGGTCAATGTTGCAAATGGTGAATACAACAAAGCCGTTCCCCGTGCTAAGGGTGAGGCGGATTCAGCTATTCAGGCTGCCGAAGGATATCGATTCAAGCGGGTTAATGAGGCAGAGGGTGATGTAGCCTCATTTTCGGCACTCCTCGCGGAATACCGAAAAGCCCCAGATATAACCCGTACCAGAATGTATCTTGAAACGATGGCTGAAGTTTTACCTCGTCTTAGCAAGCGGGTCATAGTTGATGAATCTCTTAAACAGTGGATCCCGCTCTTAAGCCAGATCACGAAAGATGAGGAGAAACGGTAATGAATAGGGCACTCGTTTTATTCGCGCAGATCGGTCTATTATTGGGAATTTTGGTAGTTGCAAGCTGCCTCTATGTCGTTAACGAAACCGATCAAGTTATCATCACCCAATTTGGCAAACCAGTTGGTCGGCCAATTACTGAGCCTGGTTTACATGTAAAGCTTCCATTTGTTCAGGTAGTTAATAGACTCGAAAAAAGGTTTCTTGAGTGGGATGGCGCGCCGGTCGGTATTCCTACGAAGGATAAAACCTACATCTATGTAGATGCTTTTGCGCGGTGGCGGATCGAAGACCCTGAACGTTACTTTGTTCGTATAAGGGATGAAAGAAGCGCGCAATCTCGGCTTGAGGATATCTTGGGGAGCGAGATTCGAAACTCTATTGCTCGACATCAGTTGATTGAAATAGTTCGTTCAGACAAGGGACGCGTTCCGCAGGGCGATGAGACCATAATCGGAGAGGGGAAAACGGGATCTATAGGGTCGCTTATCCCGATAGCTTTGGGCCGCGCCGGTATCGAGGCAGAGATTCAAAAAGCGGCTGTCGGTAAATTACGTGAATTTGGGATTGAGCTGATGGATCTTAGGCTCAAACGGGTAAACTATAATCCGGATGTACTCGATCGTATTTATCAAAGGATGATCAGTGAGCGGTTGCAGATAGCGCAGCGGTTTCGATCAGAGGGCGAGGGGGAGGCTGCGAAGATTGCCGGCCGCAAAGAGATGGATCTGCAAGAGATTAGTTCTGGAGCCTACCGTAAAGTCCAACAGATTCGGGGTGAAGCTGATGCCAAAGCAACCGAGATCTACTCGCGAGCCTACAATCAGACAGGAGAGGCGGCTGAATTTTATCAGTTCTTAAAAACGCTCCAGACCTATCCTCTGGTTTTGGCGGGAGACACGCAGCTTGTATTATCAACTGATGCAATGCTGCTAAAATTGCTCAAGAGCCCCCGCATTCGAGAATAGTGTAAGGGTGTACGTTTAGCTTGGGGTGACGTTTCACGGAAGAAACGGCCTTCAGAGAAACAAGGGACCGGGAGAGGGAAGCTCTTCTCCTGGTTGTTTGTTCTGACCCCTTACTTCTTGATAACGAATTTTCTCACTGGGCTGAATTTAGTTAATATCGGCTTTCTCTTCCCGATCGTTGCAATGGCCCGATATTTGACCTGATAGGTGCCTGGAGGAAGAGCGCGGAGAGTGACGCGATTTTTCGTAGCTATTACCTTTATTCTCCTTTTACTGCCCGCGCGGGCAAGTTGAAGTTCATAGGAAATAGTTGATTTTGTCGCCCGTTCCGAGGCGTTTGTGGATTCCCCTTCAGAATTTGATAGCGAATCTAACTTGCCGGTTTGGGGAAGCTTAAATTTGATAAGGTTAAGAGTGACCGTCGTCCCAGAAACTTTAATATCTGGAGGGGTTTGAATCGGGGCATTTTCCTCGATTACCGGCTCAGGGAATGATCCAGTTGAAATAAAAACCCGTGAAACATTCGCCTGAAATTCGGGATTAAGAAAGAACGTTCCGATATTTGAGGAGCGTGTTTCAAAGGCCATCCGAAGGTCGGTACTTGCAAGAGAACTTCTGCCGATAACCGGGAAAACGCTCGGCGCATCAAGCTCGCCATCGCTACTAGTCTTACTTACGCGCTGAATTGAGCCATTAGAGAGGTCCTTAATAAACACATCGGCAACTCCATTGGTGTCACCATTCACAAGATTGTTTGCAGTGTCGGACCATATAGCAAAACGTCCATCAGCGCTTAACATTCCTGTAGGTCCATTCGGAAACTCCTGGAACGAGTAAGAGCCATTACCAATCACTCCATCGTTCGTTTTACTAACTAGCTCGAGAGAACGATCTGAATCCCGCCATACAACAAATTTTGGCTGACTTGCGGAGGCCTCTACTCCTAGATTGTTAGCTTCCGTTGAGAATGCAACTTTATCTCCGCTGAAGGATATTGAGGGATGCCTACTACTAGCATTTCCAGGTTCGCCCTGAGCATTGAGAGAGATTATTTCAGTTTTTCGGCTCGCAATATTAAAGCGAAGAATCTGCGGGATTGGAGGAAATTCTGACTGAGTATTTGTCGTGTATGGAAAACGTGTATAGACGACATATTTCCCATCTCCACTCATAACTGGGTCGTATAAATCGCCATCGGCTGGACCATTTGAGCCATCGGCAATTTTTAGACTAACCGAGGAGTCCGAAATATTTACCTCTGCAAGGTATAACCTACTTGCAAAGTCCCCTTGTTCAGTCGGAGTTTCCAAAAGGTTTGTCGCTCTTGAAGAAAAGACAACGAGAAAACGATTCGGCGCCGATAGGGCGGTGATGGAAGATTTAGTGGTATCACCATTTCCCGCATCTGTACCATTTGCTCCACGAGTGATCAAAACTGTTTTCCCGAGAGCAGGATTTTTAGGGTCTGGAATCCGAAGATATAGCTGTTTGTTGAAATTTGGATTACCCACTCCATCTGGTAATAAGTTATTTGCGCCCGAAGCAAAGGTGACACCAAATGTCCCATCAGGAAGGAGTGGGCTAATTGCAGGGAAGGTCGATTCCGGCGGAAAATCGACAGATTCGCTTCGAGTTTCCTCCTCAATATCACTTACGCTCAAACGTGTAACGACGCTCGAGCCTCTCCTTCTGAGAAAAATATCTGCAGCGCCATTTGTGTCTTTGGCATCGCCTAATAGATTCGTTGCTCTTGATTGAAAAACGGCGTAATCGCTGTCGGGTGCTAACACGACCTGTCCACTATCACCATCCGGTGGTGTCGATGAATTACCTGCTACGGAAGAAAGCTGCTGCGGAGCCACTATTTTGAGCTGGGCATTGGCAGAAGAGGACACAAAACAGATCGCGATCGCAGTTGTGAGATTGGGGAAGAAGCTGTGTCGCGATGTCATTGTCTAAATCCTCTTTTAATAAAGTTTATGCTCTTGTGGATTGAGAATTATTAGAGGGTGCTAGTCTTCCGTGGTGGCAATATTCAGCCAATAAAAGAATGCTAGTCTTATATTTTTACGAACAGTTATCCCCTGATTATAACTCGACTTACTTGCTATCGAAAGTCAATTCTCCACCCCAGCCAAGCGGAGGTGGCGATTCCATCAATTCAGTTATCTCAGCAATATAAAGTTTGCTTGCTTTCTCAAGTCTCGGTTCTGCCGTTGCCAGTTTCTCAAAACGTAAACGAGCTGATTCAAACTGGGTCTGAGAAAATTCGTCACACGCTTTGTTCCACTCAGTCAGGACCGTTGATGCGAGTGGTGTCTCAAATACGGTATATAGAGGGACGGATTCCTTTTTTCCCTTAACCCGCACCTTTGCAATCGCAACAGAGCCATCGATTCCACCAGCATCTCGGCGCGTTGCTTCACTAAATAGTATTAATGTGCCGAAATATTTATTGATCCCTTCAAGTCGAGCTGAGAGATTTACCGAGTCTCCGATCGCCGTATAGTCGAACCTACGTTTTGACCCAAGATTTCCAACGAGCATTGGGCCCGTGTTGATACCGATACGGGTAATAAGGGGAGGGAAGCGATTCGTCGAATTAAATTTAGTCACCTCCTGCTGAATCGCAAGAGCGGTCTTAACCGCTAATTCAGCGTGATTGGTCATCTTGACCGGTGCTCCCCAGATCGCAAAGACGGCGTCGCCAATAAACTTAATCAATGTTCCCTGATTTTGAAAAACAACCTCCATCACCTCTGTGAAGTAGGCATTTAGCATCTCAGAGGTACGCTCGGCAGGCATCTCTTCGGTGATCGAGGTGAAGTCGGCTATATCGGTGAAGAGTGCAGTGAGCCACAACTTTTCTCCACCGAGCTTGAGCGATGAACCATCGCGTTGCAGCTCTGGGAGCATCTCAGGTGAAAGGTAGAGCGAAAACGCAGATTTAAGGCTCTCCTCTGATTTTCGAGAAGTAAGGTAAGAGTGCAGCGTGCTTACAAGAATAATCACGGGAGCACCAATAAGAACAGAGCTTGACCCACACAGATAAAAACCTACATGAAGCCCCCATAGCGCACCAATGACCCACAAAATCATCGAAGTAGCTGAAATAATCAGCAGAACTATCGGAGTCGCCGAGAGTCCAAGAAATGAGATCGCTCCGAGGTGAATCGCCTGCCATGTTATCTCAATAAGTTGGCTCGGACGGGTGATCCAGCTCTGAGTAAGAAGATTGTTCGCAATCGTTGCATGGACCTCGACACCGTACATCATCGGTGCACCGAACGGTGTAAGATAAGAGTCCTTTTTCGCCGCTCCAGTATGAGACCTTAGCCGAATTCCAACAAATACAATTGCATCCTGAAACCGGAGTCGGTCGCCGGGTGTCTCTTTCTCGAAGAGTTCATAGTAGGGAACAAGTGGAATGCTTCCACCTGCGCCGTAATATCGAATGAGATCGCGCTTGCCCGGTCGTGGAGAGCCACTCCCATCTACAAATCCAGCAGCTGCCTCGGCGAGACGCGGATATTGCGCTTCAAGTTCAGAGCGATTGAAGGGAAAGGTTCGAATGATTCCGTTTGTTTCATCCAGCCCGACCAGCGCTAACTCTGCTGACTGTTGAAAGCGTTCGTGCGGTAGTTCAATATTCTCAATTTCAGAGATGCCTCCCTGCGATTTAACGTTTGTGATGGTGTTCTCCGCTCCGATTACCGTCGGCAATAGACCCATAGCATTACTGAGCGCGGCGTCTATCTCCGGATCAGGCCCCGGATCGACAAATAACACATCGAACGCCACCCGCTTTGCCCCCAATTCTTTGAGCCGATTAAGGAGACGTGCATGGAGTGCTCGAGGCCAGGGAGGACCAAACGGTACGTTTAAACGGCTGTAACTCTGTTCATCAATTCCAACCACTACAACTTTTGCAGGCGGAGTAGTGTTTCCGAGAAATCTGAAAATCTGATCAGAGACCCGAAAGTCAATCTCTTCAATCAGGGGAGTGCTCATCGTAAAGGCGGCGATGATTGCAACGCCACAGGAGATAGCGAGCCGGGGGAGCAGTTTCATGGAGAGGATGACCGGAAAATTAGGATTTTGAAGCCCGAAAAAGGGATGTAGCTACATCTTTTGGAATGATGTGATCATGGGTTGGGTGTGTCAATTCATTATAGAGAGGCGGTGCATTTTGGTGCTGGAGAAAGTGGACCTAGTGAGTTACGGTTTGAGGTAGATTTTCGGACGATGAAAAAAGGAATCCTAGATTGTTTAATTTGATTGGTCACAAAGTATGCGACGACTAAGAAATTTAACTCAGCGAGCGAGAGACTGGAGCATTGTGCTCAGAATATCAAAGATGCTGACTCTCTGTACTATCCTCGTTATTTCGTTTGTAGCCTATGCTACAAACGAAAATACAGCGACTATATTTTCGCTAGAGGGAGAAGTCACTGTCACTCGCGAGGGGAAAAAGATCCAAGCCAACGAATCGATGCAACTTTTAAATGGTGATGAGGTTTCAGTTGCAAAGCCTGGCTTAGTTGCGCTCCAACTTGCTGATGGCTCTTATATTCGTCTTCCGGGTGGCTCAACAATTCGCTTTCCCGCCGAGGAACGCTCACTCGGGCTTCTAGCTGGCGTTATGCACTTTTTTAGCCACTCCGAACAGCATCCGACCGTTATAACTGAACATGTTACCGCAGCTATTCGGGGAACCGAATTTACCGTTGCAGTGAACAAAGATGAAACAACTATTCAAGTTCTCTCCGGTGCAGTTAATGGAACAAGCCCCGAGGGGGTCGCCTCATTAAACTCTGGCCAGGGAGCCAAATTTCGGAGGGGCTCGGCACCTCAGCTTTACTCTATTCTCAGCTCGGAGCGTGCGGTTCAGTGGAGCCTCTTTACCCCACTACTCGGTTCTGAAGAAGATTTAAATCACCTCGAAAAAGGTGGAGTTTCGGCGCAGCAAGCCGTTCTAAACGCTCGGGCTGGCGATATCGCAGAGGCACTCGCTGATCTCAGCACGAAGAGCGAATCTATCTGCTCTGCCGCATCAGTTCTTCGTGGACGACTCCTTATCGTCTCGGGAGATCGCGAGGGTGGAGCAGCGGTACTGAACGGGTGCGTAACAGCATCGCAAAAACTCAGTCCTCAGGAAGCTTCATATCGTGCAATAGCAGCCGGGACTCTTTCGATAGTTCGTCTTATGCAAGGAGATCTTTCATCTGCTGAAAAGCTCTCTCAGGAGGCGATATCAAAAGAAAAAGGTCTTGCTTCTGCGAAGATTGCCCGCTCATTTTCCTTACAGGAGCGTGGTGATCTTGAGGAAGCACTCGAGGTAATTGGAGCAGCTAATGCGAGCGATGATTATGATCTTATAGCTCGTCGCGCTGAGCTACTCTTTATGTTTGGAAGAGTTCCCGAAGCACGCAAAGAATTGGAACAGATTCCAACGCGGTCCTGGTACGGTGATACGGTGCTTGGATTTGTTCTTATGGCGGATAGATCTTTTGCTGAGGCAGAGGTTCTTTTTACGCGAGCCGCAGCAGCGGAATCAGGAGCAGGTCTTCCTCAGGTAGGTCTTGGCCTTCTTTCTGTCAATCGGGGCGATCTTTCAAAAGGACGTCAACATTTTGAGCGCGCGACGGTGCTAGAACCCTCTCGTGCTATCTATAGAAGCTATCTTGGAAAGAGTTATTTTGAAGCTGATTCATATAGTCCAGCAGACCCTGAATATCGCCGCGCGATAGAGCTCGATAAGAATGATCCTACACCGTATCTTTATCGTAGCTTTATGCGGCTTGCTGAAAATCGCCCAGTTGAGGCTCTTCGAGATATTGAGGCGGCGCGCGATAGATCCGAAAATCGCTCTGTGTATCGCTCTCGATTCCGTCTTGATGAGGATGCCGCAGTTCAGAGCGCATCGCTTTCCCGAACCTATCGCGATCTTGGTTTTTTTGAGAGGGGAAAAGTCGAGGCTATAGCAGCTATTATCTCAGATTATCGGAATGCGAGTGCGCATAGACTTCTCTCAGAGAGTCAGGAGAACCCATTTTCCGCTGACACCAGTCTTTCCGAGCGCCGAATATCCAATCTTTTTTCTCCTCTTAGTATCAATGTAATCGACTCAATTGGTTCAAGTGTTTCGTTGAATGAATACTCATCCCTTTTTGAGCGAGATGGGTGGCGCACAGGAGTATCTTCATCCTATGCATCATTGAATGATATCGGACAGACCGGAATAGTAGCCGCAAATAAGTCCGGCAATTTAGTAACCGGACTCTCAGCATCTGGGATCGTGTCGCGTGGACTTGATTCAGCTCCTCGCTCGGCAGGGGGGCGAGTAGGTGTTTCCCTGCAAGCTCAACCAAATTGGCAAGATCGTTTTTTTGTTGAGGGAAGAGGTATTATCGAGGATTCTCGCGATAGTATTGATGATGTGCAATTTGATGGTGGATCTTTTGCGTTGGGTGCAAGTCGACGTTTTTCGCCCAATGTGACTGCTCTTGTGCAGAGCACGTTTAGTCGTGATCGGGAGAAGCTTTCGCAGATTGGAATTGATGAACAGCTCGATTTTATAACCTTCTCTCAAGGGGAACGCGATCGTCAGATAGTGGAGGCTCTCGTCGATGCTCAGACCGATCGCTATACATCGTTGTGGGTTAATGAGGGTCAGCTAGTTGCACGCACATCTTTTCTAACCTCACTATTTACCCTTCGAAGTGCAACCACTCGGGGCGATCTTTCCGACACTCGTGTGGTTCTTGCTGATGAAACAGGAGTCCTTGATGGCCAAGAACTTCCGCTTACGAGTGCTGCTCCTGTAAATTTTCAGAGCTTTACTGCATCGTATCTTGGAATGATATCGCTTACCCCTGAGTGGTTTCTTAATCTTGGCGGTTCATTTGAACGGGTGGGATGGAGCACATTTGACGAGCCTCCATTTGATGAAAGTACCGAGAGTCGTTCACGTGTAAATCCAAAAGCAGGAATTATATTCAAGCCGAGCGCGAGGGCTCTCTTTAGGGTAGGGTACGGCGAATCTTTGGGTAAAGGAATAAATCTTGATTTAGCTAGTGTTGAACCGACACTTATCGGGGGAATTACGCAACGTTTTAATGATAATCCAGGAACCTTCTCTCGTAATCTTGGATTTGGAGTTGACCTTCAACCAGGGGAAAGGAGCTACGTTGGAACAGAGTGGATTCATCGATGGCTCGATGAAAGTAGGGGTAATAATCTGTATCAGGTATCTCTCGATTTTGACGAGGGAGCTATCGAGCGAGATATAGCTAAAAATTTAACTACGATCCCGATAAGCCAAGATATTGTGACGAGCTATTGGTATCAGGTTCTCAACGATCAGTGGGTTACAGGATTCGACTACCGGTATGCGATGGAGTCTCAGAGTGGTCTTGATTCCGCTTCTCTTCGCGATCAAAAAGCGAGAGCATTTCAGCGATATTTCCTTACGCAAGGAATTTTTTTGCAGGGAAGCTCTGCATATCGGTATCAGGGAAGAGCTAATGATTTAACGGTGATCGGCGATTCGTCGGGAGGATGGCTATTTGGATTTGGAGTTGGGTATCGGATGCCAACGCGAGGAGGTATTGTCCTCGCTGAGGTAGATAATATTTTCGGGGCGAATCTAAATCTTGTTCAGGGCCGCTACTTTCAGGATGTGATAGGTAACGACCCGATGGTGAAACTCTCCGTTAATCTCAACTTTTAGAGAAAACGCCCCGAAGCGGTGGGGCACATACCGTAGGTCGCGAACGAATATCAACCTTTATATCGCGGGAAGAATCGCAAAGTCGTCGCGATGGATCACTTCATCGCGAGAAACGCCCAGTGATTCACGGGCGTATGATGTTGGCTTTCCTCGCGCGTCCAAGAGCTCTCTTGCGGTGTAGTTTACGATTCCTCTACCAATACACCGATCGCCAGCCGACACTACTGCGACAACGTCTCCACGTGAAAAGCTTCCTTCGAGTGAAACGACACCCGCAGGAAGAAGGCTTCGGCTCTCATGCAGCATCGCTCGCTCAGCTCCCTCATCGATAACGATGCGACCACTTATCGAGCTGTGAAACGCGATCCATTGTAGTTTTCTTCGCGAAGATGTTCCTCCCAATTCCCCGAAATATGTTCCCGCTCCCGAGCCATTGAGAATCGGGTCGAGCGATTCCCCTGGTGTTCCAACAAATACAGGCACTCCCATTGAAATCGCCTGCTCCGCTGCTCTAACCTTCGCCGCCATTCCTCCCGTTCCAACCTTAGAGCCACTAGCAGTGGCTAGTGCTCGGAGAGATTCCGTTATCTCAAGAACGAGAGGGATTCGTTTTGCCTCAGGATGTTGACGTGGATCGGCATCATATAATCCATCAACATCAGTTAATATGATCAATAGATCTGCGTGAACGAGCGCGGCAACGAGCGCTGAGAGCATGTCATTGTCACCGAACGAATGATCAGAGAGCACAACACAGTCATTCTCGTTAATGATCGGTATCACTCGATGACTTAGCAGCGCTTCAAGAGTTGCAAGTGCGTTATTGTACGATTCTCGTCTAGAGAAGTCGTAGCGGGAAAGAAGAAGCTGAGCAACACGAACACCTTGTTCACCAAACAGCTGATTATATGTCTGCATCAAGAGGCCCTGACCAATTGCAGCGGCTGCCTGTTTGAGTGAGAGCGCGGAGGGCTTTGATGAAAGCTCAAGCGCGTGAGTACCGGCCGCAATTGCACCTGAAGATACAAGAATAGTTTGCACACCCTCTGAACTAAGCTGGGCAACGAGTCGAGAGATTGTTCCGATTCTGCTCTGAGAGAGGGCTCGATTATCCTCTGTGACTGAGCTACTACCGACCTTAACAACGACGCGACGGATACGTGGAGCGTTCATGGAAAATACTGTACAAGTTGAGGATTTCGTCGGATGAATACAGGATAAACGCCGACCTGTTTGGGTTTAATACGCATTCTAACATTATCCCATGAAACAGAGATTGTTTCAAAGTATTGAATCTTTTTGGGGTGTTAGCTCTCCATGGCCTTATTTAATACTTCAGCTCCACGGAATAATCCTCAGTCGACGAAGTTCCTCGTTAACTTCTGCAACCGTTCCCTCCGTTGAGAACGCAATCCAGTCAGAGGGAGTCGATACACATTTTCGCTCCTGATCTATTCTAATAGAGATCGTTGCATCGGACGGATCATCCGAGCGTTTTGCTATTCGGTTTGCCGCAGTTGTCGATGAACAGTGACACCAAAGCGGGGTTATTTTTGCTCCAGTTGTATGAGCAAGCCCACTAATCAAAAGCTGATGCTCACGATTAATGAATGTTGCATCAACAATAACCGGTAGACCACTTTCCAAGGCTGCCGCCGTTCGTGTGATGAGCTCGTGATAGACCTGCTCTGTTGCGGCCGATTGGTAGGCGATTGCAGGTGCCTTCTCACTTAGTGACCCGCCAAAAATCTCTTTTCTTACGAAATCGCTCCGAATAACAATGCCCCCAATCGCTTCACCGATGATCTGTGCAATGGTACTTTTACCCGCTCCAGAGAGTCCACCAACAACAAATAATATTGGTTGTTGATAAAGGATAGTTTTTTCTGCAAGGAGCAGATACTTATCCCCTCGATTTCCCCACCCCGCTGGCCCCAAAGCCTCGATCTTTGCACGGATTGTCGCTCGATAGCTGATAAAAAGTGGAAGGAGCGAAAGGCCGAAATAATCTGAAGTAGAGCGTAAGTAAGTCGAAAGGATAATCGAAACTGCCCGATATGCTTTTAGGTGAATGAGATCCATCACGAGAAAAGATAGATCGAGCATAGTATCGATCGTATTTAGATCAGGATTAAATTCAATTCCATCGAATGCTACTAGTTCTCCCTCGAATAGACATATGTTTCGTGTATGAAGATCTCCGTGGAGCTGTTTCACAAACGTATTGCTGCGTTCTTTCATTAGAGGTGCCATCGTCGCGTATCTGGCGAGTAGGCAACCTTTTAGAGCTTCAATACGGGCTCTGTTTTCTCCATCGGATGGGATCTGGGCTATGTTATCCTTGATTAACTTTTCTAAAACCGCGACTGCTGGATACTCGGGGCGGGGTTGCTCCTGACGATGCACCTCAGCAAGTGCGAGCGCGAATCGCTCCATTTTTTCTCGGTCATCCTCACCACATTCAATGATTTTAGTGAAAAGATCGTCATCATTGAACCGCCTCATCTTAACTAAAAAATCGATACATGAATCTTCTGGAGGAGAGAGGGTGAAGCTTCCATTTGAAAACTGTTTCACTCCAATAATTGATTCATACAACCTCGGCGCAAATCGTTGGTTGAGCAGTATTTCATCCCTACAAAACTTACGTCGCCGAAGGGGATCTCGCGCATCAATAAAATCAAGGTATAGGGGTTTTTTTAGCTTATATGCTGCATCGCCAACCAAAAAAATGTGTGATGCATGAGTCTCATGATGAACCACTGAAGTGGCAGAGCTGCCGTACGAAGCTGGATCGCAGAGAAAGGTTATTAGGCTGGAAGGGGAAGCCTTATTAGACATGAGATCTCCAGTGAATGAGTTTATAACACTATAAGCAGGGCGCTGCTCGGTGCGAAGAGGTGAATTGGAAGATTCGAGGAATGTATTAATCCCTTTCTGGATGGTATTATCATGATGTGGTAGAGTCTTTGTCCAAACAGCACTTCAATCGCTTGAAATTTTTCTCAGTCACCGATTATGAACAATAACTCCGATTCGAATCGAGCCCTAGAGATCCTTGAGACTCTCCTTCCTCATCTTCGCGCTGGTGCGGAATATGCCGCACACATTCAAAAACAGATCGCGCATCAACCCGATAAATCCGCTCCGGATGGTAACCACTTCGCAGCAGCTCTCTCCGATGCCGATATCTCAATTCAAACGGCTATTGAGGTTGCAGTGTTGTCCGCATTCCCGAATGCCCGTTTTTTTGGGGAAGAGTACGCAAGCTCGGTGAATACGAAATATCTTGCTGGTACATGGTTGCAAGAGGACGGTGAAGACTGGGTGTTTTTGCTCGATCCGATTGATGGCACACGTTACTATCTCGATCAGGGAGAGTTTCAGGTTATCTTTAGCATCGCTTCGCCCACAAGTTTTGAGGCTAGCATTTTTCTTTTCCCGAGAAGAAAAAAAATTCTCTATGCGGTGCGGGGGAAGGGCGCTTTTATGGGTGAATGGAGTGAAACATCACTTCGAGATTACGCGCCTTTCAGATTAACACCTGCTGATGCACCGGTGTTCTTTAGCCGAACTCGCTACTCTGATGAGGGGGTATTTGGAACGCGTGGCCTATTCGATCTTGAACGAGATTATCGACCGGGACTGGAAACTCCCATCTATACCGGACTATTTTTCGGTGAGCTTAGTAGTGTGGTTATGAGTGGAGGGCAACTAATCGATGGTGCTGCCGCGGCGTTTATTGCGGGTGAAGCGGGAGCAATAGTTACCACTCACACCGGAGAACCTCTCCCCGAACCACGCTCTGCGGGACCGAGCCGAGCATTTGGGGGGTTGGTGATATCGGATGATGCAGCGCTCCACCAGAATATTCTAAAGGTGCTTAGCGAGTAGCGTCGGGTTATTTAGGAGCTATGTATGGTGGTTCCTTGGTGAAGATCATACACAAGCCTCGAGCGATTTTGGGAATTGTTCGAAAATTTATAGTGCGACAGCTTTTAGCGGAGGTCGATGCTCGCCAGATAAGTAGCTCCTAATAAATAAGATAGTTTGGAATCGGGATTAGAAGCTTACTCAGATCTTTCGTGAACGTTATTATCTCTAACAATCGTGCGATTCATCTTTTCGTCGAATCAAACGCCCATAGCCCATGAGTGCTCGCAGGGCATCTGCTTCGAGTTCATCGGTAGATGTTAAGATTGTGGTAGTGATCTCGGTTGTGGCGGCGAGGTTCTCCTCGGGAGTTGCTGGTCCGTCTCCCTCAATCGCAATGGTATTCGCAAGCTGAACAGCTATTTGTTTTTTAACCGGCTGCTTTTCACCCTGCTGTTTTTCAAGGATCTGCCTCTGATCGATCTGCTTTTCATCTGAGGGTAATACTAGGTCCTCCGATGATATCGGAAGATCGTACTTTGTTACGAGTGCCTGTCGAGCAGCGAGTGGTAGTTGAAAAAGAGCCTCTACGAACCACGGCGAGGAATTACTCGGACTTTTTCTGCGTTCAGTCATACGGTGTCGGTTGCTCCTAAAACGCCGATGCTTTTCTACTATTACCGCTCTTAAGAGGTGCTTTTGAGAGTCCTTTGGCAGATATATGGCTTTAGATAGGCACTAGCCAGAAGTTGGGCAAACACCTATCTTCTGAACCGCTATTTAAAGCAATCTGCTATAAATTATTCTTATCGATTTAGCCCGTTTTTCAGACACCATTTAATCCTACCACTATAGAGAGTATTTTGCCGAGTATAATAATCGGAGTGGGTGTTTTTTCGGCATATTCTTACTCTTTAATTATACGGCCCTTTCTAATCGGAGACAAAAAGAGATGCGATTTGTTTTGCCAAGTAACTTGATAGCGTCGGCGGTGGGTTCTCTGCTTGCCCTGATGGTCAATCTTTCCTCGGCATTCGCTGAAAAGCCGGTCACTCTTTCATTGGTGGGACATATCCCCTCGGCCACCGACTCGGAGCGTCGTCTTTATGTGGGTGCACACTTTTCGATTAATGAAGGTTGGCATCTCTATTGGCAGAATCCGGGGGATTCGGGGTTGCCGACGACTGTTCAGTGGAGATTGCCCCCGGGATTCTCCTCTGGTCCCCTTCGCTGGCCTCTACCGTTGAGGTTTAGCTCTGATGGGAAGCCGAATATGGTTGGTTATGAGGGTGAGGTTGTGTTGATTAGCGAGGTTATACCGCCACCCGAATATCGGTGGGGAGATGACCTCTCGATTACGGTGCAAGCCTCTTGGCTTGGGTGTAGTGATCGCTCTTGTTTCCGGGACCGTGGTGAGATTACAGAGAAGATTTCGGTAGCTTCCTCGAAGCCTCGATCTTTTTTTGAAGAGTGGTTGAATCGTGTTCCATCTCTTGTGAGCCAGCATTCTGCGGTGCGTTCACTTCGGCGGGATAGTAATCGTAATTTGGTGGTAGCTTGGCGAGATGCTGTAACGGAAGTTACTTTTCTCCCCAACCATGTCATACCCGCCGGGCAGGAAAAGGTCTCTGTATCAACGAATGCGGCAGATAATGGAGCTCTGGAAACCAATATTGGGATTCCATCGACTCTACTTGGTGGCACAGCCTCTGAGAGGGGCTTGGTATTGTTTCGGGGCTCAAATGGGAAGAGGGAGGGATTTGAATTGCCCTTATTCCCGACCGAAAAGGAGCTGTTTGAGGAGACAGTTAAGGTGGTCCCGATAGCGCCTTAGCCGATTCTGGTTAGTAATTGGAGCAAAAGAGAGATTCGGCCTCTAACGGATACTTGCTGGTACTGTGTGGTATAAGTTATAACCTTTCCAGCATTCAGAACGGACGGAGCCAAATTTATATCTGTTAAAAGAACGAGTAGCTCTGCTAAGCCGGTTGCATCCACGTCGCTGGATCGGGGAATAAGATGATGCCCGTCCGATAAAAGTCCCCATCTAAAGGTGCTCTAATCTCGTGAGGGTGCAAGACAATTTCCTAAAAGTGTGTGAGGAGTTCCTACTATATGGATTGGTTTAATAAGCGTTTTTCGCGATCGATTTTTTACGCCTTTTGCCTGAATTTGAGCCTTCACGTGCTAGCTGCGAGTGCTCAAACACCAGCAGGCCAACCCCCAGTACAAGGAGTAGGAGAGCGAATGCTGCAAATGGCTCCTATGCTTCTCATGGTGTATTTCATATTCTATGTGCTCGTCATTCGCCCGAAGCAGGTCGAGGAGCGTGCTCAAAAAGATCTTCTTGATGGGCTCAAAAAAGGAGACGCAGTAGTTACCTCTTCTGGCATATTCGGCCGCGTGAACAAAATCGATGAGCAGTCGGTTTCACTTGAGATTGCACCTCAGGTGGTTATTCGGGTGGAGCGCAGGGTGGTTGTCAAAAAAGAGGCTTAAGTTCCCGATTAGAAGAACGGAAGAGAAATTATGGGCACTCGATTTAAGCAGCGAATGGTGGCTATCGTCGGCGTTATATTGGTCGGCCTACT
>JBIJBT010000068.1:0-15155 GCA_044345055.1 Bdellovibrionota bacterium
CCATCGCAAAAGAAGGTTTTAAAACGGAAATCTCTTGGCCGATCTCGAAACCGCTTTCGCTTGGGCTAGATCTTCGGGGTGGGGTACATCTTGTATATCAGGTTAAAACTGAAGAAGCAGTAAGGGGGCACCTGCAATCGCAAGCACTCGCAATTAAGTCTATGCTGCGCAAAGAAAAGGTCATTGTAGTGCGTTCGGCTGCATTGGATCCTGCAGGGCTTGAGGTTGTGCTTTTAGCTCAGTCTATGGTTGAACGGGCCCGCGCAAAAATTGAGGAGGAGTTTTCTGAGCTTCAGTTTGTTGAGGTAACAGCTGATGGAGAACGTCCTCGTCTTATCTTTCAACTTCCTCAAAAAGCGATAGAAGATATTAGAGAACGTTCGGTGACTCAGGCTTTGGAGACTCTCCGGAACCGTGTTGATCAATTTGGTGTGGCAGAGCCTTACCTCGCTCGAAACGGTGCAGAGCGTATTTTGCTACAGATGCCTGGATACTCCGATATCGATCGGGTGAAACGTGTCGTCGGGAAAACTGCAAAACTAGAGTTTCGTCTTGTTCCAACTTCAGCTTCGGCCAAAGGAATAGTGCTTAAAGACCGGAACGGTAGAGCGATTAAGGTCGAGGAAGAGGTGTTGATGGGAGGGGAGGCTGTTAAGGATGCCCGTCCCGAGCTGAGCACTGGCCGGGTCGAGGTTCTACTTACCTTGACAGCAGAGGGGAGGAAAACTTTTTCGGAGATAACCGGAGAGCATATTGGACGTCAGCTCGCTGTTGTGCTCGATGGTATTGTGTACTCAGACCCCGTTATTCAGGATCAGATCACGCAGGGAGCTGCAACTATATCGGGCTCATTCTCATTAGACCAGGCTCAGGAGTTGGCGGTTGTTCTGCGCGCCGGAGCGCTTCCAGCACCTCTTGAGGTAGCAGAAGAGCGGACAGTGGGCCCATCTTTAGGAGCTGAATCAATAAAAAGTGGCGTGATTGCGATTGTAGTAGGATTCTTGGCAATTGCGGTCTTCATGGTCATTTACTATCGCAAAGCTGGAGTTATCGCGGTCTTTACCCTCGGCATGAATTTATTCCTGCTGGTAGCGGGTCTTGCCTTTTTTGGTGCGACCCTTACGCTACCGGGCCTTGCAGGGCTTGCGCTTACCGTTGGGATGGCGGTTGATTCGAACGTTCTTATATTTGAAAGAATACGGGATGAATTGAGACTTGGCGCACACCGAGATTCCGCAGTCCGCGGAGGGTTTGATAAGGCATCATCTGCTATCCTTGATACTAATATTACTGGGTTCCTGGCTGGAGTGGTTCTCTATTTTTGTGGAACTGGTCCGATTCAAGGTTTTGCATTGACGTTGATGCTCGGTGTATTAACGACGTTGTTCTGTGCGGTAGTGTTAAGCAGGTATCTGTTTGATGCGTTCTCATTGAGAGATCGATCGGGCCGATTGTCGGTCTAGTGTTGGTCAGGGTATTTTTTACAGTTTTTTTCACAGTGGGCTCGCCAAAGTCATATTGAGCTACGCTAAGCAATTTTTTGATTTCAAATAAGAGCGGAATCACCATGGAGTTCTTGTCCAAAACACCCTCATTCGATTTCCTCGGGAAGCAACGTTTTTTTATCATCGTTTCTTCTCTTCTCGTTTTGCTCTCGATTGGGTATTGGATCTCGCTTGGAGAGGCTCGTTACGGGGTCGATTTTTCAGGCGGTCACGAGATCGTTGTTCGGATGAAAGAGGGCGTGGGAGCGGAGGAACTTCGTCAGACACTCGAAAGTGGCGGCCTACTAGATGTGGCGGTTCAATCGTTCGAGTCGGCTTCGCACGAGTTTAGTTTGCGCTTTCAGAGCGATGACGGCTCGGGCGCGGTCCGAACTACGGTTTCTAGAATTCTTAAGGAGCGATTTGAGGATCGTTTCGTAGAGATTATCCGAACCGATTTTGTTGGCCCAGCAGTTGGGTCAGAGCTCCAAAGAAAGGGAATAATCGCGGTAGCGGTCGGACTAATAGGAATTTTAGTATACATCGCGTTTCGTTTTGAGTTCGCGTTCGGGTTCGGCGCTATCGTAGCCGTTTTCCACGATGTAATCGTATCAACTGGCGTGTACCTTTTAATGGGTCATACGATAAGTATGACAACGCTTGCAGCGGCTCTCACGATTCTCGGCTATTCCGTTAACGATACGATTGTGATTTTCGATCGAGTTAGAGATGAGCTTCTTGTTGCAAAAAAAGGGGAAAAGCTATCTGAAGTGGTAAATCGTTCTATTAATGCAACCCTATCGCGGACCCTTATCACCCAAGGTCTTACGACCCTTTCGATTGCGGCTCTCTTGCTTCTTGGATCGGGAGCGATCGCGGAGCTGAGTGTATTCCTTTTTGCGGGGATGATTACGGGGACCTACTCAACTATTTATATCGCGTCCCCAGCTATGATTTGGTGGCATCGTATGCGTGGTGGTGTTGAGGATGTCGCGTAGGGCTTTTATGATTTATTGACAGCCGGATAATAGTAGCTGTTTCAAGCGGTTATTATTATCGTGGCATTTAAGTTATCCTTGGATCTATTCAGAAAGACCTACCCCAGTTCTCCAGACATCTCTCACATTTTTCATTCCTGAAAATAACAAAAATTCGAAAGTTTAGGCTAACTTCTGTCGATACCTTACGCGGTTCGAGGAGGAGCAGCCTTCGCGCATTTGTCGGGAAGGATTTTATTTCATTTCGATGTGCCGTTTTGAATTTCATGCCTCTTAGGAATGAAGGCGAAGAGTTTGGAACATCTTGTTCTTTAGGATTACAAAAAAAACATCTTACTTTTTTTTGTTTTACGATGTAGCCTACCCGCAAAGAACCCGGTGTTCCGGTTCAATTTTTTGTATAACCAGAGATACATACCGGGCCCATCGATTTTCGGTGGGCAGTTTTTTGGGAGATCGTTCGAATGAACTTACAGACAGATTTTTCTCTCCGTTCAAAGCGGAGTTGTTTTAAACGTATACTCGCGACAGCGTTCTCTGCTGCAGCGTTGTTTGGTTCTTTTTCGCCTAACAGTGCACAGGCAGATCAGGGCCTCCTTTCCTCTGCTCTCTTCGGAGAGAGTGAAGAAGCACCGTTTATCGATGTTAAGGGTTGGGCGTCTCAGGGATTTACCTGGAACACTACGTCTACGAGCAGCTTTAACGGCCCGGTAACCTTCAATGACCGTGCGGAAGAGTTTCAGTTGAATCAGCTGAGCCTCGTTTTCGAACGGGCTGTTGCTCAGAGCGCTGATGAATGGGATCTCGGTGGTCGTGTTGATTTGATGTACGGGACTGATTCCGCATTTACAACCTCCGTTGGATTCGATGACAATATAACCTCGAGTTCGTATCGTTACTACACGATGGCGATACCTCAGGCGTACCTTGAAACGAATATTCCAGTTCTTGATGGAGTCAAGTTCAAGGCGGGTCATTTCTACACGCTGATCGGATACGAAACTGTGCCGGCCCCTGATAACTTCTTCTACTCGCATGCGTACACCATGCAGTATGGTGAGCCCTTTACTCATTGGGGAGGACTCTTCTCGAAATCGTTCTGCGACGGTCAATATACCGTTACTGCGGGAGCAGTCCGGGGCTGGGATAATATGAGCGATACGGCCGATGGAAATCTCTCCTTCCTTGGGGGGATCTCTTCCACCATCGCGGATGGAACCGTTTTAGCTGCTTCCGTCATCAGTGGTAATGAGGGGTATGGTGCTAATCGCACGATGTACAGTTTGGTACTTACCCACCAACTATCTGAGAAACTCAAGTGGGTATTGCAGCACGACAATGGAATGCAAGAGGTGAGTGGTGGTAGTGATGCCCAGTGGTATGGGATTAATAACTATCTCCTCTACACTCTGAGCGATACTCTTTCAACAGGTGTGCGCGCAGAGTGGTTCCGTGACGATGATGGAACGAGAGTCGTCGGGCTTCGTAGCGGTTACGGTGGAAAAGGCAGCTACTACGGGCTGACCTGGGGAGTTAATTATGCTCCTGCTTCCTACGTGACTTTGCGTCCTGAACTTCGGTACGACTTCAAACGTTCGCCAAAGTCGTCGGTCGGTCCATTTGACCGCGGGAACGAGAATGATCAGCTCCTCGTAGCGATGGATGCAATCTTCAAGTTCTAATAGAGGTAATGCTGGGTGGGGGTAGCCTCCGCCCAGCGATAGAGGTGTTTCTCAGAGTGGTTGTTGCTCCGGCATGGGCGGTTTTTTGGGGTGAGAGTCCTTCCTCACTCAGGCCGGAAGATTGATAGAGTCTCAGATAATAAAATAAAAATCTGTGGAGGCAGGTATACGATATGGCGGAACAGAAAAGGGTCGGGTGGAGTCTATTATTAGTGGCGCTGGCAGGGGCAGCCTTGTTTGGGCTCGAGCCGAAAGCGTTTGAAACTGCAACTCCTCACGCGGAGCAGTGGAACGCGGCTGATACTTCGTGGCTTTTGGGTGCGAGCGGACTGGTGCTGTTGATGACACCGGGTCTTGCTCTTTTTTATGGTGGGATGGTAAACGCGCGAAACATTATTTCAACAATGTTTCAAAGTATCGTCTCTATCGCGGTGGTGAGCCTTACCTGGGTTTTGGTAGGCTTTAGTATTGCGTTTGGGGATTCCCAAGGTGGATTATACGGCAACCCCTTTCAGTATTTCCTTTTTGACGGGGTCGGAGGCGCTCGTCACGCAACGCTCGGAGGAACTCTTCCATTCGCTCTTTTTGCTCTATTTCAGCTTAAATTCGCGATCATTACTCCGGCGCTCATTACCGGTGCATTTGCGGAACGAATTCGGTTTACTGGATATCTCCTCTTCATGGCGCTCTGGAGCGTCTTCATTTACGCACCGCTTGCTCACTGGACCTGGCATCCTGATGGAATCTTCTTTAAATGGGGACTCCTCGACTTTGCGGGTGGAACGGTTGTTCATATCTCGGCAGGGATGGCGGCAGTAGCTGGAGCTCTTGTTCTCGGCAAGCGATCTTCAGCTAAGGATGGAGTAGCAGAGGAGCCAGCTAACATTCCATTGATTATCCTTGGAACAGGTCTTTTGTGGTTTGGTTGGTTCGGATTCAACGCGGGTTCTTCACTTGCTGCAAACGACGTGGCAGTGCTTGCCTTCTTGAATACGAATACTGCTTCAGCGGTCGCAATGCTTACCTGGCTCGCCTTTGATGGAGTACGTGGGAAGAAGCCATCAGCAACCCATGCGTGTATTGGAGCTGTAGTAGGACTAGTTGCGATAACACCTGCCGCTGGGTTCGTATCGGTGCGAGCTGCCATCGGTATAGGGATGATAGGGGCATTGGTCAGTAATTTGGCTTTGACATTTAAACATCATCTAAAGATAGACGATGCGCTGGATGTGTTCCTTTGTCACGGACTCGGTGGGATCACTGGGATGATCTTGACGGCAGTCTTTGCGACTAAGGATGGCGTTATTGCAGGGGATACTGCTCTTCTTGTAAATCACCTGAAGGGTCTGGCAATAACGCTTCCATTCACGTTTCTTGGATCTTACGCCTTGTACAAGGTAACCGACATATTCGTTCCGTTGCGTGTGGCCGAGGATGATGAGAAAGCTGGTTTGGACGTTAGCCAACATGGCGAGCAATATCATTCATCGAAATATGTTGTTCGAGGCTTTTCCTCTGAGCATGTGGATGAGCAAACCCATGTGTAGGTAGAGGAGTATGCTCACCCATAGAGCCTACAGAGATTAAAAAAAAGGGGGGCAATTTTGCCCCCCCTTTTTTTTGAATCTCGAATAAAAATTTCCTTGAAAAAGTGTTTTTCCCTAAAGAATGAAAGTGCCATTGCCGATTGTTTTTAGTGAATCGGCTTTGATGGGCTTTGGACAAATGGACGCGATTGTCGAGACGGGAAGAAGGATAAAGGCTCTAAAAATACTCTCATAGGGTTTGCCCATTTGACCGTTCAGCTTATCCAATAATTCGGAACAACGTAGAAGTCGGGTGAAAACTGCTCGTAAGGGATCGACGGTATGGGTGTATACAAGGATATCAACATTCCGGATGAATTAGACTGTGTAATTCATCAGATGCGTGAAGTCGATGGATATAGAGAGGAACTTTCCTCTCTTGGTCAACAGTGGGATCTGCTGACCATCCTTGGTCAGATGAGTGGCGATGGTATCGACATGTCCGCCACCAGAGAGGCGTTCAAGCAGTTGACTGGGGATCTTCTAAGTAATCTTGGACTTGAGACTCTCAAAAAAGTTTTGCGAAAACTCACGGCGAAAGCTCAGGTTGCTGTAGATATTGTTGTTAGAAATCTATTCGAGCGGACTGCTGATATCGGGTTCTTGGCAACGGATGCTGAAATTCGGGATTTTCTAAGAGAGGGTGGGGATAGGGATTTACTAGAGGCCCGTCTTCGGGAGTACGTAGCCAAGTACTCGGTGTATGATAATGTAATTGTTGTTGGGCTTGATGGAAGTATTAAAGCTCAGATCGATAAAACAAATGGACTAACTCAATCAACCGATCCAATTATTGAGGAGTGTCTTCGGACAACCGGCGCTTTTGTAGAAACATTTCGTCAGACAGAGTTTGCGCCTGATGTTCCCCGTAAGCTGATGTACGCGTTCCGGGTTACGGAAACTGATGATCCTCGCTCTCGGGCGCTTGGAGTGCTTTGTCTCTGTTTCCGATTTGAAAATGAGATGGAGGGTGTATTTAAAAATCTGATGGGTGAAAACGACTGGGAGTGTATTACCCTTCTTGATGGACATGGTGAGGTAATCGCGAGTGGAGATAAATATCAAATTCCGGTCGGGGCCAAAGTCGAGCATGTCCTCGATCAACCCTTTAAAGTAGTGAAGTTTGCAGGACGAGAATATTTATCCAAGAGTTGTGCAACAAAAGGTTATCAGGGCTATATGGGGCCTGGCTGGTACGGGCACGTAATGGTTGCTATGGATCAGGCGTTCGATGTTAGAGCAGATTCCTCAAAGGAGATTGCGCCTCCGCCTGTTATGAGGGCGGTTCTTGCGTCACAGCGATTATTTTCTCCCGACATTAGACGAATTCCACGTGATGCTGAGCGTATTCAACGAGATCTCGATAGATCTGTGTGGAACGGAAACGTCCGTCAGGAGTCATCAGCACAAGAGGATAATGATAAAGGACAGGCTAATGCCAATAAGGTCTTGCTCTGGGAAATAAGTAAAACAGGAGCAAGGACTAAGAGCGTATTCGAGCGCTCGATAACTAACTTGCGCACGACAGTTGTGTCCTCGATTCTGCACGATGTCCATTTCATGGCATCTCTTGCGATCGACATTATGGATAGAAATCTGTACGAGCGAGCAAACGATTGCCGATGGTGGGCACTGAATCTCACCTTTCGCACAATAATGGCAAAATTCGGGATAAATGCAGCCGATCAGAAGGAGATCACAGAGATCCTTACCTACATAAATAGTCTTTACACGGTTTATTCGAATATATTCATATTCGATCGGAACGGTACCGTGATAGCGGCTTCAAATCCAGAACAGCAGGGGATAGTTGGGCGACCGATCGAAGGGCGCTGGGTGCAGGACACTCTGTCAAATAACCAATCTCAGTGGTATACAGCATCGCCGTTTGAGGCTAGTCCGCTGTATGGGGATAATCCAACCTACATATATTCTGCTCCCATAACCAGCGCATCTGATGGGAGGAGGAATGTAGGTGGAATCGGTATCATCTTCGATAGTACTGCCCAATTCCACGCGATGCTCGATGATTGTCTTCCTCGTAATGGGGATGGTGCAGTCATAGACGATGCGTTTGCTCTTTTTATCGATAGACAGGGACACGTAATTTCCGCAAGTCGGCCTGATATCGAAGTTGGAGAAAAATTCGGTATCGACCCGGCTTTGTTAAACCTTCCAGCTGGCGAAGGTAGCTCATCGATTTTCTCCTTCAAGGGTAGCTATTATGCGATGGGGGTACATGCGAGTAGCGGATATCGCGAATTTAAGGGGCCAAATGATCCATACAAAAATGACGTGCGAGCGGTGGTATTCATTCCGTTGAGTGAGGCGGTTGAAATGGTTGAACGGGTTGATTCGTCCGATGCTTTGGCGGCGAGTGTGAAGACAAGCAACCGACTAGCTGGTGCGAAGCAGGTTGAGATCGCAACCTTCTTCATAGGAGATCACTGGATCGGGGTAAACGCTCAGTGGGTGCTTGAAGCGGTGAGCATGGATTTTATCAGCCGCGTCCCTCATGCCCCAGCTGGGCTCAAGGGGGTTATGAAGCTTCGTGATTCGGTATTACCGGTTTTGAGCGTTCATGATCGGGTTGGAAAAGGTATTAAGTACGATAATGAAGAAACACAGATAGTAGTGATTACTACAACTCTTGGCCCTTGGGGTATGATAGTCGACCGCCTTGGACCGATACCAACGGTTGATCCGAACCAGATTGATACTGACAGTGCAGTCGTGAGACGGGCAGGGGGGTATGTTTCGGGACTCGTCAAACCGGCGCACGGCTCTGATTGGCCAAGATTGCTGATCGTCGTGGATCCTCAGGAGCTTCGCAAAACGCTCCTTTCGATCGAAGGGGAGGAGTTTATGGCATCGCTCGATGCGAATTAAAAGAGATTTTTATCAGAGGCCATTTACCTCAGAAATTTGCCACGGAATTGTCTTTCCGGACCACATCGGCACTACAGGGCCGTAGGTGTTTGGGATGACCATCGGTTGGTTTTCGAGAACGATAACTTTTCTCTCAATGGTGATAGGGTAGATTCTTCGGGCGTTATCAGAAACAAAAGTTTGCAACAAATCCAGCCGTCCGCTCTCTGAGAAAACAGTGGCGAGGAGTTGTAATGCTATTGGGGCGGTAAAAACGCCTGCAGCGCAGCCGCAACACTCCTTCTTGTCGCGAGGATGGGGTGCAGAATCACTGCCAAAGCAGACCTTAGGGTGTCCCGTCGTTGCAACGGCGATGAGCGCTTGTCGATCGATTGGTCGCTTTGGAATCGGTTTACAGAACAGGTGGGGGTTTAAGAGCCCGCCGAGTATATCATCTAGAGAGGTAAGGAGATGATGTACGGTTATCGTCGCAAATAGATTATCGAAGCGATCTAGGAGGTCAACAGCTGCAGCCGTTGTAATATGCTCCATGACTATCGTCAGTCGAGGAAAAGTGGTCGCTAATTGCGAATAAATCGGCAAAAACTCCTTCTCTCTATCTAGAACAAAGCCGTGGGTTTCGCCGTGCACTAGAAGAGGTATGCCCATCTCTTCGAGCAACGCAATTGTTGGGAATAGTTTGGAGAGATCTGTAACTCCCGATTCACTATTGGTTGTAACTCCAGCTGGATATAGTTTGCATGCAGTTATAAACGGTCGCAGCTTTTTTAGCTCGGACTTGGTGTAGGGACGCAAAAACAGGGTGTATAGGGGGGTAAAACCTGTTCCCTGAACAAGGGCATTTATCTCTTTGCGGTACTGATGCAATCGCTCTTCTGTATCAACTGGAGGGACTAAATTGGGCATCACAATCCCGCCACCGAAATATTTTGCACTTAATGGAACAACAACCTGTGCGAGGTCACCCTCACGAAAGTGAAGGTGCATATCGAGCGGAGTGTCGAGGGTTATGGTATTGGACATTGGTACTACAAGGAGACGATAAACAAGAGAGAGGATTACTTATTTGATGAACCAATCGTCATCGCTCGCGCCAGTCCGGTTGAAACTCCGAGCCGTGCACAATTCGAGGTATCATTCGACGCTTCAGAAAATCAGGTATTAAAGAGGCAATCCCTGAGCGATTTAGAATATGCTGATCATCGGTTTGAAGTTCAATCTTGAGCTGTTTACGGTCAAATTTAAGCGCTTCCGATTCTCCTGATTGAGTGTCGAGAACATAAAGGCGAGTAACGCCATCTCCTCCTGGCTCTGATGCTGCGTAGCAGAGATATCGTCCATTTGGTGACCAGGTAAATGATGATGCAATTAATTGCCCATTGGTCATCTGTCGAGCCTGTTTTGGATGATGACGATCCATGAGCCACAGATCCGCGTGCTGCTCGAGCGCTTGGACCGCTCTAATTCCATCGTCGATCTCCCTCATCGGTGCACCGCCAATTACTAGCCGTTGTAGCCGAGAAATCGCCTCAACGAGAGCGCCTTCATCCTCGGGCGATCGTTGAGAGATGAATGCGATGAAACGTCCATCGGGCGAATAGCGAGCTGAAAAGTCCCGAAGAAGGTGGTCGGTCATCTGTCGACGGGTCGATGAGTGTATTTCGTATTCCCAAATATCGTAGTTCCTCGGGAGACCCGGTTCGTCCGGCAACGAGGCTACACAGTAGAGAATATTTCCGGAATCGGGGGAAATAGATGGCCCTAATTCTATTCCATTACCTGCCATAAGGCGGGTTGGATTCTCTGGATTGGTAATATTAATAGAAAAAAGATCTATTTCATTGGGATCGATGAGATTGGCCGTAAATAGGAGATTTTGCCCATCAGGAAACCAGCAGACTCCATCGCAATAATGATCGCCTTTTACGAGCTGGGCGAGATTGCTGCCATTCTGATCCATTAAGAAAAGTTTGGGTATTCCGTTGTCTCGATTAGATATGAAGGCAATCCGTGCTCCTGATGGAGACCATCTAGGTTGTTCATTATTGGCGGAACCGGTTGTTAATTGAGTGAGCTCTCGTGTCTCTAAATTTAATCTCCAGATATCGTTGTCACCAACACTACCCGAGGAAAAAACGATGTCGCCACTTAGTTGCATAAAGAGCTCCTCATAAGGTCTAGTACCCTTTTATAATCCCAAAAATAGGGGTGTGTTAAAAGGGTAAAAGTGGTTGCTTTGATGATCTGTTTCCAATTAGAAAGAAGGAATTTCTTTTAAATTTTCCTGTTTTCCATTAAGAGATTGTTGGTGGTTCGTAAATTTTTCGGATGGGCTATCTGAACTGAAAAAAGATAGGGTGGCTACAGAAAAAAGAAACCATACTGAGAGGAGAAATGGTACGTAAGGAGAGGGGATTTTCCCATCTTGAGATGCTTTGCTAACTCGAGACAGTCGGCGAAGATGAATAATCGCGGGTGCGATAGCAAGATAGGTAATAAGGTAGCGGGGCGGCAGTCCAGCAAGAATTGCAAGAGCTGGAAGGGAGAGTGAACCTCCAAGGATTAGGGCAGAGTAGAGTGGGAGAAGCCGCTCATTTGGTGGTAGGTTATCGGTCGTTAATCCCACCGCAGCGCACAAAGCGCCGTATCCTGTCGCAAGAATTAGCCCACCAGCGTCCCATTCGCCGTGCATGACCGCGATTGAAAGAGCTCCGAGCAGAGCGCTCAAGAAAAAAAGAACTACTGTGTGCCGCACCCTATGATTTTTCAGAATCGGATGAACGTCGGCGACAATTAGGGCATTAAGGAGAAGTAGCATGGGGAAACCTCCAGCTACGTAGAGCATCGCCTCTTTTGCAGCCCGAAGACCCGCCATAAGAAGCACAATCCCGACCAAGAAGACGATTACCCGGCGGAGCCTTTTTTTTGGTCGATTTGGATTCAGCAGATTTGGTGCAGCGCAGGCGCAGAGCGACCACAACGCGACGACAAATAGAACCGCAAAAAGAGCACGGATTCGGTGTGGAAATAGTGTTCCTCCCTGAATCAGCGGCCCTATCGAGACTATTATCCCGAAGGTTCCCGCTCCCGCGGTTGAGAGGAGTAGTATAATACGATTTCTCATCTGCTCTAGAGATGAGAGGGGGCGCGGCTGTGATTTACTCGCTAAGTGAGGCTCTGCCGCTAAGGGGCTCATAGTTGCCTGATGGCTACTGGAACCATTCCGCGAGGGATATTGATGCGCAGGAAGAGCCGTAATCCGGAGCTGTGAATCGGTTTTCGGGTCGAAGGAAGTAACTTTCTCCAGAGAGCTTTCGCCGCTTGCTGCACCGTGATTTTGTCGATGGGATGCACGATTAGCCCGTTTTGACCGCGACTTGCGAAAAACGCGCCGATTATTGCGGAGCAGAGTCATGCTGATATTGTTTTTCTATTTCGAATTTGCCCAAAGAGCGCCAAGAAGAGCATAATATCGGACCGCTGGGTGCAGCGAAAGCCGTATGTTCGGCTGATGGGTGGGCGATATTTAGTCTTCAACAGGAGAGTTTTCATGACCGTTTCCGTTCAGGGAAAAGAGGTTCAGTCGATGTTTGGTCGAATAGCGGGCCGATACGATCTTGCAAACAATATCCTGAGTGGGGGGATACATCTTTTGTGGCGACGCTCGCTAGTGAGAGCGGTTAAGCGAGAAGCGATGGTGCTCGATGTAGCAACGGGCACCGGAGGAGTTTTGCTGCCGTTGCAGCGGCGGTGTCGGATGGCGGTCGGCGTTGATTTTTGTTTGCCGATGCTCTCGGTGGGTGCAGCCCGAGGTGTCCCTCATCTTATATGTGGAGATGGTTTGCGACTGCCCTTCCCCGATAAAAGTTTTGATGCTGTCACGGTGGCGTTTGGGGTAAGAAATTTTGAAGATCCCATACGCGGTCTTCGAGAGATCCATCGGGTGATAAAACCAAATGGCGAAATACATGTTCTTGAATTTGGACAGCCGCAAAACCCTCTTTTTGCGGCAATCTATGAGAGCTACAGTCGGTTGATACTTCCCCGTATTGGGCAGTTTGTTGCGGGAGATCGCGCTGCTTACGAATATCTTCCTGAAACATCTCGTCAGTTTCCGTGCGGACCATCGTTCTGCGATATTATGCGAGATGCCGGTTTTAGCTCACCTCAGAGTCGCGCGCTTGCTGGAGGAATCGCTTATCAGTATCGAGGCTCGGTTTAGCTCGGCGAAAGCGCTTATATGAGAAGATGCACCGTTGAGATTGCGCCTCTCGAGTGCTATCGTCGCGCCCATGAGATTTTCAGTTCTTGCGAGTGGTAGCGCTGCAAACAGCACCTTTGTTGAGGTCGGAGAGACCCGAATACTTATCGATTGTGGCCTCTCAGCCCGTCAGATTGGAATGCGGCTTGATGGGCTCGGCGTTGATGTTTCATCAGTTGACGCGATTCTTCTCACCCACGAGCATAGTGATCATATTGCCGGTATTCGTGTTCTCTCGAATCGGCTGCGAATTCCGGTTTACACAACAGCGGAGACGGCGGCAGAGATGGGGGATGCCTTTGGGGTTGAGACTATCGAGCCAGGGAGAGGATTTTCGCTTGGGTCTTTGATGATCCATCCTTTTCGAGTCTCGCACGATGCGGTAAATCCGGTCGGTTTTTCAATCGAGGGAGGAGGTTTTCGCTTTGTACAGGCGACTGATTTGGGTAAGGTAACTCCAAATGTAACTTACGCTTTGCGGGATGCTCATGCACTTGTGCTCGAATCAAATCACGATCCTGAGCTATTGCGAATGTGTGATTACCCCTGGCCATTAAAGCAGCGAATTTCATCTGCGCATGGACATTTATCAAACGATGCGATGGCGGATGCTCTTGGAGTGTGTGCTCACGATGGGCTCGCGGTGGTTGTGCTCGCTCATCTTAGCGAAAACAGTAACACACCAAATCATGCTATGGCTGCGGGAGCTCGCGCCCTGGCGGCCCGCAATACGACCCTTACGTATGGAAGTGTGCATGTGGCTACTCCGCTCTTTGCCGTTGAGGAGGGGCTTGAGAGGATGGCACAGAATAGTGGGTAATGGGCAAATTTTGAAATTGGATCTTGTTGGTAATTGTACCTAATTGGCCAAATCGACCAAAGTAGGTTAAGGGACCGAAAAATTTTTCAGGCTCTATTAGAGGTAACTTATGATTTCGCGATACACACTTCCTGAGATGGCAGCAATCTGGTCCGATGAGCATCGGTACGATACCTGGTTAGCCGTTGAGCTTCTTGCGCTTGAAGGAATGGAGCATGAGGGAGTAGTTCCTGCGGGGGTAACTGCAGCGGTTCGCGCGCGGGCGATTGCAAATCCTGCCCGAGCTGATGAGCTCGAGAAAGAGCTTAAACACGATGTAATCGCATTCCTAACGAGTGTCGCTGAGGTTGTTGGCCCAGAGGCTCGTTTTTTGCACCGGGGTATGACATCAAGCGATCTGATCGATACGGCATTCGCGGTGCAGCTCGGCGAGGCGGGCGATCTGATTCTCAAAAGTTGCGCTGTTGTCCTTGAAGCTTTGCGAAATCTCGCAGATAAGCACCGTTTCACAATCTGTATCGGGCGAAGCCACGGGATTCATGCTGAGCCAACGACCTTTGGGTTGAAGGTGCTCTCTTGGTATGCGGAATTACAGCGTTGGTCTGACTCGTTCGTTGCAGCACTTAAAGAGATTCGTACCGGAAAGATCGCGGGAGCGGTCGGAACATATCATTCTGTCTCTCCTGAAATTGAACACTATGTGCTCTCTCGGCTCGGACTACAGCCCGAGGCTGTTCCTTCTCAGATAGTGCATCGAGATCGGCACGCTCGATTTTTTAATTCTTTGTCGTTACTTGGAGCAAGTGTTGAGCGGATTGCTGTTGAGCTTCGGCACCTGCAACGTACCGAGGTGCGAGAGGTGGAGGAGGGGTTCTCTAAGGGCCAGAAAGGCTCCTCGGCTATGCCTCACAAGCGGAATCCAATTTCAGCCGAAAATCTTACCGGCTTAGCTCGCCTTCTGCGTGGATATGCTTTGTCAACGATTGAAAACGTTGCGCTCTGGCACGAGCGTGACATTAGCCATAGCTCAGTTGAACGGGTTGTTGCACCGGATGCGTGCATTGTTGCTCACTACATGTTGAACCGATTAGGTGGGCTTATATCGGGCCTTATTGTTTTTCCGGAGCGAATGCAGCAAAACCTTGAGCTTTTGCGTGGTACAATTTTTTCAGGCTCAGTTCTTATTGCGCTCGCTGATGCAGGAATGTCTCGTGAAGATGCCTACCGTCTCGTTCAGCAACACGCTCATGCTGCGCTAACCGAGGGAGGGGCCACCTTTCACGAGCGGCTTATCAGCGATGGTGAAGCACTTACCTGTCTCGGTCGCGAAGGAATCGACGCGCTCTTTGACCTGAAGCGTCACAGCCGCCATGTTGATACTATTTTTGAGCGGGTGTTGGGTTAGGAGAGGTGAGTAGATTTCACCAAGTTTGGT
>JBIJBT010000159.1:0-2553 GCA_044345055.1 Bdellovibrionota bacterium
TTAAAGGGCTGACACACTTTTTTTGATGGATACGACCTATCGGCTTTTTTGGGGGCAGTTATCGGACAGTATGCGTTTTATCACTCGCAGCAATTGTCCGAACGAGTCCCGCAATATCACTCAAAGATTGCCAGTTGCGACCCTCGGCCAGCCGTTTTGATAGGAGCTCTGCGCTGAGGTCTCGTTCGCACGATAGCCACTCGGCGGGTGAAAGAAACGGAGCAGAGATCCCAAATGTACACCGTGATTCCTCTCTCAGAAGTCCTCCATGCATACCGCTAAGAGGGTTGCCGAAATAGTAGCCAGCTTCAATATTGGCGATGACAATAATGTCGCCACTCTCAGGGGTGGCGAGCCGCTTTAATCGCTCAGAGGGCGCGATAAAATTGGAAAAGCGAGGATCCTCAAAAAAAGTCTCAAGTGGGATAAGCTGTCCGTCGGGTCCAAGAGCATGGAAGGGGGCGCGGTGACCTTGGTGTTCAGTATCGCGCACCAAAATTGCGGCGATTGTTTCTGGATCTATCGGTGGCGCTTGTGTCGGATCGCCGCAACCCCCAAGCTTTCGAGCCGTCGCCATAACCTCATCGAGAAATAGCGGGGCGCAATCCCACGGTTTGGTGATCTGCCGCAGGTATAAGTGACAGAGTACGCCGTTAGGGGCGCATACCATATCGGTGCGTTCCTCAGGTGAGCCCCATCGATGAAGCGGTCGCCCGAGCGCTGAAATTGTTTCGTACCATTTTCTGTGCGGTTTTGAGAGGGGACTCCCGAGACGTAAAGCATGAGATTCGTCGTTGGGAACGGCGATCTGCCCATGATCGGAGATGATCATGAAGCCTGTATTCGAGCCGTATCCGTGGTGCGCAAGCAGCTCGCGAATGTGACCAACCGCAGGATCAATTACCTTTTCAAGATACTCTTTTTGCGCCTCGGGTCCTCGCTGATGCGAGGTCATATCAAGACCCATGAAGTAGAGGTAGATGAGCTCAGGTCGATGTATCTGTCGGAGCGCAGACTGGAGCCGCATAACGACCTGACTATCAAACGCGGCAGGTGTAAGGCCAATACGTGAGCCTCCAATTTTAAATCGAGCGAGCTCAAGCAGGGTTGGTTTAAGCCAAATCGTTGCCCCTCGTCCGTACATCAGATGAATCGCCACGCTGCGCCACCCCAATGCAGCGACTGATTCAAATATGGTTGGCAGATGTGTCGGCATCAGCCGATCTGCAAGTCCCTCTTTCCCCAAAAAAACTGCAACTGCATCATCGTAAGAAAGGGTATCGCCGACATCGAGACCATAGTGTCGCGCCACCCCCCGATGTGCCCGCCCAAACCGATCAAAATACTGATTCCCAACGATCCTGTGCTCATCAGGCTGCACCCCCGCAATGATCGAACCCTGACAAGTAAAGGTAGTCGATGGCGCAGCCGAGATGAGTTCCGGGAGTAGAGACTGATTAGAAAAAAGAGCGCAGAGGTTCGGGGTAGATCGGGATTCAAGGCAGTACCGAAATGTATCCGCCCTGAGTCCGTCTATGTTAAGGATGATTAGGGAGTTAAGGGGCATTTAGGGTCTATAGGAATGGCGAGGTTTTTCGATTTTTTTTTCTACCTGCTCGGACAAGATACGTTATCCCCCGAATCGCATGGAACTACTCCAACCCCCCTCGCAAGCTGTCCCATCGAAATACCCTCCCTGTTCCACGTTGATGAGATGCCTCACCGGTAAAGTTATCTTCCGTAACGGAAACACTTACGGAAGTGCCATCGGATATGCGGCTTACTCCGGGCAAAGTTGCACAAGATTCGCCGCTACATGCCAGATATTCCTCATTTTCTACAAAATACGCCTCTTCGCCAAGTGCTACCGTACGTAAATCAGTTAGGGCGCGGTTGTCGTATGCTTGTTTGCGGAACTGGCGATACTCGGGGAGGGCGGTGGCGGTTAAGATGCCGACGATGACTATGGCGATGAGAAGCTCAAGGAGGGTAAATCCGGATTGGGAACGGGTTTTGATCATGGTTAAGTGACTCCTCTGGTACTATTTTTTGGTTATGGAAAAAGATGCAGCAGGGGGGACGCTCTCAAAAGCTCGTTCCTGTTCCTGATGCGCAAAAACTAATTTCTTATCGTTCCACCGGAAAAATAGTTTCCAGTGTTTCAGGGATTTCGATGCAGTATGCTGATGGTGCCAGGCACCTTTTTGTGGTGGTGCCCTCCGTAATGGTGCCAGGCACCTTTTTACGAGCCTCTCGGAACTCAAAAAAATTCAAGAGAGGATATTGAGAAGATGGGGATTATGATCGTGGAATCAGTGTCGACAGGTTTGCATATCGATGAGCAGTTGGTTTGGAGTGTTGAAGAGATGCGCTCGGCCGATGCGGCGACGATTGAGAATATTGAACGGCGGGGCGAATGCCGAGAGGGAAGCTCGCCGAGTTTTGTCCTGATGCAACGTGCGGGTGAGGCGGTGGCGCGGGTCATCGCGGAAGAGGTAACCGCGAATGATGTTGTTCTTGTTCTTGTAGGTCCAGGAAACAATGGAGGGGATG
>JBIJBT010000021.1:0-37678 GCA_044345055.1 Bdellovibrionota bacterium
TTATCGTCGCGGAGGGTTCAACAAAAACCGCTGAATGGGAAGAGGCAGCGGAGGCTTGGAGAGCGATTGGTGGTGAGTTTTATCGGGTTGGACAATCGCAAAATGCCGCCGAAGATAATCTTAGTTTGCCCGAAGATCGAGAGATCGACGCTGAATTTAAGGGTGCTACAATTGTTATTGATGCGCTCCTCGGTATCGGTCAGAGAGGCTCTCCCCGCGGACCTATTGCGCGGCTTGTCGGGGCTATTAAGCGACGGAAGATGATGTTGGATTCACCTTTTCGGGTAGTTGCTGTTGATATTCCAACCGGTGTGTGTGCAGATTCGGGACGAGTATTTGATCCGTGGGTAACTGCTCACGAAACGATTTCTATCCAGGGGATAAAACGAGGATGCTTACTCGCCCCTGCTTATCAGGTATGTGGTGCTCTTCGAGCGGTCGATGTCGGAATTAACGGCGTGCAGAAACCGCGTAGCACAGCAGTTGTGCCGCATGAAGAGCGGGTGAAGATTCCATGGGCTCCGAACGCTCACAAGTTTGATCGAGGTCGCGTTGTTATAATTGGCGGCGAGATATCGATGCCCGGGGCTCCAGCGTTAGTATCAGAGTCTGCCCTCCGTGTCGGGGCCGGATTAGTGGTACAGTGTTGGACCGCTGAGATGGACCAGTCATTAATTCGGCCCGAAATTATTCGAGCTGAAATTGGTTCGGGAGGGCGGTTTGAGCTTCAACACTACGAGCGATTGATGGAGATTGTCTCAACTGCTTCGGCGGTGGTGATAGGCCCAGGAATCGGGCGGGCAGAAGAGACGGGCAAGCTTATCATGTTGCTTCTTGCCTCAATGACTGAGCATCATCCGACAACCCCTATTATTATCGATGCAGACGCTCTTTCACTGATTGCTGAGGGTGAATTAACGGCTCGGTTTTTTGTCGAAAAAAAACGGTGGATTCTTACCCCTCATCACGGGGAAGCGGCCCGTTTGTTAGGAATAACGGCGCAAAAGGTAGTTGAGCACCCTTTTGTTGCTGCGCAAGATATCGCACGCCGATTTTTGTGCACGGTTGTTCTTAAAGGTGCAGGAACTATAATCGCGGATGGCGAGAATTTTTGGGTAATTCCTCCCGCAGCGATCGGACTTGCAACGGCTGGAAGTGGTGATGTCTTGGCTGGGATTATCGGCGGATTATCCGCGCAAGCTCGTGCCAGGGAACAACGAGAAGAATCATTTCCACGGGCCTTGGAGCATATGGCGATTGAAGGTGTCATTATTCATGGGCTCGCGGCGCGCTCTCTTGGTGAACGTGGATTCATAGCGCACGATTTGGTGGAGGCGATAAGCGATGTTGTATGTCCCGTTGTAGATAGTCGCTATTATGCTCAATAAGCATAATGTTGAGATCGGTGATAGCTTTTTTAGTGATAGCTTTTTTAGTGATAGCTTTTTTAGTGATAGCTTTTTATGACTATTACTCCGATAGGTGAAGACGCGTTTTTTTGTGACGATGAGAATAGTGTTGCTCTGTTTGCAGAACTCTTCGCCCGAGTGGTTGCGGTTCCATCGACTATCGGGTTCTCAGGAGATCTCGGCGCAGGTAAAACAACCCTTATTCGCTCTCTGTGCGCGGCTCTTGGGAGCACAACTCCGGTCTCCTCGCCGACCTATGTTCTCTCATTTGAATATACTACCTCCACTGAGCAAAATATTGAGCACTGGGATCTATATCGGGTTTACGATCTAATCCCTGAGCTTCTTGAGCCACCCTCCCCGAGAACAATTAGGCTAATAGAGTGGCCAGAGCGAATGTCGTCCTGGGGAGATCCTCTAGATGTGATGGTAACTCTTACATTTGGAGAAACTGCTACAGAGCGCAGCATTGCGGTGTGGCCACCCTCTGTTGCAACGAGGGTGAGAGAGTTGGTATCCGCAGAATCGGCTCAGGAAGTTACGTCGAGGTGATGATGTTGGATTAGGAGGAGCGAGGAACAAGTTTGTTGCTTATTCTCACTCCTCAAATCCAAAACTTCTACTAGTCAGACTTTCCTTTTAGACAGCCCGATTTGCTCGCATAAGAAGGTTTATGCCGGCACCTAATTTCTGGACTGCTGCGGCTCGTGAGCGTTGTTTACTTGCGAGCTGAAAGCTGGAACCAGCTTTTGATATCATTCGCTTCACTTTTGACGGTGTACCCTCAGCAAGAAACGACACCTCGTCTCCTAGTGCAGCTGCTCGCTGACTGATAGCAGAGAGGGTTGTTAGCCGCATGATTTTCTTACCTGTCAGGTAGTGCCTACGGAGCTCTTTCTTCAGGGTGGCAACCTGTGATGGAGTGACGGAATCTTCCTGGTTACCTGAGCTATCCGGTTTGGTGTTGACTGGTGGCTCAGCAATTCTTTTTATCCCCGGAAATCGGTTCAAAAACGCGATGCTTGAGGGGGAATTAAGATCCACAAATCCAGATGAAGCTACACTCTTTATGTAGCACGCACCGTTACTATCAGTTAAGCTGCTGGAGTAGCTTGATATTCCTGCAATCGCTTCAGAGCCCGCGATATTCAAAGTAGCGGGACCTCCTGAATCTCCGCCACAGATAACCGAATTTGATGGGTTGTAGGGAGCTTCAGCCACGCCGTTCCAAAGGCCTTCGATGATGAAGTTTGCGCTTTTCCCTCCGTTAATCAATACCTGCGGTGAATCCTCATACGAGGAGCTTTCGTGCGATCCATAGCCGTACACAGTTAGGTTGTCTCCAACTCGGAGTGGACGATTAGAAACGATAGGTTTTGGAAGTACCCGAAAAGGTGTTTCGCGCAAAATCATTATTCCTAAGTCGTATGCGGCTACCTCGGTTATCGGTCTACTATCGCTGAAGCCCGGGTGGGGTATAAATTCCACACCTTCGTAAAACGAGCCGCCAAGAGCAATTCCGCCCTCAACAACTTTAGAAACGCAGTGCGCAGCGGTGAGAATCTCTCGCGGTCCAACGAGAGTGCCGGTGCAACGTTTGACGCTATCGCCAGTTACAAGTACAGCTAATCCGACAGACGTTTGTTGGAGGTCCGAATAGGTGCCCCCAATCATTTTCTCAGTAGAGTACTCCGCCCGAGAAAGCGAAGGGACTGCCAGAGCGAATGAGAAAAGTGCCCCTCTAGCGAGGGAAGAGTAAATATTCCGTGGATTATTAAATTTCATCGATTACCTCTCCGTACAACTGATTTAAGATTAAGAGCTAAGGTAAAGCTTTCATGGCCAGAGCTTCAGGGGGTAGGCTGATTTGCCCGGTAGTTACAGCTAAAACCATTCAGTTTTTGGCTCTTTGCTTTTTGTTGTATGATTATCGTTCAGGGAGTAAAAAAGTTTCGTGAGGTAGGTTAAATTTTCCGGTAACTATTCAGCCCACCTTTTTAAAGGAGTCATTTGAAAGACATAAAAAGCATGAAACGCAGTGGTGATTTGGGTGGCTCGACTCGCTCAACGCTCGTCGGCAGTTTTTTGCTGAATAGTTAGTTGTTTCCCCCCGGCGGGCTTTCGCCCACCACCCCTAAGGGGTTGTGGGAGGTTGTTGGGAATTATAGGGGTGAATAGTTAAATTTTCCGAAGATATTTTTTTTACTGGCAGGCGGTCGTCTACTCCACTTCATTGGAGTCGTGCGAAAGCATTTCTAAATCCCCGAGAGCTGAAAAATTTATCAGTCATGAAGACCCACACTGACTCCACCCCACCTCTGCACCGCACTAAGCGGTTCTGGCGCAGCAGCCGCCCAATACATTTTTTTTGTTATATCTTCTGTGGGCTCTTGAGCTCTGGATGCGGGATTTTACGAGAAAAGAAAACTCCTGAGCCAGATCCAGCAATTGTGCAGGCCACCCAAAAACCTATGAGTCCCGACGCTGCATCCTCGGTTTTTTCTGAAATGGGGGAGAACTGGCTGTATGGTCCAGGTCTTGGTCAAACTGCGCTAAATGTTGGGGCGATGGTTGTGTTTCCTCCGTATGCGATTTATGTGCTCGGTAATTCTGTGCTTTCGATGAGTGGGTATGAGCCGCTTTATGTGACCGATCTTTTGCCAGAAGGGGAGCGAGATGAGGTCAATCTCATGTATGACGAGGTCACGACAGCGCCGGGGAGAGTTAGTGCGGCGCTTGCAGGTAAGGAGTTTCGGTCGAAGGAGGTCGCCTCAGAGCGGATGAAGGCGATCGTTGCAGAGGGAGCGGCTGCGCCCGAGCGCGAAAAGCCGAGAGGAGGGTGAGGATAGGGACTCACACGAGCCGATTCTGAGAGAAAATTTCGAAGTTTCGGATCGAGAATTTCGTTGCGCTGAAAGATTGCACTGAAAGGTTGCATAGAAAGAGAGTTCGCTGTAAGAGGTTACGATAGAGATTTTTACCCTTTTCAAACAAAGGGATACCACAAGCAACCCAAAAAGGGATCGATATGACGGTGCTAGGACTAGCAGTTCGCCAGGGAACGCCGGAAGCGCATTCGCTTGGGGTGGCGGTGATTCGGTGGGCTCAGGAGCGGGAGCTTCCGGTTGTTATAGAACAGTTAGCGTTTGAGCGATATCGTTCGGCCGGACAGCTTCCTGAGGGGCCGGTGAGTGCAGTGGCGGTTACGGAACTCGCGGCTGAGGCTGATGTAATAGTTTCTTTAGGAGGAGATGGTACTCTAATCGGGGTGGCGAGATATGTCGGAGAGCGATCGCCTGTGCTGATAGGAGTTAATTTCGGGACGCTTGGATTTCTCACTGAAATAGCTCCCGATGAGCTCTTTCCAACCCTCGATGCCTTCTTTCATCAGCGAGTGCCTTTCGGAACTCGGTCGATGCTGCATGTTGAGGTGCTTCGAGACAAAGAAGTTATTTTCTCCTCCCAAGCGGTCAATGATGCAGTGATTCAGAAGGAGACGCGGGCGCCCCTTATTTCGCTCGATCTTTGGGTCAACTCCGAGGCGGTAATGCGAGTGCGGGCCGATGGCCTTATTGTGGCCACCCCGACCGGTTCTACCGCCTATTCTCTAGCGGCGGGTGGCTCGATTGTGTATCCCTCTCTCGGAGTCTATCTTGTTACTCCGATATGCCCTCATTCACTGACTTGTCGGCCCCTTATCCTTCCTCTTAATGCGGAACTTGCTGTTACGGGACCAATTCACGAGGGGACGGTATCACTTAATATTGATGGTCAGGTGACCCAACCTCTTCAGCAGCACGATGTTGTTCGTGTCATTCGCTCAAAGCACGAGGTCAAATTTGTGCGATCTTCTCGTCGCTCCTACTTCGATATTTTGCGGGGCAAGCTCAATTGGGGCCATGCCCCCGAGTAAGGCATCAGTTAGTGGAGAGAAAGCGACTGCGCGTGGTCTCGGCGAAATGATTTCCGAGACCGAGATCCCATCTCCCTATTTCTCTGTTCAGATGCATTCCCCATGACGAGGACCGCGAGCTCTAAAGCTACGCTCTTGACTGAGCGTGCTTGCGCGAGTAGTTCGGTGCTTGCCGAGGCGCACTGTTCTGCCGCTGTGGCTGTTGTTTGGGTCGTTGATTTTAGCTCCTCGGTGGTATTCGTTAAATGCCGAATCGTAGTTGCCTGTTCGGTTGCTGCCTGAGTGATCTCCTGAACAACCCCAGTTGCCTGTTCGGCGCTGGTGCGAATTCTTGAGAGTGCCGTCGCTGCGCTACTGGTAGTATCGACCCCCTGTACAGCCAGGTCTACTGAACGGCGAATTTTTTCACCTGTTTCTCGGGCCGCCGCCGCACTCCGTTGAGCTAAATTTCGGACCTCCTCGGCGACAACAGCAAACCCTTTTCCAGCATCACCCGCTCGGGCCGCTTCCACGGCAGCGTTTAAAGCCAAAAGATTGGTTTGGAAGGCTATTTCATCAATTATTTTCACAATTTCTGCGGTCTCATCAGATGATTGCTTTATCATCTGAATCGAATTCACCATTATTTGCATTGCATCCGAGCCCCGTGTCGAGTTTTCAGTCACCCCCGAAGAGAGCTGGGCTGCGGCGTAAGATTTCTGTGATGAAGCGGTCGCAGATGATGCTAGATCCGATATCGCGGTCGCGGCATGTCTCAATGATGCGGCCTGCTCTGTCGATGTCTGTGCTAGCGACTGACTGCTCTGAGACACTTGGAGTGCCGCATCATTGAGTTGGTCCGCTGCTCCGCTCAGGAATTCAACCATATTACCGAGCTGTGCATTAATGCGTGAGTTGGTCAGGTATTGCACAAATGCCGTTAGCAGAGCACTCCCGATTATTGCTATCCATGCCCAGCTTTCCATGTGCTTACTTTTTTCTCGCAGTAAACGTACCTGATGAGTAAGGGCACCGTTGTCTTCACTGACGTTGACACTGACGGCGGCCTCCATTGCCTCAGCTATTTTGTTTATGTGATTCGACTGGGTGAGATTATAGAAACCGACGGCGCAGAGGATTATCTGGATTAAGCCCATTGCAATCTGAATTCTTCGTTTTATCGTCACGGTCTCCCCCTTATTCCATTTCATTCTCCGGCTATAAGACGCCCAGTTGCGATGGCGCATGGGCTAGCCGAAATCGGTAATACTGCGTTTTGTGATAGGTGTAGCTTTGGGCAGAAACCTTTGTGGCCCCTCCCATCATTTGATGCGTGGAAAACCTGTTGTGATTCAGGGTAAGGTTGGATGCCGGCCGGCTGGCTTTGTTGCATACGCGGTGGGGGGAATCTTCGGAGAAGGAATAGCGGGGGACGAGATTTAACTCACTAACCAAAACCTTTGCACGATTTTGTAACGCGATTATGTTTGAATCAGATTCTGATCAAACAACACGCAAATGATCCAGTTGAACCGTGAAGATCGGGCCACAGCCGTATCGCTGACCCATTACAGACTAGCTCGCCAACCTGAAGTGGAGAGGGGATGGGGCTTAAATGGGCGACTCCTTCGTCAATTACTCGCGCAATCACCTCCTCATTCTCTGCTTTATCAATTGAACAGGTGCTATACACAACCAATCCGCCGGGTTTTACTAGCTTTAGAGCGCTTCGGAGAAGCGACAGTTGTAGCGGGATAAGCTCAGATAGCTTTTCTTCTGTTTGATTCCAGCGGAGGTCTTTCTTCTTTCCGAGTGCGCCCAGTCCTGAGCATGGCGCATCAACAAGAACTCGATCGGCAGGGCGAGAAAGGGAAAAGGATCTTCCATCTGCTCCGATTGGGGAGACAGAAGATATACCTAATCTCTCACAGTTTGCCCTCAATGCGCACAGCTTGCGGGAGGAGGGATCGACAGCGATTACCGAAGCGGCATCCCGAGATAGTTCGGCGATCATCGTTGTTTTACCCCCTGGAGCAGCGCATAGATCGACGATAAGTTCGCCAGGTTGAGGATTTAACAAAGGCACTACAGCGGTCGATGCCTCATCCTGAACAAATATGAGTCCGCGCTCGAATGCAGAGAGCTCATGGAGCTTTTTATCTCCACTTCGGGTCGTCACGATTAGAGCGCCCCCGTAAATTGTGGATTGGCGGGTTTCCCACCCTTCAGCAGCGAGAGAACGCTGCACCTCGGTGATTGTTGCTCGCAACGTATTCACACGAAAAGAGAGCGGAAGCGGCGCATCGAACGCAGCAAGCAAAGGCCGACACCGCTCCTCTCCCCACTGATTCGCAATTCGATCGTGGATCCAGTCAGGGACTTGTTCGGATGCTTCGGTACCCTGCTCGGCGCTCTCTTTAGAGGACGCCGCTATCTTGCGCAATACCGCATTCACAAGCCGAGCTGTCCCCTCATGACCAAACTTCTTCGCGAGTGTAACTGAGTCAGAAACTGCGCGAGAGCGAGATACATTATCAAGCTCAAGTAATTGATAGCTTCCGAGTCGAAGAATAGTTTGAATGCGGGTTGGTAACGAAGCCACTCCCTTAGTCACAACTAAATTCAAATGACGATCAAGAGTCGCTCGTTTTTCAAGTACACCTTTTACAAGCTGGTTGACGAAAGCGCATTCGCGGGCGGAGAGGGCGGCTCGCTGATGAAGTACCTGGAGCAATTTGTCGGAATATGCTCCCTCTGTTTCGACCTGGTGAAGAATCGAGAATGCGTGCTCGCGTGGAGAGGATGTTTTCAAGAGGGTGCCCTGTGAGATGGAAGGTCAACCAAAAAAGGACCGAATTATAAGATGTCGGAGCCCGATGGTACCCCGAAGTGACCTGCGGGGAAAGGTGCTCCACAGCCTCTGAGTGGGGGGAGCCCCGAAAGAGTTGCGAAGATACTGTTGGCCGCACAATTTACTTTAGAGCTTTGGATTCTTAGCCGATCGAATCGGTAGGAGAAAAGTGACCGCAGTAATAAATCTACTCGGGAATAAATCTACTCAGATTCTGATTGAGGATCCTTTTTCTCCGAAAATCCGCGGTGTTGTTCAGGAGGTACGCGCGATGAAGAGGTGGTTTTGGTTCGGTTTGATATTTGTTTCTGTGCTTGGATGCGGCGTCTCCAGACCAAAAGAAGAGCGGATTCCGATAACATCCGAGCGGATCGCCGAATTGAAACAGCTCTGCTTATCAGCGGGCAAATTTACGGTGGAGGCACCCGAAGGGTGGCGCCCGATACCGTCTCCCCGTCGCGGTATGGTCGCGGTATCTTCGCCCCACTCTGATAACGATAGTATTCTCTACGCGCACGCCGTTGCAAAATCAAGTCAAGAATCGCTAGATCAATTTATTGAGGCCGATATAGAATTGCTCAATCGAGAAAATCCATTTCTCGTCGCAGCAGAGAGCGATCCAGTTGCAGTGGCTAATGCTGGTGGCGCCGCAACGGTAAAATATCTGGAGGGAGACAGTTCGGGTTCCCGCTCTCTAGTTGCATATATCGATGAGGGAGTTTTTGTCGGAGTTATCGGATTGAGCTCTCGCCAACACGAAGCTATAGATCAGTCGATCGGCCTGTTCGAAAAGGTTGTTCAATCGTATCGGCCGTTGAGGGGGTAATCTTCTTGCGAAGCCAAGGGTTGCTGGACCGAGCAAAGAAAAACGCTTATGCTCCGCCCTAGCAGGGCATCAATTTTTTTCAACGCTCTGCTAAAGGGCAATTTGGTATCTGGTGTGACGAGCTCCGAAGAGGACTTGTGTTCGGTACTGAGGCCCTTCGAGGCCGACACCGTCACCTTTCTTCCGCGAGATACTTATGTCGTTCCCTGTCACCCGTATGAGGCGTCTTCGTCGAACCGCTGCGTTGCGTTCATTGGTTCGTGAAACGATTGTATTACCGAGGCATCTTGTTCGACCACTT
Organism: Bdellovibrionota bacterium; assembly: GCA_044345055.1. Lineage (GTDB taxonomy): Bacteria > Bdellovibrionota_C > UBA2361 > UBA2361 > OMIW01 > OMIW01. Next base: position 9,280 of record JBIJBT010000021.1, read on the forward strand.
TTTGTGGTGCCGGGCGAAACAACTCGCCGCGAGATCGGTTCTCTTCCAGGGCAATATCAGCTTGGGGTTCAGCAGATAGTGGCCTCTGCGGTAAAGAGTGCGGAGCTTGGAATTACTTCATTTCTTTTCTTTGCGATACCTGAGTACAAAGATGAAGTAGGGAGCGCATCGTGGTCGCGCAATGGATTGGTTCAACAGGCGTTGCGAGCGGTTCGCGCTGAACTTCCACATGTGACTTTGATAGCGGACCTCTGTTTTTGTGAATACACATCTCACGGGCATTGTGGAGTGCTAGTTGATGATTGTCTCGACAACGATGCCACCCTTAAAAATCTTGGCAAACAGGCAGTATCTCTCGCTGAGGCGGGTGCCGATATTATTGCGCCGAGCGGAATGATCGATGGGATGGTGGGGTCAATCCGGAGCGACCTTGATAGTGAGGGCTTCTCGGATACGATCATCATGAGCTATGCGGCCAAATACGCCTCGGCCTTCTACGGTCCTTTTCGGGATGCCGTTCAGTCAGCTCCTCAGTCGGGTGATCGCTCAGGCTATCAGATGGACCCCGCAAACGCCCGAGAAGCGCTGCGCGAGGTCGAGCTCGATCTTGAGGAAGGTGCCGATATGGTGATGGTAAAGCCAGCACTTGCGTATCTCGATATAATTTCACAGGTTGCTGCCCTCAGCACGGTGCCCGTGGTCGCCTATAACGTCAGTGGTGAATATGCTATGGTCAAATCCGCCGCGGCTCAGGGGTGGATTGATGGTGAGCGAGTTATGGGTGAGATGTTGACGGCGATGCGCCGCGCTGGGGCCGATGTTATCATCACCTATTTTGCGGACGAATTTAGTGAAGGGGTTCGCGCTGGGCGCTGGTAGAAAAAGAGCTTAGAGACAAACGGAGACAGAAGATGCAAGAAGCGATTTCAGATAGTACGGTGCTGAATGATAAGGCTCTTCGCGGGGCGTTTTCTGAAGTAGAAGGGAGCGAAGATATTAGACATTCCTGGACGAAGGAAGAGCTGCAATCTATTCATGATCTCCCCCTTCCTGAGCTGCTTTATCGTGCGCACACACTTCATCGAACCTATCACGATCCGCTACGGGTGCAGCGCTCGACCCTGCTATCGGTTAAGACGGGAGGTTGCCCCGAAAACTGTGGGTATTGCCCACAGAGTGCTCACTATCAAACTGGAGTAGAGCGTCATCCGGTGTTACCTCTTCCGGTCGTGCTCGAAAAAGCGGCCGAGGCAAAAGCTGCTGGCTCCACACGATTTTGCATGGGTGCCGCCTGGCGTGAAGTGCGCGATGGGCCCGATTTTGATAAAATTCTGGATCTGGTCAGAGGGGTGCATGGACTAGGACTTGAGGTGTGTTGCACTCTCGGGATGTTGAACGAATCTCAGGCTCTTCGGCTTAAGGAAGCGGGATGCCACGCCTATAATCACAACCTTGATACCTCCCCAGAGTATTACGGAGAGGTTATATCAACGCGGACCTACGATGACCGACTTCGTACCCTGAATCGGGTTCGTCAGGCGGGAATAACGGTCTGCTGTGGCGGAATCGTCGGGATGGGGGAAACGGTATCCGATAGAATTGGATTATTAGTTGAATTGGCGCGGCAAGAGCCACATCCTGAGAGTGTGCCTTTGAATCTTCTCGTTAAGGTAGAGGGGACACCGTTGGCATCGCGGGAGGATGTTGACCCGATCGATTTCGTCCGCATGGTCGCGACTGCCCGAATCGCGATGCCTCGGGCGATGGTGAGGCTTTCAGCGGGCCGCACTACAATGTCCGATGAACTGCACGCGCTCTGCTTCTTTGCGGGTGCAAACTCTCTCTTTGCAGGAGATAAGCTCCTTACTACGGCGAACCCAGGCGAAGATCACGATACAACTCTGATGAAACGGCTAGGAATGACATTTTTCGGTGCAACTCAAGAGAGCTGCGTTGAGGAACAGCCAAGAGCCTGTGCTGTCGGTTAGGAATAGTGGTGAGAGGGGCAGCGGCACGGGCTGCCTCATAGACAAGCTGAATTAGAATAAGCGCGTATGACAGACGAGCTTGATGACGATGACGAAACGTCAGGGCCTACCGTCCGCGGGCCGCTCCTGATGACAGCATCGGGGGCGCAGCGGATGCGTGATGAGCTGCGAGACCTACGAACACGGCAACGCCCTGAGATTACGTCGATAGTGTCGTGGGCTGCCGGTAATGGGGACCGTTCAGAAAACGGTGACTATTTATATGGTAAAAAGAGGTTGCGCGAGATTGATCGCAGGATCAGATTTCTAAACAAACGGTTGGAGGCCGCTCAGGTCGTTGATCCAGCCACAATTAACTCAGATCAGGTACTCTTTGGAGCAACAGTGACGATCCTTGATGGCGAGGATCGCGAGCGGACCTTTGTTATAGTCGGAATAGATGAGGTAGATCTCGCCAAGGGCCATATCAGCTATGCATCGCCGATAGGGGGAGCTCTCCTCAAGGCGCGGGTCGGAGATGTAGTTCAATATCGCTCACCAAAAGGGGTGCTGGAGGTTGAGGTGATAGAGCTTCGGTATCAGGCTATCGACTAATCGCAACGGTGACGCGGCCGATATGATTGCGATGAGGATCTCTGGCTGAAATGAGTAGTTATCCGATTTCTTAGGGAGCCATAATCGATATCGCTTTTCGAAGCCGCTCCTCGAGAGCATGTCGAGAAAACGGCTTTTTAAGAGGTATAAGGGGGAGACCTCGATAGGAACCGCACGCTGTGCCTTCGGGAGATCCAACCGACGTAAGGACAATTATAAGTGGCTGACTTTCGGCGAGACTCTCCAGTCGTAGCACTAGGTCGTATCCCGACTCCTCGGGCATTACGATATCGATGATTACAACCCGCGCCTGAATGTGATTGATGACGGTACGAAAGCCCTGCTCGGCGGAGTTTGCTAGGTGGATTGTGCGAAAACCGAGTTGACTTAAATATCGTGCGACGATTTTCTGTGCGCTCTCGATATCATCGACAACAATCGCCTCAGCTCCTGATGCAACCAGCTCTGCGACGGTTTTCATGGTACTAAGAGGCGATAATCGTTAATCGGGCCGGGCGTTTTAAAGGTACTCTCCTGAGTTATCGGCCATCTCCGATCTTCCCTTAAGGGTTAAACATCTTTTCCCAATTTAACTTTCCTCCGCTCTCTCCCGTCTCCGTACGAGCCGCTTCAACGCCCTAACCAGCGAAAACCACTCTTTTGCGGGCACTGCCGGAGTTCCGAGGTAATCTCCCGGCGCTGTGAGATCGTTCATAACCGACCCGCCCCCTCCGACCCGAACCCGCGATGCTATCGTCATGTGGTCCGCAACTCCGACACCACCTCCGAGAACAACGCCATCGCCGATGGTGCAGCTCCCCGCAACACCGACCTTGCCGCAGATTATTGTTTGCTTTCCAATAGTTGTGTTGTGGCCAATCTGGACGAGGTTGTCGATCTTGGTTGAATCCCCGATACGGGTCGTTCCGATGGTCGCGCGATCTATACAGCTATTGGCTCCGATATCAACCTTGGCACCTGTTACTACGGTCCCTATCTGTGGGACCGGTACGAGCCCCTTATCTGGGACCACGATATATCCAAATCCATCAGAGCCAATTACCGCACCGTTTTGAATTACTGAACCGGCGCCGATTACGCAATCTTCCCGAATAACCGCCCCTGCATGAATCACGGTCTGCCGTCCGATTCGCACTCCGGGATAGAGAGTTACCTGTGGATGAATAACTACTCCCTCTTCGATAACGCACCGTTCCCCAATACTTGTGAAGGACCCGATGGTAACCCCATCAGAGATCTCCGCGGTCGGATGAATCGCAACAAGCGATGGGTGCCCTGCAGTAACTGAGTAGGGCTTAAAGAAAAGAGGAATAAGTGAAACCAGCGCTGCGAGGGGATCAGATACCACAATCACCGGGACTGATGGAGAAAATTCGGAAAAATCGAGCGCCGTTTGGGCCACTAGGAGAGCGCCGACCCGCGCATCGCCTATTATCGCTCGGAGCCGTGGGACCGACCGCTCCTTTGAAAAAGCTAGGGCATTAGGGTGAGGTTCGTCGAGCGAGCAGATCCCTGAAATAGTCGCCGCACCATCACCAAAGAGGGCTCCGTTGGTGCGAGACGCGATATCAGCAACGGAGAGACCATCGGCATAGCTAATGCGAGGCATAAGAATCCTGTCAAAAAGGCGCGACTCACGCGAAGTGGGTTTTGGAGGAGAAATCTTGGCAGGGAGAATAGCGAGGGGGGCGAGAAAAAAAAAGGTCCTCGGGAGCTCCTGGGAAGCTATTCTCTTGGGGAGGGAGTAGGGAACTCGCCTCGAAGACCTAAATAGAAGGTTATCATAGGAGGGGATTGCTACTCAAACGGCATTTTGGCTATACGGCTTTGGTGCTCTCTTGTTTTTCTGGTCGCTGAACCATCCAGACAATTCCGATACTTAGGCAATATAGCCCAAGCAGAGGAACCGCAAATGCGCACTGAGTTACCATGTCGGGAGTAGGGGTAATGATCGCAGCGATAATAAATATAACAACGGTAGCGTGGCGGAGCTTGTCAATGAGAAACGCAGCAGTTACCAGACGAAGTCGACCCGCAAAATATGCGATAACAGGGGTCTGAGCGATGAGGCCACACCCAAGCAGAATCCGAACCATTAGATCGATATGCTCTCGCAGGGTAATCGCTGGGGTAACCTGTATCGATGCGTATTGCGTCTGAAAAAACTGGATGCTGATCGGGACCAGTGTTTCGTAGGCGCACCAAGCGCCAAGAATAAAGAGAACAGAGGTCGTTACAACAAACGGGATAACGAGACGCTTTTCATGATCAAGAAGGCCGGGCGCTACAAAGAGCCAGAGCTGATAAAAAAGTATGGGAGAGGTTAGAAAAAATGAGGCAAAAAGAGCGACCTTTATCTTAATGAGAAATGCCTCAGCAGGGCCCGTTCCGATTAATGAATTAGGGGGAAAATAATCATAGTGGGGGAGAGTAAGGAACGAAAAGGTTTCTCCCGAGAAACTATAACTAACGATCGCGCCGATTATGAGTACTATCGTTGAGATAATAATGCGGCGCCGAAGCTCGCCGAGGTGTTCTAGTAGCGACATATCTCCGGTGGAAGAAGATGGTGCGGGAGTAGGGGGAGCGGAAGTCACAGCGGAACACATTAAGGAAAGACGTTTATGAAATACCCTTGAGCAGTATTATGTCCAACGGTGCGGCTAAAAGGTTGCCGCAGGAGTGATTATTGTGGAGGAACTTCGTTCGATTCGGTGCTTGCTGAACTCTCTTTTTCGGGCTTGTTTGTTTCCACCGATGTTTCCGCGGTCGTGCCGCTTTTCAAACTATCGCTGTTATCCCCTTTCTCTGATGATGCAACGAGAGAAGTCGCCCGCGTTTCTTGAGCCGATGGCTCAGGGGGAGGTACGTAGATCCCGTTGTAAAACTCTCGTCGTACCGTATCGCTCATTCTGCGAAGGTCGGCCGAGGTCTTTCCGAGCCACCGAGCTATCTCAGGGATCTTTTCGGGCCCGAACACAACAAGACCTATAACAAAAACAAGAAAAATCTCTCCTGCTCCGAGTCCAAACATGGGGGAATACTCCTCACACAAAGTGAGTGGAAAGCATAACGCAAGAGCCGCAATATGAGAACGGGGCGCAGTGGAGAGTCTCAGTGGATCTGCCAAACTCCTATCGGCGAACAAGAGAAGAGAGCGCCATCTGCTGCTGCTGAAGTCCACCCATGAGCGACTCTAAACGGCTGAAGCGAGTGCGCATTTCATCTTCCTGACGGGAGAGGATTTTTTCAGCGGATTCGGCTCTGCGATTATAGCTGTCGATCTGCCGATTGTTCGCCTGTTTTAGAGAATCGAACTGGCCGCCGAATCGGGTGAATTGATCTATGGCACCCCCCGGTGCGGCGAGAGTATCTCCAAGCTGTTGAAGAAGCTGTTCAACCGATCCGGAATCATTCGCTATCGCGGCGTCGAGCTTCTTTGAATCCAGTGAGAGTGTGCCATCACGCGCGGTCGTGATTCCCATATCGGCGAGGGTGGCAATCGCACTACTCCGCCCGCTACGAGAGCTTCGAACGCCCGAGCGGATCGCAGAAACTAATCCCTCGTCTATCTGCGTTGAAGATAGCGGTGCAAAGGTAGGCGTTGCATCTTTCGAGTCACCTTCAAACGTTACAGTATTCTGTTCCTTAGTGTACGAGACAATTCGGTTGAATCGATCCACGAAATCGGCAACACCTTTTGCGGTTTTAGAGCTATCTGTTTTTACCGAGATTGTCGTCGTGCCAAGCGAGCCAAGATTTAGGGTGACACCCGGAAGAATATCCGAAACTGTATTGCTCGATCGCCTAACCGTACCACCGAGCCCGGAGAGCGAGAATGTCGCATCGGCCGCCTGTGAGGTTGTTGAGCTAGTAAACGCCCCAGTATTCGTGAGAGCTGTGCCGGCGGTCAATGATATCGCGCCCCGCTCGACTCCTGATTCTTTCGATGAAAACACAATAGCGTAGCTCGGAGACCTCGCGGTGCCTTGGTTCACTAAGGCCGCGCTTCCTTGGGTTGCTTTTCCATTCACCGCATCGACGAGCTCTGTTGCAGAGGTGGTACTTGTAATAGCAACGCTAACCGTCTCAGCGGAGTCACCTTCGCCGAAGGTAATCGAGATACTTCTGCTCTCTTCGGATGCTCCATCATCTATTCCAGCAGCGACCGCGCCCGTTGGTGAATCAAAACGATCTGTAAATGATCCGACACCCTGTTTTGCTAACGACTGAACCGTTATCTCAAATGTTCCAACCCCCGCTCCATTTGAAGCAGCTCCTGTTGCGACCCCCTCGCTGCTACTGGAAAGTCGTTTCCCAACGGCACCACCTCCAACGACCCGAAATCCGTCAACAGCCCGACGTAAATCAGAAGCTAAGGTGCTCAATCCTCCGATTGCATCATTAACATCGCGCAGCTCCCCGATCCGCTTTGTAATCGGCCCAATCGACAGCTGTCGTTGTTGCTGCAACGTACTCCGGACTAGCGCCTCAGTATCCAACCCCGAAGCGATTCCCGCAAAGCTAATCGATGGCACAGATAGTCTCCCCGATTTGAATTACACGTCTAAATCGACAGAGTACGGGAGAAACTTGAGGGGGTAGAATATAAAATTAAATCGCGTCCCCAACTACAACCCGAGCAGCTTCAGCGCGAGGGCGGGTTATTGATTTGCTTGGGAGAGGATTGTGTGTGGCATCATCTTTTCATTGCTCTTGCCCTGAGTGTCACGGTACCCTCGAAGAGGTCTTTGAGCGATTTCAAAGAGGTGCATCGAGCAAATCTTCCCTTTTTAAGCTTATTTTCCGTTTGGTTGTCACGACGTAAGGATATTATGGTTACAGGTATTGAGATGACATCGGAAGAATATTCGGGAAACCCTCCGCTCTCATTTGCTGCGCTTTATCACTCTATCGATCAGGGTGATTTTTCTATGGTGAGCGCAGTGAGCAAACTCTCTCTAGAAGAAGGTCGCGGGCTGCTTGAGCAATTTCCTTTCGTTGTTAGCTCTCTTGTTGGTGGCGGATATTATAAGGAAGCTAATATATTTCTTGCAGATCAATCCATTGGCTTTGGGCTGCCGAGCGAATCTGTTACCGAATCTGGAGAGTCTTCAGATCTTTTAGTGCGACTCGATCCAATATCGCTGAGAGCGCAATGCGAGCGAGAGTTTCTTAGCACGATGATGACGGGCGATGTCAGTGGAAGTCTTCAACGGCTCAAAAAGCTCCGATTAGCCGCAGAAGACCCGCTGTCTAGGGCTTTTGCGCAGGAGTTGTTAGCGCGCGCTCTACTATGTGGTTACGCAACTGGTTTTTTAGCTAAGGGAATGGCGCACGAGATGCGTATCGCATCCGAAGAGAGTGTTGAGTTGTGGCGGCTAGCGGGCGATCCTGCGCGTGAAGTAAAAGCTCTTATTCGTCTCGCCGAACACTATCAGCGGCAAGGAGAGTTGTTCGTTGCTGAGCTTGTATTCGGAGAAGCATTTCGACGTCTAGACGCTGCGATTGATACATTACCGCATTCTCGGGCTCTACATATTGAGCTGTCGTATCGTCTCTGTGAAGCTCAGGTTCTACGTCGAGGTAGTGACCGAAATGCCGCCGCTATTGGGCGATTCTTCGATGATGTTGGTGCGCTCCTTGCTGATGCTCTGCTCGGAGATTTGTCGCTAGCTGCCACATTTATACTCGAGTCTCTTAGTCGCGTGGCGAGTTCGTTGGGGCGAGATGCGACCCCGTTTTTCCTTGAGCTTGCGAAGTTGGCGGAGAGAACTCATAACCGAACATCGAGTTTTCAGGCGCACCAAGGGCTTGGAACGCTCTATTTTTCAAGGGGCGAATTGCGTCGTGCGCAGGGTGAATTTGAGCAAGCGCGATCAATTGGAAGCATATTGGGGATGCCGATTATGCACTCCACGGCGATTCTCGGATTACTTCAGGTAGCGGTGCATCAGGGCCGCTTCGATGACGCTGTATCGCTCGCAACAGATGTCGAGCACCTCAGCCATGAGTTCCCTATTACCCGCACAGCGCTTGGATTAAGCGTTGCAAGCATCCTTGCTCAGATAGGTCTTTTTGATAAAGCGCGAGAGTCTTGCGCAAATCTTCTTGAAGCTGTTCGCGCACAGGAAGATATGCGACTTATGGGGCAGATCCTTTTCTTTCGTGGGCATCTGAACTCGGTAGAGCGAAATTGGTCAGCTGCGATGCGTGATTGGCGAGCGGCGAAAAAGGCGCAGGAGAGGGTGCACGATGTTGCAGCGCAAGTGACGACTTTGCGCGCTCTATCGCAGGGTGCCTTGATGGAACAGACCGATTCTCGATCGAGGAATAGTGCGAACGCAAAAACTACAGAGGCTGGCGAGCAGGGTGAAGGGCGCTCTGTAACTGCAGAGCAGCGGGCGCTCAATTTCCTCTCGGAAGCTGAAGCTTTGCTCATTAGTCGAGCCGCCTCTACTCAACCGGTAGAGCATAATCTCCAGCTCGGAGGGGTCTGTCTTGCAAAGGCGCAGATTCTTGTTCGCGCCGGCGATCAAACTTCCGCTCTTAAAATGCTCGGCCAGGCCCGCAAAGCGTATGTCGAGGCGGAGAGTGGCTGTGATGTTGCGATCTCCGATAGCCTCAATGGATTGGTGTTGCTCGAGCTCGCGGCAAAGGGGCATCCGATGCTTTTCCCAGAGGCCGTAAGTTCATTTGAGAGAGCAGCTAGTTTTTTTGAGCGGCATCAGATCGCGCAGCTTTTGTGGAAGGTTCGATTTTATCAATCAAGAAGCTACTTTCAGTGGGGCGGAGCAGAATCTTTGCATAAAGCAAAAATAGCTCGATGGAAGCAGGCTGATTTTACCCTTCATCAGGCGGCTGATCTGCTTGATCGACTTAAAGGATTTGAACAACCGCAGATAGCGACCGCGCTTGATTCTGCGGGAACATCAATAGATCCAAAGGCAGTGTACGAGTTTGGGATTGAACTAAATGCCCAATATCTGCGCGATGAAGAGGGGGTCGAGAGATGGAAAAGTCGAGCGCGGTAATCTCGGCACCCGACCTTTTTCATCTGACTAGATTGAACTTTAGGTGATTTTCGCAGCGAAATTTTTACGATGCAATTTTGACTCTCGTATTCCTCGAAAATCATCAAGTTTGATCACGAATAACCGAGCCAATAGCCTCTGCAACATACCCGACATTTCGTTCGTTGAGAGCGGCAACACAGATTCGGCCAGAGCGAACAAGATATATCCCGAATCTATCGCGGAGCTTTTCCACAGCGCTCTCCGACAGACCAGAGTAGGTGAACATTCCACGATGTTCAACGATAAAGGAAAAATCTTGCCCTAGTCCCATTCCGCCTAAAGTTGTCGCAAGGCTATTTCTCTGCTCACGTATACGTGTACGCATCTCGGTTAGTTGCGATATCCACGAGGCGGTGAGCTGCTGGTCAGAAAGCACCTCTGCAACGATCGAGGCTCCGTGAACAGGCGGACTTGAATAGTTGCCCCGAATGAGCCGCTTCCACTGCGACAGCATACGGTGAGCAGTGCCGGTATCGGGCCCGACAAATGACAGTAGCCCGACTCGCTCGGAGTAAAGACCAAAATTTTTAGAGCAAGACGTTGCAACAAATAGGGGAATCTGTCGCTCTGCAAAAAGTCTTACAGCGAATGCATCCTCCTCTGGACCATCACCAAATCCCTGATAGGCCATATCGAGAAAAGCAATTGCTCGACGAGCTTCGAGAATATCAGCTATCGATCGCCACTGTTCAGGAGATGGATCAACACCTGAAGGGTTGTGACAACAGGCGTGAAGAAGAACCACCGAGCCCTCAGTAATTTGCTCGAGCGAATTGAGCATACCAGTGAAATCAAGTCGCTTAGTAGTCGGGTCAAAATAGGGATAGAAAGCAACCTTCAAACCGGCTCGCTCAAAAATTGCCTGGTGATTAGCCCACGAAGGATCGCTCAGATATATGGTTGCTTGAGGATTGCTGAACGCTAGAAGATCTGCTCCGAGTCGGAGCGCGCCACTTCCCGCGATAGTTTGCGCCGAGACAACTCGGCCATCTTTCCTCGCCGAGCTGTCCTTGCCAAATACGAGCTCCTCCATTTTATCCCGAAATGCCGCATGACCCTCGATTGGCAGGTACGAGCGCGATGCCGCCTTCGCGACAAGCCTCTCCTCAGCAGCACGTACAGCATCAAGAAGCGGCACCGCCCCAGCACTATTTTGATAAACCCCAATTCCCAGATTGACCTTTTCGGGCCGAGGATCGCGCCGAAAAGCCTCCGATAGCCCTAAAATTGGATCATCTGGGGCTGTAGGTAAATCCGCGAATGGATGAAAAAGGAGGGGAAGAGTCATAGGTTCGCTCCCTTACAATGTGGTTTATATCGGCATTACCTTGCCATTCGAGTGAATTTTATGCAAACGGCGAGAGATAATTGGTGGGTAGCGACGGGAAAGTAGGCGAATGTGTGGGCTCGTTAGTTTAGGCGCATATAGCGTATTCCCGAGATATCTCAGTGATGCTACCGGACCGCTGATCCAAAAGTGCTCCATAGCTGAATACGACACGGATCGTTTGACCGTTCGCGAACCCGCGTTGGTGCGAAGCGGTCTGTTTTTTGGTCGTATGTCCATCCCCAAAACTCTTGATGGCGGAAGGGGGCAACTTGATTGATCGTTGTTCGTAGTTGGCTGCAGGCAAGTAGCGGAACGGGAGGTCTCTATATCTCAGAGGTGTAGAGGTACGGGGACATATGGTTGCACAGATGTCAATTGTCAGCAAAAACGGCTGGGGTGGAGCTCGAGGCTCTGGAACGGTTGAAACGTTTAATTGGCTTCTAGTGCTTGGTTGAATAAGTGCCGGTTATCAGAATCACTAAACAAGGAGGGCGGTGCCACGAGCATAAATCTCAGCGACATAAAAGCGGAAGGGCGCAAGCCCTCGGGTGCGCAGTTGATAGCCGCGCCAAAATAAATAGTTTTGCCACCCCGCGGGACAATGCTTACCGGACGGCTTGCGCCGTTCCGCTTTTATCAAGGCCTTACCCGAAAGGTCTCTCGTCTCTGGGGGATAGAGAAATTCGGAAGGGTTGAGTCGCTTAATTAGCGTTTAGCTTTTTTACCATTGCTCTATCCGCATTACCCGCAGTTTTTTGGCCAAGGGCATCTTTGACAATCGCCCGGGATTCGTAAAAAGTCGCTACCTTCGAATCCAACTCAATAGCTTTATCAAAGTCCCTAATCGCTTCGAAGAATTGCCCGAGGGCAGACTTTGCAATACCACGGGACCAATATGCCCACTCCCAGTTGGGATCTAATTCGATACCTTTATCGTAGTCCTTGATGGCCTCAACCTGCTGCTTGAGGTCGGCTTTCGTATCCCCTCGGAAATCATAGGCCGATGCGCATTCTTGATCGAAGTATGATTTCATGTCAGTAGGGACTGATGAAGCCCGCGTGAGACATATATCGATAGCTCTGTCATAGTCCTTGATCGCTTCAAAGTACAGCTTAATATAGCCTTTCGCTTTACCTCGAGAAACGTATCCCGTTATGAATTTCGGAGCTAACTCGATCACCTTGTCGAAGTCTTTGATAGCCTCCTCATACTGATTGAGACTAACCTTGGCATCCCCTCGCGATTGGTAGGCCGAACTTGACGTTGGATCCAGCTCGATAGCTTTATCGAAGTCTTTAATAGCCTCGAAATACTGCTTTGCCCGACTTTTGAGATTGCCTCGTAGCACGTATAAATAGTCTCTTTTCGGATCTAACTCAATCAATTTGTCGTAGACCTTGATGGCTTCGTCGTATTTACCGAGGCGAAGCTTTGTATCATGGATCTCAGCCGAGTAAGAGTAAAAGCTTAAAAGCTCGGGATCCAAATCAATCGCCTTATTATAGTCCTCATTAGCCTCAGCATAATGCTCGAGCCTACGCTTGGCCTCTGCTCGATCAAAGAACGGCTTCGCAAACTTGGGATCTAAATCAATCGCCCTGTCATAGTCCTTTATCGCCTCAGTGTACAGTTCGAGCTCAGCTTTTGCATTCCCTCGCGAACTGTAATCATATTTTCTTAACTCCGATGGTCGTCCCTCAATAGCCTTATCAAAATCCTTGTTGGCTTCAGGATATTGTTTAAGCTTAAACTTTGCCTTTGCTCGCGACAGGTACTCGTTTATCGGTACTAACCCTGGTTCCTCCAGCTCTATGGCCCTATCATAGTCCTTAATCGCATCAGGATACTGCTTAAGAGCATACTTTGCATCTCCGCGATCCTTAAACACGACCGGGCACTTCCCCGATATATTTTTTGCCCCCAGACCTATAGTACAACGATCTCCATTCTGCGACCCCAACTCAATCGCTTTATCGAAGTCCTTGATAGCCTCGGAGTAATTCCGCTGATGAAGAGCTCTATCTTTACCCCGCTGCCAGTAAGCTTCCGCATTCGTCGGATCTTTTTCAATCTCCTTATCCCAACCCTGCCAACCAAAATATTCCTCCTCTCCTACCACCACTCCCGAAACACACACCGCCCCTAAAATAGAGATCCCTGCCACCAACCTCTTCGCTTTGCCTCTGAACATAATCCCCTCTGACTGTCCAATATCCCTGATCGCACTGACATTCCGTACAGTACACAACAGACCACCGCCTCGATAAATTAACCCAATTACGCCAATTAAGCGATAACCACTTACCCCCGTGCCTCTACCGAACCTCTATTGCTCTGAGATAAAGAGATCCGGGATAAAGAGATCCGGGAGATCCGGGAGATCCGGGATAAAGAGATCCGGGGTCTCGTGCATCTAGGGCTCTGAGAAAAAGAGGTCGAGAGGTCGGAGGCTCTGAGAAAAAGAGGTCAGAGAAAAAGAGGTCGGAGGTTCCCGGCTCGAAGGTGATTTGTTGCTTTACCGTTAAATTCGCATTGAGAGGTAAGGTAGATATCGACATAGTCTCCTTCGCGAATCCCACCCAAAACACCTTTGCTGGTCCGGGAGTTCCTTGATACAGTCTCAGATACTGCGGTACCTCCATGAGACCTGAAGACCTCCATTGCAGCTCAGAAGTTAGGGGAGTATCCTTGCTTCTTACGGGTAGGAGTTTTGCGAGGCAATCTCTTGAGAAGCGATACCCCAAACGTCGATGCCGCCGTTCGGCCGATATCGACTGCCGGACCGCTAGGTCTGGGGTGGGTGCGAGAAAAGACTAACCTTCTTTTTTAGCATCTACTGTCTGCGAAACAATAAGGAAGGGTTGCTCACCCTTCGGTCACCGGCTGTGTCGTCTGGCCAACGGTGATGTTTCGTCTTATCCCCCTTCATGTGTTCTGTATGACCCCTTCTTCAAAACAATCTGCTCACGGGCAAAATAGCTCGACGGTCTCTCGTACCCTTGGACTTTCGCTTGGCGCAATCGGTGTCGTGTATGGCGACATCGGAACGAGTCCTCTTTATGCGGTTCGAGAATGTTTTAACCATCATCATCAGGTCGCCGTCACACCTGATGCCGTCTTTGGAATCATCTCTCTTGTTTTGTGGGCTCTGATAGCGATTGTATCGCTCAAATACCTTTCGATCGTTCTTCAGGCTGATAACCATGGTGAAGGGGGAATACTCGCCCTGATGGCGCTTGCTGTTCGCGGGCGTAAGCACTCAGCGCGGATGAGAAACCTCTTTGTTATGTTTGGTCTCTTTGGAGCTGCATTGCTTTATGGTGACGGTATGATTACCCCAGCCATCTCCGTCATGAGTGCTGTTGAGGGGCTAAACCTTGTAACAAAACGGTTTGAGTCCTCAGTTCAGTTGGTGACGATTCTAATTTTGATTGGGGTCTTTGCAATCCAACATAAAGGCACCGGAAAAGTCGGGAAATTCTTCGGTCCGATCATATGTGTGTGGTTCGTCTTTATGGCGTATATCGGAATACCCTCGGTGATAGCATCGCCAGAAATTTTGCAGGCGTTTAACCCGCTCCTTGGATTATCCTTCCTCACGACTCACGGGAAAGATGCATTCGTCGCATTGGGAGCTGTTTTTCTTGCAGTCACTGGGACCGAGGCTTTGTACGCTGATATGGGGCATTTTGGACGAGGCCCGATTCGGTACGGGTGGTTTTGCCTGGTGTTCCCTGCGTTAATTTTGAACTATCTCGGTCAGGGCGCTCTCTTGCTTCGGCAACCGGAATTAGTATCGCAGCCCTTTTTCCACCTAGTTCCAGAGCCTCTCTTGATTCCGGCTGTCATACTGGCAACGATGGCAACGGTGATTGCATCACAGGCCCTAATTTCGGGCTGTTTCTCCCTCTCAAATCAAGCCGTTCAGCTTGGGTATCTACCTCGATTGCCAATTCGCCACACCTCAGGAAGTGAGATGGGGCAAGTTTATATTCCGTGGGTGAATTACGGAATGCTCTTGGGCTGTTGTATGCTCGTTGCTCTTTTTAGCTCATCGAGTGGACTTGCGGCAGCGTACGGTATTGCGGTCGCGCTAACTATGTCACTAACGACTATTTTGGTTTCGGTGGTGGCTCGGCGATGGTGGCGGTGGAGCTGGTGGAGGATTACAGCTGTTCTTGGAGCTTATCTAATAATAGACCTAGTTTTTGTCGTATCAAATAGCGCCAAACTCCTCGATGGCGGTATAGTGCCGCTCATAATGGCTGGGTTCATTATTCTTTTGATGACAACCTGGAAGACCGGAAAGGCACTTCTTTGGAATCATATTCGTGACAGAGTTCCACCGATAGGGAGCCTCGCAGGAGAGATTGAGCGAATATCACCAACAGTGGTCGAGGGTACCGCAATATTCCTCGTGCGCGATCCAAGCCTTACGCCCGCGGCGCTTACCTACAATATGCGCCACAATAAGGTGCTACACTCGCGCAATCTTTTATTGACGGTCAAACCGAGCGATGTCCCGTGGTGGAGCGATGATGAGACGCGAGTCTCTCTTGAGCATCTTCAGTGGTATCACGGAGCGAGCTTCGTTCGTTGTATCGTTAATCAGGGTTTCATGGAGAACGTCGATCTCTCAAAGGTGCTTGCCCCCTATTTAAGTCCTGAAGTTTTGGCGGAGGACCCGAATGATGTCACCTATTTTGTCGACCGAGTGACTCCAGTAGCAGACTCTATTCCGGGAATGGCAATCTGGCGAGAAAAACTCTTTTGTTTCATGAATCATAATGCCGAGCAGCCGACCGAATTTTTTAAATTACCAATTCATCGGGTCATGGAGATAGGGCTTCGGATAGAGATTTAATCCCTGTTCACCACGCACCGAGTCGAAAGAACTTTTCAACATAAGTAGTTGGCCCTGAAAAACCTCTCCATGGGTTTTTCAGGGACCACTAAGTAAACGATTCGGCGCTGTAGCTCGGATAACCCAGGATTCGCATGTCAGAGCCTCGCAAAGACTTCGCTCTTCCAGTCGAAGAGGTCGCAGGCTCATTTAACGCCGCGATAGAATCACATCCAGTCGTCGTTGTTTCCTCGCCTCCTGGTAGTGGAAAAACGACGATGGTTCCGATTTTTTTGCGTAATCTCAACCCCGAGAAAGAGATTTGGGTTGTACAACCCCGTCGGATTGCGGCGGTGATGGCTGCCCATCAAATCGCCCGTACGATTGGCCAGTCAGTGGGGGAGGAGGTCGGTTATCATATTAGGTTCGAGAGTGTTGCATCGCAAAAAACCAGCATTCGGTGCATGACGGATGGTGTATTGTTGCGTCGTTTGCTCGACCCACAGCTCGGACGAAAGGTCGCTGCTATCTGTCTCGATGAGTTTCACGAACGTTCTCTCGCGATGGATATTGCTGCATGGTGGTTTCGCCGTGCAATTTCTCCGACAAAGATGTCACTGCCTCGGCTGGTGATTCTGTCAGCGACCCTTGAACGGGAGCGATTAGAGAGCTATTTCCCTGAGCTCGCCTGGATTGAAGCACCTGGGCTCTCCCATCCTGTAACAACGCACTGGGGTGCTGAGCATGAGACTCGATCTCTTGAAGAGCAGATGGTAGGCGCAATACGGCGCGCTGTTGAAGAGACAGCAGGAAGCCTACTGTGCTTTCTTCCAACGGTCCGCTCAATTGAGGAGTGTATTCGGATATCCGCCCCTTTTTTAAAGGGAAAATCTTTAGAGCTTCTTCCGCTTCACGGAGGACTTTCCGTTGGAGAGCAGGAGCGAGCAGTGCGGCGAGGCGACGTTCGTCGTATCATTTTTGCCACTAATATCGCAGAAAGTTCACTGACCGTTGAGGGGGTGGATTGTGTCATTGACTCTGGTCTTGCCCGAATGCAATGCCCAGATAGTTCAGGTAGTTCACGACTCTCGGTCGAGCGAATAAGTCGTGCATCGTGTATTCAGCGAGCAGGTCGGGCAGGTCGGGAGGGACCAGGTGTGGTGCATCGCCTGTATCCGGCCCTAGACTTTTCATTGAGAAGAGCGGTTGAGCTGCCCGAGGTGCGTACTAAAGAGGCCACCGCACTTCTGCTCTGGCTTGCACTATTAGGGGGCGATGAGAGCGATACTCCTCTTATCGATGAACCCTCTCCTGAGGCAAAAGAATTGGCCTACAAGCTCCTGCAGCTCTGGGGGTTGATCGATTCGGATGACGCTATTACCGAGCGCGGTCGAAGCGTTGCAATGATGCCCATTGAGCCGAGAGTTGGAGCGTTTATTTCATTCGCGTTGGAATCGGGTGCGGATGAAACCGCTCTTTGGGTTGCCGCAGTCCTCGGGAGCGATGATGGTAATATTAAGCGAAATAGCACATTCGCCTCGCAGAAGTCCTCGCAGAGTAAAACTTCGCAAATAAAAACAGACCGGCGGGAGAGCTCGAATCATAGAGATGAAGCGCAAGAGTGCGATCTACTTGGTGCGGTCGAGAATGCCCAACAGGCTCGCCAACCCGATTTATTAAGGCTTGTTGCACAGCTTCAAAAAATCTGTGTGACTCATCAAAGCTACCCGATACATCAGGCTCAAAAGAAGCCTAGTTCGGACACTATTGTACGAGCGCTCGTTCAGGCGTTCCCCGATCGAGTAGCAGTGCGTCGTCAAGAAACCGATGAGTATCTCTTCGCAACGGGCGAGCGAGCAGTTTTAAGCCGCTACTCTCGCGCCAAAAATTCACGTCTTATAGTGGTCACAGATCTGCAATCAGGAGGGACAAAGCTCGGTTCTCCGGGCATCACGATCACTCGAGCAACTCCGATCGAAGAGGAGATGTTGTTCGACCTATATCCCAACATCCTTACATCGCGAACTGGATACGAATGGAATGAAGATGGTGCGCGAGTTGAAAAAATATCAGAGAGCTGTTTTTGGTCGGCTCCGATAGAAACAGTTCGCCATCCAGCAGCAGCGGGAGATGAAGCTGGGGGTCTGTTGCTCGGCGCCGAACTTCGCAGACGGGGTTTGCGATGGATTATTAATGACGAAAAGCTCCGCTCACTACTTGGCCGGCTCGCTATCGCCACTGCACCGGCGGGCCTGTTTTCAGCCATTTCAGCTTCAGAAACTGATCTTATAGAGTGGATAGCGACCTTTCCACATCGTGCCGTATCTCACCGCCAGCTTACTTCATGGATTGAGAATGGCGGGTTTTTTACGGTGCTGGGTGAGCATCTTGGCTATCAATGGCGCGAAAAACTCAATGAGTGGTGTCCTGAAACAATACCGCTCCCAGGCAGGGCACACACCACAATTCACTACGAGCCAGGTCAGGCTCCTGTCGTGATGTCTCGCATTCAAGATTTTTTCGGGGCAGGGGAGCTTCCTAGGATTGCGGGTGGAACGCACCCGCTCCGCATTCACCTTCTTGCACCAAATGGCCGAACAGTGCAGGTGACGGAGAACCTGAAAACCTTCTGGTCTCTTCATTATCCGACCCTTCGAAAGCAGCTCCAAAGCCGCTATCCGCGGCACCGCTGGCCTGATGATCCAACGCAGCCGTGCCCTCCACCTCAAAGAGGTTCCTCTGCCAGCCGTTAATCGTCAACTAGGTGTATTAAAAGTATTTTGAGAGTAATGACGAACTCGGCCAAAGACGACGAAAGAAAGGGTGCTCTCTGAGTCACGTTTAAGATTTTTGCGTCGATTGTATCATCGGAATGCACCGTCTAACGCGCGGGAGCGCATAGACGGTCAAGCATGATTGCGCAGGCCGATCGAACCGAAAGATGGTTGTAGGGAGTGGGGCCACAAATTGGTTCAAGAAAAAAATCAGCTCGGTCCAGCAGAGGCTGACTCATTCCCCATCCAGTGCCAAGCATCAAGAGGAACGGCTGCTCGGAGCTTGCGAGAAGCTCTCTTCCCTGCGAAAACGACACTCTATCACCACCTCCTTTTGCAGAGGTCGCAATAAGCTGTGGTAGTTTCCCGGTATGATGATGAATATCAGCAATCACCTCATCGAGTGATGCAACAACTCTGATATGTTCGAGTGCTTCCTTGCGATTTGGATTGTAGGTCGCACCAAAACCCTCTTCCCAGTGCATTTTAAGTGTTCTTGCGAGTGCTCGCATCGGAGCCGCTGGGTGGGAAATGTAGGTCGCAGAAACACCATAGGTGCGCGCGCTACGCGCGATATCATGGAGATCAATAAGGGTGAGCGATGTTGTTACATCCGCCCCCGTCTTATCGACCATATCAGCGTGCAAAAGAACAACAAAAAGATTCATGGCAACGGACGATTCAGATTTAATCATTCGGGGGGAGCAAATCTTCGCAAGGTTCGTGCTCGGCTCTGTTCCTCCCTCCAGGCTGCTATTCGCTTATGATCGCCTGAAAGCAGGGCTTCAGGCACAGATAGCCCCTCGAAGATTGAGGGTTTGGTGTAGACCGGTGCCTCTAGCGCAATCGAATCGTCTGAGCCGATCGATTCCTGTTCGGCAGATGCTCGGTTTCCCAGTGCTCCAGGAACCAAACGAATGCACGCCTCAATCATCGCCATCGCCGCTACTTCACCACCGACGAGAATAAAATCCCCAAGAGATACCTCCTCGTCCACATGAAGATCGATGATTCTCTGATCGATCCCCTCGTATCGTCCGCACAGGAAAACGAGCTCTTTTTCCTTACTCCAACGCACCGCCGTGCTCTGACGGAACTGTTGCCCGCATGGTGATGGATATATAACGCGCGAGTTTGGATAGGATTTTTTTATTGAGGAAAGTGCAGCGTGAAGAGGTTCCGGCCTCAAAACCATTCCTGCTCCACCACCATACGGGGTATCGTCGACGTTGCGATGAGGGGGCGGAGCAAAGTCTCTAGGATTTACTGTCTCCAGCCGAAGGATACCTTTCGAGCAAGCGCGACCAACTATCCCCAGCTCAGAGAAGGAACTAAAGAGGGCTGGAAAGAGGGTTACAACTGTGCATTGCACCTGATTGAGTACCCTCCCACTAATGCTTTCAAGCTTCGTGTTATCCTACGGAAAATCGCACTGTTTTCGGAAAAATATGCGTCCTTAGAATAACTTGACTGAAACCGATTTAATTCCCTACGCAGCTGCCCGTTTTGCAGCACGCTCTTTTCGAGCTTTGCGAGCCGCTTGTACGCGGGTCCGCTTGCGCTGTTCACGCTCTTCGAGTAATCCAGGGAATGATTTTTTAATCAAAGAAGCTACTACTTGTGTAGGTTGAGCGCCGTCTGTAACCCACTTTCGTACATGCTCTTCATTGAGGTTGATCGATGCCGGATTGGTCATCGTATTATAGCTCCCCACAATCTGGAGGAACCGACCATCGCGCCAATACTGCTTCTCTGCAGCAACTACACGATAAAACGGGCGCTTTTTCTGGCCGTGACGGGCTAGGCGTAACATTACTGCCACGTGAACTCCTTTTCCTTAGGTGTATATAGCAAACAGATTCCTTGCGAACCAATCCTTCTGGAGAGGCTTTTGGTGCCATGAATGACAAAAACTGCGCACGGAACGACGATGGAGAATACCAGAGAGGGAATGGTTGAGTCAAGGGATGTGCCGCGGTTCGGTTATGGGATAACGTTAGTCAGTGAGATTTAGTTCCCCTCCGTTTATTTCAAATTAGGGTAGTAAGTGAAACCCCTCATTACCGTTGCCCTCGCCGAGCGTCTCGCCTCTGATGGTCCTCCAATTTGGGGCGATCATGCGACCTATCTTACCTGTGTTATTGCAGCGGGGGGTGTTCCGATCGCGATTCCTCCTGTTCCTGATCTTGATCAGCTCGCGCGATACTACGAACTTGCTGATGGAATATTCTTACCGGGTGGTGAGGACATCGACCCGAGCCGATATGGTGAGGAGCGTCTTGGTCAGTGCGGTCCAAGTCATGCGGGAAAAGAAGAGGTCGAGCTCACCCTTATCGAGTGGGCTCGTCGGGATAAAAAGCCAATCCTTGGGGTTTGTCGGGGAGCACAGCTTCTTAATGTTGCTTATGGGGGAACCCTATTTCAGGACCTTCCATCGCAGCGAAGTGACGGCCTTGTGCACAATAAAGGGGAGTGGTGTGAGATAGTTCATCCAATGGCGATTGTCGAAGATTCGCGGCTGAGAGATATACTTGCTGTCTCGACAATCGAGGTAAATTCGCTCCATCATCAGGCAGTAAAGACGCTTGGAAATGGGCTGCGCGCCGTAGCGTTCGCTCCAGATGGTCTCATAGAGGCTTTAGAGGGAACAGAGGATGGGCACTTTGTTGTGGGAGTTCAGTGCCACCCCGAAACGCTTTACGAAGACATCGAGCCCCGGTTTCGCGAGCTTTTTGCGACTTTTATCGCAGAGGCGTTTAGGTGGCGGAAAGACAAGCTGGGGTAATGCACAAGATGGCATCTCGAAAAGGGGTAGGAGAATTATGCTTGGTGTTGGATTTGTACCGGTCGCCCCGCAGAATCTTTAACACGAACCACAGGGAAGGAGTATAAGGTTGGGTCAAGTTCCTGATGGAGCTTGAAATCCAACAGGATGGATCATGGAAGATCGCAAAATTTTAAAAAGGCACGTGGCGCTTTGTAGGTCTCATGCTGCTCATCAATCAATGCTTCGATCAAGGCCCTACTCGTTCCTGGTCCGAAGTATACCCATGAAATTGCAACGTTTTGAGCTATGGGGAGCTAAAACGTCGCAAAACGGCCTTATTCGTTACTTTAAGCCAAATTAGTGCCAATTTTCGGGTGCAAACGAATACCTTATAGCGCCTATCCTTCAGATTCCAACACTGCTCTGCCAAGCTGTTCAACAATAGAAGGGATGCCCTCTCTTGTTGCCGTGGAGATGCAGAGGGGGAATATCTTTGCGGCGTGAAATACTCTGCAGATCTCCTGCAGCCGTTCCTCGGTGACAAGATCTATCTTGTTTAGAGCCACGATCTCGCGACGGGCGGCAAGTTCCGAGGAGAATGCGCAGAGCTCTTTGCGGATGGTGTGGTACTGAGCAAGGACCGATGCTGGCTCAAAGTCATCGTGGAGGGTTGGGCCTGCGATATCGATAAGATGGAGGAGAAGGGCGGTCCTTTCGAGATGTTTGAGGAAGGCAATCCCGAGCCCTTTTCCTTCGGATGCGCCTTCGATTAGTCCGGGGATATCAGCGACGACAAAACTTTGCTCACCAAAAGCTCGAACCACACCGAGTGATGGGGTAAGGGTAGTAAAGGGATAGTCGGCGATTCGGGGACGTGCCTCCGATATCGTGCTGATGAGGGTCGATTTTCCGGCGTTTGGAAGACCGACAATACCAACATCGGCGAGAAGTTTCAGACTGAGCCGAACTCGTCGAGACTCACCCTCTTCCCCCGGCTGAGTGTGGTAGGGCGTTTGATTTGTTGCGCTCTTGAAAAAATCATTTCCTTTGCCGCCGCGGCCACCCTTGGCGATAATCACTCGCTGCTGGTCAACGGTAATATCTGCGACAACTTCACCGGAGTCGATTGAGATAACTTCAGTTCCTAAAGGAACTGGAATAATCAGGTCCGCTCCGCCTTTTCCATCTTTTCTTCGTCCTTCGCCATTTCCTCCCCGACCAGCTTGCCACTGTGGTTGGAGTTGAAAGTCAAGTAGAGTCCGTTTATTCCGGTCACCGACCACATAAACCGAGCCACCAGCTCCTCCATTTCCGCCATCGGGACCGCCAAACGGAACGAATTTTTCCCTGCGAAAGCTGCATGCGCCCGCGCCGCCGTGACCTGCAGAAACCTCTATCTCGACCTCATCAACAAACTTCACCGGACACCTCTTGCTATGTTTCTCCAATAAGAAAAGACCCGATTCAGCACGAAGCCCACGGCTACCGCGCTGAATCGGGTCCGAACTTTTTGCAGGCGCTCCCTAAAGGAGGGGCTCCCTCAAGCTGTTACCAGCTTAGGCTTCAGCTGATACTACCGACTCGGTAGCCTCGATTGCTGCTGCTGCCGCTTCGATAGCCTCAACTGGCACAATCTCAACCAATAAACGACGGCTTCTTCGGAACTTAACGAAACCATCCGCGAGCGCGTAGAGGGTAAAATCTCGACCCTGACCAACGTTAGCTCCTGGCCAGTAGCTATTTCCTCGCTGACGCACAATGATGCTTCCTGCCAAAACTGCCTCGCCAGAGTATCTCTTTACTCCAAGCCTTTTTCCTGCGCTATCACGACCGTTACGTGAACTTCCACCCGCTTTTTTATGTGCCATGGAAACGTCTCCTTCGATGTAAAATTGGGCCTTTTATCTTTAAGCCGTCTGAATACCGAGCACCTCTATTTTTGAGTAGAGCTGACGATGGCCTTGCTTTTTGTGATAGCCGTTTCGGTTCACCTTTTTGAAGGCGATAACCTTTTTCCCTTTTTCCTCGCCGAGCACCTTGATTCGGACCGACGCTCCAGCAACGGTGGGAGCGCCAACTATCTGCTCGATCCCTTCACCGCCGATAAAATGCACAGCCTGGACATCGGTCTCATAGCCCTTTGCTGCTGGCTCTTTGTCGACAACTAACCGATCAACGGAGAGGACATCCCCCTGCTTCACGCGGAACTGCTTGCCGCTTATAGTAACAATCGCGTACATAATTTTTCTATAAAAAAATATCGAATCGGTTGGCTTACTGTAAGATTGGCTTACCGTAAGATTGCCTACTGCGAGACCGGACGAGGCTACTGTGAGACTGGACGAGCTTAAAAAACTGTGTCTCTTAGTCGCGGGGACACCCATCAGCCGAGCGAGCTTCCCGCCTCTTAACCGGAGGCTCCCGAGTATGGCACACCTTTTTTTAAATTCAAAGCCCTTGGAGCCCGTTTGCGGGTGGAGAGAATGAACGATCGGAAGATATCGGGACAAAAGGGGGGCTTCGAGCTGAAAAATCACTCTGGACGGAGTTGCTCGGTTGGGCTACTAGAGGGGGAGGAGAATCCAGCAGAAGGCTAGCCGTAGCAGAGACTGTTGGGTAGAAATTGATGCTCTCGACCGACAGAGTAGGAAAGCCTCTTAATATTTCGGTCGAAGCGGCTCTTGAGTCAGACGGAGCACCTTTTTTTGATAGCTTCAAAGCGGAGCCTCGTTATGAATCCACCAAAAGAGATAGGTCCCCTCATCGCTATAATTGATGATAACGACTCGATCCGAAAAAGTGTCGCGATGAATCTTCAGCTAGAGGGATTTCGGACTCTAGAGGCGAAAGATGGTGAAGAGGGCTTGACCCTCATTCGCTCGAGAAAACCGGATCTCATCGTACTTGATGTATTGATGCCGAAAAAAGATGGCTTGCAAACATGTCGCGAGTTGCGAGCTGAGGGAATCTCTACACCCCTTATTTTGCTTACACAGCGAACCTCATCGGTTGATAAAGTGCTTGGGCTTGATCTGGGCGCGGATGATTACGTCGGCAAACCTTTTGAGATGGCAGAGCTTGTTGCTCGAGTAAAGGCGTTGTTACGTCGAGTTCAGGCTATGTGCGCGGTTGATCGTGTTGAATTTGCCGATGTAAGTGTTGATTTTAAAGCTTATAAAGCTGAACGAAAACATCAGCCTCTTGAGCTTTCAGCGAGAGAATATCGTCTGCTGCGGTACCTGGTTGCAAAAGAGGGGGCTGTGGTGACTCGCGATGAATTGCTCGATGAGGTGTGGGGTTATAGCGGATACTCGGCAACAAGAACGGTCGACAACCACATTGCACGATTACGCCAGAAGATCGAGGAAAATATTGAAAATCCTCGACATATTCTAACAGTGCACGGAGTTGGCTATAAGTTTGTTGCCTGAACGATTTGAGAGGGGCGAGTAGGGATAAAATAGGAGACTTTCGGTATCGAAGCGTTTTAAGCGCGCATCCTAAAGGGCAATGCAAAGTGTTTAGGAAGGAATTGACAGGTTTGTGCTGACCTCCTTATTCGTGATAACCGCCTGAAAAAGAGGATGTTTTGGCGGGAAAGAGTGGGGGGAGAAATAAGGCGCGATTAGTGATAAGATGTTATTGGTTCCAGCGATTTTTCAAGCGGTTTAGGTATGACGAACTATCGAAATAGCCCTCAGCAGGTTACGCGCGGCAAAGGGGCCCAGGTCGATTGTATTGACATCATAAGTATGCTCGGCGATTACCTTGATGCGGATCTGTCGCCTAACCTTTTTCATCTTTGTCAGGCCCATTTTTCGGAGTGCGGTTATTGTCGACGATTACTCGATGAATATGGGACGACCGTAGCACTCGCATCTGAGTTGCGCGATGTTCCTCCACCAGAAGAGGTTCGCACCCGCTTACGTGAACGGCTTCGTGAGCATCTCAATCTTAAGAGCCCTCGATAAGGGCTTCCATTCTGCTATACTCCGTCTCCTCAGTTGATTCCGTTCAATCTGTTTCTTTGCGTGCCACGGTCAATAATGAGCCCCAAACGGCGCTCTCGTGTCACTGACGATTAATACCTTCTCAATTTCGTGTGTTCCTATGGCCGATTCATCGCATTCGCTTAGCGCTCTACAGAAAGATCCTAACGAAGTTATCCTTATCGATGGGTCAGGTTATATTTTTCGTGCTTATCACGCGATTCCCCGCCTCTCTAACGCATCAGGTTTTCCAACAAATGCGCTTTTTGGGTTTTCGCGGATGTTGTTGAAGTTGCTCTCCTCTATCACGAGCAATCGAATAGTTCTTGTTTTTGATGCATCAAGAAAAACATTTCGTAATGAGATATTTGGGGGATATAAAGCGCATCGCGATGAGTGTCCCGAGGACCTTGTTCCGCAGCTTCCTCTTTTTAGGCAAATTGGCGAAGCTCTCGGAGTGTTAACGGTTGATCGGCTCGGTTTTGAAGCAGACGATATTTTAGCAACTCTGGCGGAGCGATTTAGTTCGGCAAGTATTCCGTGCGTGGTGGTGAGTGGCGATAAAGATCTACTCCAATTGGTCACGGATCGGGTTGTGGTTTGGGATCCGATGAAAGATCGGTTTTTTGATAAGGAAGCGGTTAAGGAGCATCTTGGTGTGGCTCCAGAGTTTATTGCAGATTATCTTGGGCTTGTTGGGGATACTTCGGATAATATTCCTGGAGTCTCAGGGGTTGGTCCTAAAACGGCAGCTTCCCTAATCGCGTCGTACGGCGGTGTTGAGGATATATTGAGCGCGCTTGATAATATTGAGCGCGATTCTGGATTGCGGGGGCGTGCAAAAATTGTTGAGACTCTTCGCGCAGATCCCGAGGTCTTGCGTATGAGTAAGAGGCTCGCTGAAGTTTGTCGAACTGTTCCAACGATGACCTCGTTGCGAGGTGAGGTGTCGATTGTTGATAGCGATATTGCTGAGCTTCTTGCTCAGTGCGAACGCCGGCCGATTGATGATGCCGAGTTGACGAAGCTCAGTGAACAGCTCGAGTTCCAATCCCTTTTTAGTGAGCACGTTGCTCCTACTGCGCCCCGAGATGATGCGAGCCGTTACGAGCGATATCATACGGTGTGGAAAGATAAATTTTCTGAATGGGTAGTCGAGTTGGCAGCTCAGCCGATCGTAGCGATCGATCTTGAAACAACTTCGCTTGATCCGTTGGAAGCGAAGATAGTTGGCGCCTCTTTTTGCTGGAATGATGAGGAGAGTTGGTATGTGCCTTTAGGGCATCTTGAGGAGGTGGAGCAGCAGGTTTCGTGGAGCGATTTTATCGCGGCGGTGCAGCCGATCTTCTCCTCAACAGAGATAAAAAAAACGGGGCATAATCTCAAATTTGATATTGAAGTGATGATGGCTCAAGGGATAGAGCTGGAAGGAGTGGTGTGCGATTCGATGATCGCCTCTTACATTCTTAATCCAGACAAGCGTGCTCACGGGCTCGATGTGGTCTCTAGAGAGGAGCTTTCGATTGAGCCGATTTCATTTGAGGAGGTGGTCACAAAGAAAGGTCTTTATAATTTTAATCAGGTCTCGATAGCTGAAGCGACACGTTACGCAGCAGAGGATGCGCATCTCTCTTGGAAATTGACGAATCGGTTTCTTCCTCGAATAGCGGAGGAAAAATTAGAGGAGGTGTTTACCGAGATCGAGATTCCTTTGATTCCAATTCTTGCCGCGATGGAGCTGCGCGGGATCGCGCTTGACTGCAAAATCCTGCGCGAGCTTTCAAGGGAGTGTGGAGAACAGATCGCCGCTAGAGAGAAGGCGGCGATAGATATCGTTGGTCGCCCATTTAATCTCAACTCCCCAAAACAGCTCTCTGAGATACTATTTGAGGAGCTTCAGCTATCCACAAAGGGATTAAAGAAAACCAAGACAGGTATATCGACCGATGCTTCGGTGCTTGAGAAGTTAAAAGATGCGCATCCGTTACCGGCGCTGTTGCTCGAGCACCGGACACTAGCGAAGCTAAAAAGCACCTATCTCGATGTACTTCCAGGGCTTGTATCTCCAATTACGGGGCGGCTCCACACGAAGTTTAATCAAACCGGAACAGGGACTGGGCGTTTATCGAGCTCTGAACCAAATTTGCAAAATATTCCTATTCAGACCGAATTGGGTCGCAAGATTCGTTCGGCTTTTGTCGCTCCTGCTGGGCGTCTTCTTATAGCGGCCGATTATTCGCAGATTGAGCTCAGGCTTCTTGCTCACATGAGCGAGGATGCTGAGCTGATTAGGGTATTTAAGGAGGATCTCGATATTCATGCACAAACGGCTCGGAATATCCTTGGATTGCGGGATGAGGACCCGCTTCCTTCCGATGCCCGTCGGGTGGGGAAAACGATAAATTTCGGTGTGATTTATGGCATGGGTCCCTTTGCGCTGAGTCAGCAGCTCGGTATCACAATGGCTGATGCGCAGCGATATATCACTGCTTATTTTAATCGATTTCCAAGGGTGAAGAGTTTTTTTGCGAAGCTTGAGGAGGCGGCAAAACGGGATGGATTTGTCCGGACCCTCTCGGGAAGAAAGCGATTGATTGCGGATCTCGATTCAACGGGACGGGGTCAGGGGTTTTTGGCTCGGGCAGCCATTAACGCACCGCTCCAGGGGTCTGCTGCAGATTTGATAAAAAAGGCGATGATTCGGGTCGATGAACGTCTAAGGCGTGAGGGGCTCTCTGCATTTATTGTGTTACAGATTCACGATGAACTGGTGCTCGAATGCGAGGCCGAACAGGTATCGGTAGTGATGGAGCTTGTAAGAGAGGAGATGGAGCAGACCATGGAGCTGCTTGTGCCGTTGAAGGTTGATATAGGTAGTGGAAATAATTGGCTTGAGATTTAGTGGGTGCAAAGAGGGGCGATTTTTTTTTGAGGGAGCGGGTTTTTTTATTGACGAGGAGCTTCATTCATTTCTATTGTAGACAGATGCCGTTTACAGGGGGATGGGATGATGAGT
>JBIJBT010000101.1:0-8733 GCA_044345055.1 Bdellovibrionota bacterium
GAGCAAGATCTTTTAGAAACGAGGTATGAACGCGCGCCTCTTCATTCGTTAGATTCGTTCCCCGAACAAAGAGCCGCACCGATCGTGCCGTATCTCCAAGCTTATAGCTCATCTCGCTATTAAGAAGTGTGTAGCCGTCAGTCATCAATTCCTGCTCAGCGAGCCGCTTCTGATCGTCAACAATAACCCCCTCGACCATCAGCTGTAATGAGTTGGGAAGACCCCAACGAGCCCGGACGATATTTCTCATCGGCGGGGTGCGCGGAATATAGCTGTCGCGATCACGATCGCGCGAACGGACGATGTCGTTTTGGAATTCGAGTGAAAGGGTGTGACCACACTCGGAAAAAGAGCTCTCTGAAAAAAACTGGTCTATATGAAGCGCTGAAACAAATTCACCTCCCCAAAAGGATGCACCTGTTCTCTCGTATTCATAAAGCGGGAATTCTTCGTTAGCCCCTTCTAGAGCGCGGAGATTAAAATAATCGTGAAAGTACTGATAAAAAGGTGTCAAAGATGCAGTGAAAAATCCATCGTTTTTACGGAGCGCAAAATCAATTCCAGTTGCTCGCTCCTCTGAGAGGCTCCTGTTGCCTTGTTCGGCAATTCGGCGCGCATAATGAATACCATCCGCGTATAGCTCAATCGGCGATGCGGCACGCTCGGTGTACGCAAGAGATGAGCTCATTGAGTACATTCCATCTGAGTCAAGATCCCACAGAAAACCGGCCGACCCACTCCCTGGGAGTGCATCGTATCCATCACCGCTAGTTGGATCGTGCGTAACCGCTTCAATCCGGCCTCCTCCCTGGAGCGCAAACCGCTCGGTGAGTTGAGCTTTTTCATAGAGAAAAAGTGCCCGAGTAAGACTCTCTGTCGGGGGCAGAAAAGCCTCTTCGCCCGTCGCAGAAAAATCATCGTAAATTGTATGTAGACCAAATACACCCGATACGGATCCGATCGGTCGATGTACAAACTCCGCTCGACCCTCGACTCCATCCTTCTCAAAAACAGTGCCTATCGCATCACCCTCAAACTCGGTGTGCTCATAATTAGTTGCACCGAAACGAAATTTAATCGAATCAACAAATTCCTCAAGATCGTAACGCCCTCGAATATCGCCTCGAACCTGTTTGGCGTCTATACGAACTGAGTCGTCGCCCTCATGGTCTTCATCCTCATCGAAACCCTCGATAGTTTCTTGTCCTTCCTCATGCTCTTCATCGTGCCCATGGCTATGGCCCGGCACGCCATAATTACTATCAAATCCACTCACCGAACCACCAATAAAGCCCCTCTCGAACAGATGTGAAACACCGACTGTGCCGCCGAAAGTTTCGGTATCAGTATTTGGCACTATCCCTGAAACCTCCTCATCTTCGTGCTCTTGGTGAGTTTCATCCTCTTCAACGCTCTCCTCAAGCTGTCGCAATCTTTCAGATTCAGCAACGCCTGGAATCTCGTATGAGTCGGTCTTTCGCGAGAACGCTGAGCCATACCAATTGATGCTCCCACTTTCACCCCGCAATTTTATCGCCTCGGATTTTTCGTTATCTGCACTATTTCCAAATTGTCCAATAATTGATCCCTCGAAAGGCTTGCCGAGGGAATATTCGGCGATTGAGCCATCCGTAACATTAACCGCTCCACCTATCGCCGAGCTTCCATACAGAAGCGTCTCTGGTCCACGAAGGATCTCTATTTGTTCGGCCTGAAGGGGATCTGCCACAACAACATGATCTTCACTAAAACTTGAAACATCCCCCGTTGAAACTCCATTACGAAGCGTCCGAACTCTCTCGCCACTAAACCCACGAATAACGGGGCGGCTTGCCCCCGCGCCGAAGAATGAACTACGTACACCTGGCTGGAGATCTATTGTTTCGCCAAGCGTTCCCTGAATCCGCTCCTCAAGTCTCTGGCCCTCAAGAATACTCGCAGGTCGACTAAACTCGAGGATGCTCGGCGCAAGAGGATCTGCGCTCACAATAACGGGGGTAAAATATGCATCATCCTCTATCGCTTTCGGGTCATTATTTGACTCTTCTGCCGTACCTTCAGCCTCGGCGATCGAAAGAACCATTAGATCGGCTCCGGCTCCAAGGGCTGCTGAAAGAAGAAGCTTTTGAAGCGTTCTCAACCATTGTGAATGATTTCCATTTGAATGTCGGCAAATTGACATGAAGAGCCTCCCGGATTTCTTTTTTTAGCGCTCTTTTTTAATGCAACCCACCTAGGCTAGTCAAGCCTATTGTTACTTTTTTACATTATGACTTCAACCTTGATCCCATGAGCCAATCGGTTGACAATAGTGAAAGGTCTTAATTAACAAAAAACACCGATGAAAACGGCTCCGAGTAATCGACATGCTAAATCAAAAAAAACTCTGATTAAGCAGTATCACAACTGTGCTGCATCCTCGCGACCTGGTTATCTTGACAGCTGTTTTTCTCTCTTAACAAATTCTGGGCTTCGACTAACAGCCCCAAGAAAAGCGGTAATCTCTTTCCTTGCGAGGATTAGTCGACCGATTACGATTACCCAGCTTCACGCTGAGCTTGCCAATTCCTGCTCTGACAGCACCCCTCTGAGTAAGGTTTCTCTATACCGCGTTATCGCCGATCTCGAACGGATTCAACTTCTTCATCAGGTTCACCCAACTGGCGGATACCTTCTCTGCACCCATGTCGGTTGCTCGGAGCATTCGCATATCATAATTAGTTGCCAGAGATGCAATGATACGCGAGAGTCCACAGTGCCAGGCGAATACCTGAGCCCGTTACTTTTTTTTCTCAAAAATGCAGGAGATCTGCTACCTCAATATCCGATTCTTCGCATCGAGGGGATCTGTAAGGAGTGTCAGAAGGAGCAGTAGCTTTAATCGACTCCCTTGGGAAGAGGAGATAACTACTGTGGTGGGCGCTCCCTTAACTTCCGTTGTAACGAGCGACGATGAAGCCCGAGTTCCTGGGCTGTTTTTGTGATATTTCCATTACATCGATTGAGGACTGCATTGATATGCTCCCACTCAACTCGCGCAAGGGAAGGGGTCGACTCAATCGAGATGCTTGTGTTTTGTGCGCTGTCTTCACCGAATGCAGCAAGCATCTCTGAGACACCAACCGGCTTTGTCAGATATGAAAAAGCTCCCCGACGCATCGCTTCGACTGCGGTGGCGATACTGCCATATCCAGTCACAACAATAACCTTTATAGCTGGATTTCGTGAACTGATTGCTGAAACGACCTCGAGTCCCGAGACTGAGGGCATCCGAAGATCAACTATGGCACAACCCTCCGGTGAGGGAAGCCCCTCATCAAGAATACGGGCAGGATCATCAATAACTGTAACCGCATATCCTCGAGAACGGATAGCTTGACCAACCCTCTCGCGATAAACGACATCATCATCAATCACAAAGATTGGGCCACTAACCGATTTAGAATCAGGTTGCTGAGAGTATTCTCTCTTCATGTTGATAACTCCGCGTCACCAATAGGTAAGACCAACGACACCACGCACCCATCACCTTTTTTCGAATCAACGAAAAACTTTCCTCCAAGTTTTATTGCAAACAATCGGACAAGAAACAATCCAAGGCCAAGCCCTTTGCCCGGAGGTTTTGTCGTGAAGAAAGGCTCGCCTATATGGGGTAAATGTTCAGGCGCTATACCCTCGCCGTGGTCGGAAACGCTAATTGTCACATTGTTCGACTCACCACCATACATGCATGAGAGGAGAATATGTGGACCCTGATTATCCTGAGCCTCCAACCCATTTTTTATGAGTGAGCTCAACGCAGAGATAAGCTCCTTTTGATTTGCATAAAGAGCGCCTTCAGGCGGGAGATTATCTTCAATGCGAAGAAGTTTGTCTCCGAATATGTGGAGCAGCTTATCTTTTACTTCTTGCCACTTAAAACGCTCTGGCTCATCCGTTGTTACTGTTGCACCTCCACCAGACATTCGCCGAATTATCGAAGCACAACGCTTTACCTCGTTTTTTATCAACGCTGCATCATCAAATATTGCCCGCATCTCTTCAGATTTTACCGATTCCTCGTTAGGTAATCTTACTTTTTGTTCGAGTATTGACTCAATCGCAACTAGAATTGTCCCAAGAGGAGTGCTCAATTCGTGTGCAGCACCCGCGGCAAGGGTAGTAAGTGCAGCAAGCCTCTGTTGATGAGCCATATCAACCTGCAAACTCTGAACGATTCGATTTTTTTCGGCGAGCGCAAAGCTCAGTTTTCCGACGAAATGTGCAACAAGACTGGAGGCCACAACAAACGCAAACCACATTCCATAAAGATGGAGCGAAAACGCATCGCCGTGATGATGCCCGGCTAATTCTGGTATCGGTCGGTGAACAAAAAAGGAGATCCCAAATCCAAGCCAACAAAGCGCAGTGATACTCCAAAGCCAACGTGGTGATAAAATCATCGCTGCAACAGCGATATGGACAAGAAATAAAATTGAGAAGGGATTCGCAGGTCCGCCGTACAGGGAGAGGAATAGCGATAAGAGAAGAATGTCGAGAAGAAGAGCGCCCTGTAGTAAAACTGAAATCCCAGATTTGACAGATCGAGCCCAGAGGTGTCCCAGTCCGTTACTTATGAGCGCGATTCCGATGAAGACCGATAATTCAAGAGGTGCTATCCAAATTCCCGCAGCTGCATAGATCGCCAGTGCCCCAAGCGGAAGCGCCGCTGTGACGACCCATCGGAGCAATAACAGCTGAGAAAGCGGCAAGAGAGTGCCAGTCAGTTCGGTATTAAGACGAGTGTAAGCCAACGTCATGATCTATTAGGTGATTGCAGATTTAATTTCATTAACAAGATGCAAGTGTAGCTGATTTGGGGATCTTTTGGAAAAAGCGTTAGGATGCAGCTGTCAGAAGGTTAATGAATTGAAACTCCCAATAAATGCAGATTTTTCTTTTTTTTAAGTTATCTACTACTGCAATAATCGCCAATTCATAAATCGTACTTTATTAATTACAAACAACAACCAAAAAAAATGCCAATTACTCTTCTTGCACCGCTCTGCGGTTTTTCAGGTGGATTTATCCTTGGTCTTACCGGTGGTGGGGGGGCGATTCTCGCCGTTCCGCTGCTCGTTTACGTTCTTGGTTTTGCCGTCAAACAGGGGGTTGCGCTCTCTTTGGCGACAGTTGCGGTTACAGCGCTTTTCGGGGCGATCACTCAATCGCGGAGTGGTCAGGTGTTGTGGAGTAGGGGAATTGCGATTGGCATTGGTGGAATGTTCGGTGTACCAGCGGGAAAAGCGCTTGGTGAACAGCTGTCCGATCGAACTACCATGCTGATTTTTGCGGCACTAATGGGGTACATTGGAGGTAAAATGATCCTATCTCGTCGCGGTCCCCGCGCACCGAGATGGTTTCAGTGTTCACCGCCCGCGACTGATGAGCTGTTATCGAAGGGGTGTCTGTATCGACTTCTCACAATAGGCGCCGCTACCGGAGTGCTCGCCGGTTTGTGTGGTGTGGGGGGTGGTTTTCTTATCGTCCCCGCATTAATCGCCGTTGCCCAGCTCGAAGTCGCACAGGCGATGGCTACATCACTTGTCGCGATTTCGATTATCTCGATCAGCGGAATTATTTCTCATCGCGCCATTTTATCCTCTCTTCCTGCTGGGATCCCCATTCTTTTTCTCTCCGGTTCACTGCTCGGTATGGTAGTTGGGATCCGCGTTAAACGTTCGATTCCTCCGAGGTTATTGCAGATTATGTTTGGTTGCCTGGTTTTGATCGTTGCTAGTTTCGTTCTCTTTTTTAACTGGTAATTGTGAGAATTGGAGAGAAAAGGTTTTGCACCATTTCGGAGAACGGCTGCGACATTTTGTCGCATTGATTCACAGGAAAGTTTCCCCCACAATTCAGCCCAGCTGTGTTTGGTTTTAACGAATCATTTGGGGATCGTTGTGTCTAATTCATCAAGCAAAATATATCTTTTTTCCTCACTTTTTTCCGTTTTTGTTTCGCTTGCTGGAGCAAGTCGGGCAATCTCTGAAGATGAACATGTGTTGGAGCCGGTTGTTGTTTCGGCTGAAGGGGAGGAAAAGATCGGGACTAAAACGGTTCCAAGTAACAAGGAAGCGAAAAAGATTATTGAAACCACTCCGGGTGGTGTTGCGATCGTTGATTCAGAGCGCTTTGAGGATCGGTACTCGCTTAATTTCGAGGACACACTCGCGCTGACTCCCGGAGTATATGCGCAGAAGCGATTTGGTGAAGAGGTTAGGATTGCAATTCGTGGCTCTGGATTATCGCGCGGATTCCACCTTCGGGGACTTACTCTGCTTCAGGATGGTATTCCCTTTAATCTGGCTGATAATTCGGCTGATTTTCAGGAAGCTGATTCTCTTGCATATCAGCGGATTGAGGTTTTTAAGGGTGGCAATGGGCTTCAATACGGGAGCACAACTCTTGGAGGTGCTATCAATATGGTCTCAAAGACAGGCCATAGCCAATCGGGGGATCAGGTGCGGATGGAGATTGGTTCGAATGCCACTTATCGTACAAATATTCAATCGGGTCGGGTGTTTGATACAACCGATTTTTTCCTGAGCGCTACCGGAACCTCAAGTGATGGTTTTAGACAACACGAAGATCAGGAGAATATCAAGTTAAATAGCAATATTGGCGCAGTTCTATCAGACTCCGTGGAGACCCGATTTTATATTAGCGGCAATGTGATTGATCAAGAGCTTCCAGGAAGTGTTACCCTTTCAACAGCTCTAGATTCTCCAGAACGCGCTGACCCATCATCAATAACTCAAGATTGGGCGCGCGATATACGTTCGGTGAGGGTTTCAAATAAGACGACGATTGATATAGGTGCGGATGACACTCTCGATGTTGGAGCTTTTGTAAATGCAAAAGATCTATATCACCCAATCACAGCATTTGTTGGAGTAATCGATCAAGAGAGTCTTGATTACGGAGTTTTTGCTCAGGCCTCTGGAGAGTATAACCTATCTGAATATCGCAATCGTTATCGTGCGGGTATCAACTCTCAGCTTGGAGGAGTTGACGCAAAGCTTTACAAAAATATAGGTGGTAATCGAGGTGACCTGCTATCAGATGGAGACCAAAACTCCCGCAACGTCACGGTATACGGGGAAAATAGTTTTTACCTCGACCCTGAATTTTCTGTAGTGTTGGGAGGTCAACTTATATGGTCTGATCGTGAACTCGATGATCACAGGAATAGCGCAAAGAGCGATAGTGAAATATTTCGCTCCTTTAATCCAAAGATCGGGGTGCTCTACGAACCGATCTCTCAGGCTCAGTTTTTTGGAAATTTAAGCAGAAGCTACGAAGTTCCAACCTTTAGTGAACTAACCCAAGGGGGTG
This sequence comes from Bdellovibrionota bacterium, assembly GCA_044345055.1. Classification (GTDB taxonomy): domain Bacteria; phylum Bdellovibrionota_C; class UBA2361; order UBA2361; family OMIW01; genus OMIW01. The sequence continues at coordinate 7,378 of JBIJBT010000101.1, forward strand.
CAGCGGGATTCACTCCCGTTGATGCGCAGAAAGGGTGGACTGCGGAAATTGGAACTAGGGGCGGTTCTTCTGATTTTGCGTGGGAGCTTAGTGTTTATCGGGCCTGGCTCGATGGCGAGATGCTCCAATTTACAACAGGTCCGGCAATTCCCGCTTCAACCTTTAATGCTAAGGACACTGTTCATCAAGGTGTAGAGCTTGGATTTGCATCGCGGATATTGGAGAACGCACTCTCGTCGTGTGATAGTGTCACCTGGAGAAATGCATATACCTTTAGCGATTATTTTTTCAGTGATGATCTTCAGTACGGCGACAATCGAATCGCAGGACAGCCACGAAGTTTTTATCAGACAGAGCTGCGTTATGAGCATGGTGCCGGATGGTTTACCGCTATCGATTTAGAGCTTGCAAGCGATGCTGATGTTGACTTTGCAAACACTCTGAAAGCGCCTGGTTATGGTGTGGTGAGTCTCAATGGTGGTTATGCTTTTTCTAAGCAGATTGATCTATTTATTGAAGGTCGAAATTTACTTGATAGAGGGTTTGTTTCAACTTTTAGCACTATAACCGACTCAACTGGAAACACAGCGGTCTTTTATCCGGGAGATGGACGTCGGGTGTTCGGTGGCATTCGGGTTAGCTGGTAAAAAGGGGGAGTGGTGACGATGAGAAGTGCAAAGAGTTTTATCCTGAAGAAAAGCTTATCGTTGCATTCTTTAGCAGGTTGGATTGGTGGCTTTGCGCTTCTTATATTTGCTCTTTCGGGTTTGATCCATCCGATTATGACCTGGACCGGGCCTCAGGCCGCTGCTTTTTTTCCTCCTCAGGCAATTATTAAACCTGGACTTGTTTCTAGGATTCCAGAGACTCTGCAGCTCGCCAAAATTACCTCGGCTGTCGCGGTAAAGGTTGTCCCAGCAGAGGAGGGGGTGTTATTGCAGGTTACAGAAGATCCAAGCCGCCCACGTCGGTATTTTCAGCTCGAATCTGGAGCGGAGCTTTTCAATTACGAAGAGAAACACGCTATATGGTTAGCTCGTTACTACGCTGGTCTTCCGAAAGGGACTATTCGTGCGGTCAAATTTCAAGATAATTTTTCTGATGAATATCCTTGGGTGAATCGACTTCTACCGGTCTACAAGGTTGAGTTTGATTCCGAAGATAACCTCTCTGTTTTCGTGTACACCGAGCTCTCAGCGCTTGGCTCTATCAGCAATAGTTCAAAAAGAGTTCTTCAAAAGATATTTCAGTGGGGGCACACCTGGAGCTTTCTTAGAGGTTTTACCGTGCCCCGTTTTATTCTTATATTTCTAATGATGGTGTCGGTTATCGGTATGGCGATCTCTGGTGTTGTGC
>JBIJBT010000100.1:0-8909 GCA_044345055.1 Bdellovibrionota bacterium
CGCCGATGTTAGCATCTCTCCAGACTGCACTTCGATTCCACGCATCATCATGCAAAGGTGGTGTCCCTCGAGCGAAATGGCCACTCCTTTTGGTTGGAGTAACGATTCAAGCGCATCAGCGATCTGATCTGTAAGTCGCTCTTGAACCTGTAGCCGTCTGCTAAAATGCCGCACTATGCGAGGAATCTTGGATAGCCCAATAATCGTACCATTCGGAATGTACGCTACATGAGCGTGCCCGAAAAAAGGAAGAAGGTGGTGCTCGCAAAGAGAATAAAACTCTATCTTTTTAACCAACACAAGCTCAGAGCAGGAGTCTCGAAAAAGGGCATCACCAACTATATCATCGAGCGATTGGCGATAGCCGTCAGTTAGCTCAATCATCGTCTTGGCAAATCGCTCGGGAGTATCACGCAACCCCTCGCGCATTGGATCCTCTCCTACTTCGGAGAGAACTATCGAGCAGGCGTCCTGTAATCGGGTAGCGAAATGTTCATCGTTCGTCATCTTTACCTCGCTGTCATCTCAACTTTAGCTCCGCACCTCGTCCATCGCTGCACTATTTTTTTCTTACCTGTAGATCACCTCATCGAGAGTTAAACCGTAGGGCGGTGCCGTTATCCCCGCTTTCATTCTCGACCGCGACTCAAGTATCTCCGTAATCGAATAGGAGATTTTTCCCCTCGCTCGATCGATCATGGTGCCGACCATAATCCGAACCTGATGCTGCAAAAATCCGCCGACTACCTCATAGTGCAAAAGTCCCAATTCCTCATACCAGCGAGAAACCTGCACCGTTTTAATGGGCGATCGGGCCTGACAACAGGAGCCACGAAAGCTCGAAAAATCATGGGTTCCGAGAAATTGCGCTGCATCGTCGTTGAGCGCCTGAAGATCAAGAGGCCGCGTTATATGCCAAACGAACCCACTGTGTAGGACCGCGGGGGCTGGCCGATTTAAAATCCGGTATATATACCGCCGACCTGCTGAGCTTCGCCGTGGATGAAAATCGAGTGGAACAAATGAGGCATCAATAATTGCAAGCCGCCCCTTCATGATACTGCTCACGGCGTTGACAAGGCGTCCGAGATCGAGGCGCCCGATGGACCGAAATGCAACGACCTGACCGCGCGCATGAACCCCCGAGTCCGTTCGACCCGCTGCCTGAAGGTGGATGGGTGGAGAACGCAGCACCATCTGAATAACGGCGCTCAGCTCACCCTGCACCGTTGCAAGACCAGGCTGATACTGCCACCCGTGAAACGCCTGCCCATCGTATTCAACAACAAGCTTTACGTTACACTCAGTCCCCGATATGGCCGCAGCGGAACGCTCTTCGGAATCCGCGGCGGAATCCTCTAAATCGCTCCCCTTTTTGCTCTCGCAGCACTGCTGCTGATGATGATGCTCATTCATTAGATCACCTACCCGCATCAGTTTCTCATTGCGGCAGGTCGTGACCTCTTTTTTTCTGCACATAATCGAGAATAAGAGAGAGTGCACCTCGAGCTGCCACCGAACGAACATTATCAACGACCGACCAGACACTCAACTTTTTCCGTTGACCATCGAGGTACCGGATTCGACCGACATGAATTGAATCCTTCCCGATAACCGAAAGATGCATCGGCAACTCACCATCGGGGGCAAGCGCAATTGCGGGGGATTTCTCAAGCGCCATAACGATATCTTCGACAGACACCTCTTTTGCGAGATCAATCGTCATGCTAACGCCACACCCGTGAAATACCGGCACTCGCACTGCGGTGACCGCGAGAGATAATTCGGGCGCATCGAGTAACCGCTGTACCTCCCCCGCGATAAGACGCTCCTCAGAAGTTGAGCCATCCGGAAGAAGGGTTCCAATAAGAGGAATGCAGTTAAACGCTATCTGCTCCGAAAAAACCTCCTCTTCGAATCCTCTCTGGTTGCATATCGCAATACACTGCCCCCAAAGCTCATCGAGCCCATCTCGACCGGCATCCGATACCGATTGGAGAGTCGTTGCAACAACCCCCGAAACCTCTGCAATCTCAGAGACAGCGCGAATCACAGAGGCGATCTGAACTGCGGCAGCCCCAGCAAGAGATAGATGAGATCCTGCATTATATGAACCGTGAACACCCATAATTGGCGCAAGTAACGACACCTGTGGGTCGAGCCGATAAGCAGGAGTAAGATCAACTATACATCCACCTCGCTCAGCGACCGCGGGCATCACTTCACGCACCGTACCGCCTGGCATCGCCAACACAACAAGGTCGATCCCATCGAGCAACTCCGGCGCAAACTGCTTAACCTCAACCTCATCCCCCTTTACCTGATACAGCTCCCCAGCTGAACTTGCTGTTCCAAAAAGCCGCAAATCATCGATCTCAACTCGCTCCTCTCCGATAAGCCCCAGCAGCTCCGAACCAACAACTCCTCCTGCACCGACTATAGCGACCGAGGTTGGGGAGCGGCTCGCTCCATCGTGGGATGAAATAGGTGCTGTCGTCATAACAAACTCAAAATGGTCATAATGGGATAGGGAGTTGCGAAAGAGAGTATAACTCTCAGGATTAACCGCTCATAAAGGGTAGGTAGCCGTCAGAGCGGTGTCAAATGGTCTATCGTCAAATGGTCTATCTTTGAAGCTGCCGAACAGAAATTTTTCAGGACAGCTCTTCAAGAACCTCTCCCACCTGGATTATTGCCTCATCAAGGAGCGCCTCGCTCGTGTCGTGATGGGGCGCAAACCGGAGATACCCTCCGCGACTCGAGCATACTATGCGCCGCTTATTAAGAGCCGCAGAGAGGGTGTCGGGAGATATATTTTTAAGCGGAAAGCTAAGTATACCGGCACGATCACCAACTGAAAGCGATATCGGATCGAGCCCCAAAGGAGCAAGGCCCGCAATCAGATGCTCTTGTCGTTCCTGTAGCCGCTTCCAAACTACCTCATCACCACCCGCTTGTAGATGAGCTTCGAGCGCAGCAGCAAGCCCTAAAGATGAAAAAAGAGGTGCGGTGCTAAACTCGAATCGTCGTGCGTCTGGGTAAGGTTGCCAACTATGATTTAGGTAGTCCTCGTCTTGCACCATCATATCTGGCCCAACCCATATATCGTCGAGCTGCTCCTGAAGCTTTTCGCTCACATAGAAAATACCCGACCCAACTGGACCACGTAACCACTTCCAACCCGAAGTAACGAGCGCATCAATTCCCACCTCATCGGGGCGCACAGGTACCGCGCCGATACTCTGCGCAGCATCAACAACGAACAGAATACCTCTCTCACGACACAGCTCCCCGAGCGATGACAGAGACGTTGCAAAACCACTCGTGAATTGAACGTGACTTATCGCGAGCACTCGGGTTTGCGCCGTAATCGCCTCTCGCACATCATCAATCGTGAACGAGTGCGGCCGACCCTCTTCGGACTTTCCCTCGAATGTAATTAATCGTACGCCGCGTCGCTGCTGCACCACCCATGGATAGTGATTTGAGGGGTATTCGTAACGGTAGGAAAGGATTTCATCACCCTCCTTGAGCCGCAAACCGTGAGCGATAACATTGAGGCCATGGGCAGAATTAGGAACAAACGCAATCGTCTCTTTCTTCACCCGAAGTAGATTCGCTGCCGCGTTGTGAATTCGACCGCGAGAGTTTCCCCCTAATGCAAGTGCGTTCCGCCAATTTCGAAAATCATCAGCGCCCCGCGAAATCGCCACGGTCGCCGCCCCGAGCAACGGCGACACTCCACAGTGGTTCAGATGAATGAGTGGGCGATGATCATCGTTTACGGAGTTCATAGTATGTACCCAATTTAATACCTTATGCGCCCACGCATCCTGCGATCACCGGCCCCGTCTTAAGCGGAAATCGTCAACGGGAGCTGCTCGCTCGCAATCGCTACTCGTGGTTCCGAATGAATTGCGGGGGCAACTTGATCAAGCGCGCAAAGCAGATCATCCAACAGTTCATCAGCTGATTCAATAACCCCTACCGACAATCGTACCAATCCCTCTCGAATACCGATCCGCGCCCGCTCCTCTGGAGTAAACTGAGCGTATGAGATCAAGACCGTCGGTTGCGCCAACGAGGTAATTCCCCCAAAAGATGCCGCAATTTTCCAGAGTGAGAGGGCATCGATTACCTCATGTGCCCGCTCCTGTCCACCACGAACAGAAAACGAGAGAACGCTCCCACCACCGTCGATGGTTCGCTTTGCGGTTGCATAGTCTGGATGAGAAGGTAAAAGAGGATACCATACCTGCTCGATCGCGGGATGACGCTCCAGCCGCTGCGCAATTCGTAGCGCACGACGATTTTGCTCCTCTACTCGCAATCGCAGCGTCTGTAATCCGGACCAGAGCCGCCATGCCGCACCAGGATCGATCGCTCCCCCCTCAAGAGCCACAGTTGAGCGAATCGCTTTCACGAACGAAGCAATACCAATAATTGCTCCACCCATTACTGCGTTATGCCCCCCCAAATACTTAGTAACCGAATGGACAACAATATCAGCCCCAAGAGTTAGCGGCCTGAGATTTATCGGACTCGCAAAGCTTGCGTCAACAACAAATGGCACTAGAGCTGCGCGGGTTCGTCGAGCAATCGCTGCAACATCAGCTATTCGCAGGTAGGGATTACTCGGAGTTTCGACGAATACAAATCCTACTCCCTCGAGAGACACCTCGGGAAGATCGGCGTGATCCACCGCAACGACCGACAATCCGTACACTCGCGCGAGACGATCAAAAAGTATCCGTGATTTTTTATAACACTCAGCAGTTACAACACATGATGAGTGCCCCGCCGCTACTGCTCGCTCAGCGAGGGTAGTCAACACCACAGAAACTGCACGCATTCCATCCGAGACAAGAAAGCCCTCTATCGTCGAACGAAGAATATCGTTTCGCCCCACCTCGAGATCACACAATGCGTGTTCAACTGCGGCTACCGTATTGTTACCGTACCGAGCATATTCAAGATGAACCGGCAGGGTGCCCGCAGTCACTCCTGCCTGATACTGAGCCAACGAATCGGTTGATTCAAAACAGTGAAAAGTTCCGTAATCGATCGGCAATCCGATCGACTCAGTGACAATACTAGGAGGAAGTGAAATGTCAGCACGTCCGGTTAAAGATCGTCTTCCCGCCGCTCGCGGTTCATCACTGTTATTGATGTATCTGTTATCGGACGATCTGGTATTTGCCGGTTTAGCGTTGAGTGTCGCGCGACCTTTTTTGGTTGTCGCAGAGATAATCTTCCCCTCGCTCCGAGATTGAAAACGATTGTGTCCCATGAATGCTCCTGCTTCGTTCGATAATCCTTTCACAATCGTTCGTGAGAGGTTACCGTGAGTGAACCCACGAGGCCCTTAACTTTTTCGCACAAAAGCACGAGAAGAAAAGTTAGGTTCCTCACGCTATCTTGCGGGAGCAACGCGCCGATTAAGATTTACGTTAATTAACGGTAACGCTGATTAAGTATTACCCTTAATTAGTACGACGCGACGCAACCCGAAAGATAGCAGCGATCAAGATACGGCTCCTTGCCGAGAGTCGTATCGCCGCAGGATTCTCTTGATCGTTCTTTGAAGGTAAGCAGCTGTTTCAAGAGACCATTAGAAATGGATCTCTAAACCGGAAACACTTTCGTTTCCGAATGGAACAGACGCTACTATCAAGGAATGAGTTGCAAAGAGGAGCTGGAGCGATCCTCTCTCATCTTCCAGAGCGACTGTTTCACGATTACCTCGTGTCGCAACACTCTGACGGAATTGGCACCTTTGCGGGGCGGGGAGCTGAGAACTCCACCGTGCGGGCTTTTCACGTTATAAACGTTTGAAGCTGCTTACCCACTGCGGGTTGCCGAGGTTTCATCGGGCCGTTCCCTCCACCTCTCTTGATAAGAGCCAAATTGTTATCATAACTATACGGTTGCAGTTGGGGCTTTGCAAGCAAATTTGAATAAAAATCAAAAAGTATCTATTCAAGCATGTTTTTTAACATTGCTAATATGAGGAAGTAACACCCCTAAATTTAAGAGCTATTTGAAACGATTTTTCCGACAACTTCCCCAAATCCTAGCCGCACCCCGTCCTGCTCGGCTCGAGCGTTCATGATCACTGAATCACCATCTTCAAGAAACGATCGGGTCACTCCATTTGCTATCTCGATCGGTTTTTTTCCTCCTGCTGAAGCTTCAAGAAGAGAACCGAACGAGCCGATTTCGCTGCCGCTTATGGTGCCCGACGCCATGATATCTCCAACCCGGACATTGCAACCATTTGAGGTGTGATGAGCGAGCTGTTGGGCCATACTCCAGTACAGGGTGCGCGCATTTGTGCGGCATACCGTTGCAGAATTTCCCTCACTCGTCGCAAGAGTCACCGAGAGCTCGATCGCAAAGTGATGGCTCCCCGTGGTCGTCAGATATGGAAGAGGCGGCGGCTCTTGGATTGGACCCGCAACGCGAAAAGGTTCGAGCGCCGCAAAGGGAACTATCCAGGGTGAAAGCGATGACGCAAAGCTCTTTCCTAAAAATGGGCCAAGCGGAACGTATTCCCACTTCTGAATATCGCGCGCCGTCCAATCATTAAAAAGCGCAACCCCGAAGATCGCTGACTCAGCTTCAGCGATCGGAATTGAGGTGCCCAACTGGGAATCTTTTCCGACAATAAAGGCGAGCTCAAGCTCAAAATCGAGCTCGTTACTGAGGGTGAAGATTGGGGTATTACCACCCGATGGAAGTACCTGACCGCGAGGGCGAATCACATCTGTGCCCGACACAACGATCGATGACGCGCGACCGTGGTATCCGATCGGAATATGGCGATAGTTTGGAAGAAGAGGATTATCAGGACGAAATAATCGACCTACATTTGTCGCATGATCAATCGAGCTGTAAAAATCGGTGTAATCACCGATCGAAACAGGAAGCAGTAGCTCAGTGCCCTCTCTTTTTAAGAGAACTTGATCCCGAATCGCTGAGAGCGATTCGTTACCAGCGGAGAGAAGGGTCTGAAGATGAGCACGAGTGCGCGCCCACACAGTAGGACCAAGCGCGATGAAATTATTTAGCCACTTTTCCGAGAAAATGAGGGGATTTTCTATAATCCCCTCGAAAAATCCGAGTGTTCCCAGCGCCGCAAGATTGAGAATATAATCACCGATAGCAACCCCTATGCCGACCTCACGAGATGCTCGAAACACTCCGTAGGGAAGGTTATCGAGGGAAAAATCGCTATCGTGTGCGCTTGAAACCCATGAATAGTGCCCGTTCATAGCTTGGGAAGCTCCGCTAATATGTGGTTGTTTCGGAAGAGTAGTTGTTTGGAAAGAATCGATAGTTGTAAACTTGTGAGAAAAGCAGTTAGGTGGCGAGGCAAATCAATACCTCAGCAGCTCAGCTATCTCAAGGGGATCTTTTGATAACGTTCCGAGATAGCGGTTACTCTTAATCCGCAATTCTTGTCATGACCAATCCTCAAATTATTCCCGATGAACTTTTGGAGCTTCGTCGCGCCATAGATGAGATTGATAAGGCGATTCTGGCGCTGGTAGCTGAGCGACGTAGCTGCTCGCAACGGGTAGGTGAAGTAAAAAAAAATCATCAGATAGCGAGTCTGCGAGATGCTGCTCGTGAATACGAAATTGTAACTCGACTTATTCACGAAGGGCTTAGCCTTGGCATTCCAACTACCCTCACTCAAGCGATCTTCAGCGCGCTTATCTCAGACTCGTTGAGCCGTCAGGAGCAGGACATACTTCGGTCTACCACCCCCGACGGAGCAGTGGTGCGGCGACAAGTGGGATATATGACCCGCGATGGAGTTTGGGGCGAGCAGGCGGCGGCGAGCTGCGCCGCGCTTCACAAGGGAATTGGTGACGAAAATAGGTCATCGATCGTGCGGTGGGAAACTATAACAGAGGCGCTAGAGGCGCTCGAGAATGAGTCGACAGATCTCCTGATGCTTCCCCTCGAGCACTCGACCCTCGGCACTTTACGGGAATCTGTAATTGCCTTAACCGATTCATCGCTCCGGATAATTCGCGATATTCGTGTACCGGTCTCACTTACACTGATGGCGCCTGCGGGGGTATCACTGAATCAAATTCGGCGCATTTTTGGGTCGGATCTCGCTTTTCGGCTCTGCTCCTCGCTCCTTGATACTCTTTCACCCATCACAAAAGAGATATCCCCTACCCTCGATCCGGAGTGGCTCGCTGCAGAGGGAATTAGAGACAACGATTGGGCGTTGTTAGCACCGGAGCATGTAGCTATAACATCTGGGCTCACCGTTCTTGCGACTGCGGTCGCAGATGTTCCAACTACTACACTTCGATTTATCGCGTGCAGCCGAACAAAAGAGCCAATTAATCCTCAGCTTTCCTACGCTACGAGCCTTATTACGGTAACGAGTCAACAAAGCGGTGCGCTCTCAGCGATTCTCGAGGTCTTCCGCCGCCACAATATCGTACTTACAAAACTCGAATCACTCGGAGCTGAATTTGCTCATTATCAGTGGGGTCGCCAACTCCCAGGAAGATTGCGCCAAGGCACCGCCTGGATAGAGCAGGTAAAAGGGCGCATATCTGATGTTTCGCTTTCCTGCGATGAGTTTTTCCTTATTGAATGCATCGGTGCTGAGACACATCCTCCCTTAGCAACGGCGCTTGCTGAACTATCCTCTATTGGCTCTCATCCCCACGTGCTCGGCTCGTATCCGAGAGCCTCAGCGCCGCCTGAGCCAGGGGTGATTGAGGATAGGCGGTGATAGGCCGTGTGAAGCGGTGATAGACAATGGATAGCCGATCGCTAAAAAACGTATGAATGATGAGATTCGGGCACCACAGCCGACCCAGTCACGGAGCGGGCCTCGCGAGGGAATGACCCGAGATGCAGGGAGGGGTGGGGAG
>JBIJBT010000139.1:0-4114 GCA_044345055.1 Bdellovibrionota bacterium
TACGACGGTACTAGCAAAAGATGGCAAGCTTGTTGTGGCGATCCCTGGGAGTCAATTTGCTCCAATTGCCACCCCAGTCGAAGCGCGAGCAGGTGATGTAGTTCGGGTGCGCATTGAGCAATCGGGGAAAGAGACCACCGTTCGGGTTTTGCGGGTGATCTCCTCACCTCAAAGCGGTTCATCAGCCGCTCTAACATCCTCTCAACGCACCCTAAGAGACCTTTTTCCAGCGGAAACAATCCGTCCTCTCCACGATCTTCTCGCCTCGCTTCGGGAGCTCCTCGATGAATCTGGGGTGCCAAGTGGCGTCATTGGGGGTGGCAACTCTACTTTGTCTACCGATGCAGGGGGCCTTCTCACCGGGCTCAACCCCGCTGCAGCCCCTCGACCCGCACGTATTCCCGCTGCGTATGGGGCAAGAAGCGATGAGCTGCGAGGGTCAGCCGCAGGTTCTTCAAAGGGCCAATCAGCCGCACCGACCCCTTCCGCCACATCTTCCACACCTGGCCCTATCGGTATCACACCTCCAACCGCGACAACCCTTCCGACTCAGCTGCTCACCCTTATAGAACAGGCCCTTGCTCGGGCTATGGTGCCGACCTCTTCGCTATCTGCACTCCTCCAACCACCGCTCCCAGGCGAAGGTGCTGTCACTACGCCTCAACTTTTTCAGGGAAACTCAAGCGATAATCGAACTCTCAAAGGAGAGCAAAATTCCACGGCAGAAACCAAATTAACTGCGCCGTCGCTGACATCGGTTTCCGACCCTCGAACCGTTCAGCAGCAACGGTCAACCCTTACCGAGCCGCTCCCGATTTCGGTTCCAGCTGCCCTATCCTCTTCTGTTCAGAATACAGCCACATCCCAGACAGCTTCAGAGCGGTTTCTCCGCGCGGCGGCCGAGGCTCAACCGATTCTTGAGCAGTACAGCAAGATATTCGATGCCCTTAATCAACCCTCTTACGCAGTGACAGCCTTAACGATCGGCGGTCATGTCATGCCTTTGCAGCTCTCAATGACCCGTGAACAACCCCACATAGAGCAGCCCGATGAGGAGGCAGCAGGATCGGCACCCAAACCGCGAGGCTACACCCGCGTTCGGATGAATATCGCATTTCCAACCCTCGGCGCCCTCGGAATCGACCTTGCATATCGAGATACTGAGGTACTGCTCAAGTTTATTGTAGAAAATCGGGAGATAGGAAAATTTCTGGAGGCAGAGCTGCCGAGACTTGGGGAGGAGCTAACTGATGTGGGATTCACTGCAGTGAACTGGTTCACTGAACAGGGCGGAGTACCGGAGGTGGTGCCGGGGTGGTTTCGGGAGATGGTTGAGGGGGGGGTGGTGGTTTAGGGTTTAGCCGATGCCCCTAGTTACTTCACGCGCTAAGCGGGCTATGTCTTTAGACGAAACCTTGGCTATTGGCTCCCCTGCTTGGTTCAAATGACTTCGCTGCGCTCTTAATTCATTCAAAACCTCTGGCGATAGAGCACCTGAAGCAGCATTAAGATTAATCTCTGCAATCAGTTGCTCAGTATTCGGAGCTTTTTTTCCACCTTCCCTATCTTCCACCTGACCAACTCCGATAAGCTGAAACATCACCACCAAATTCCTACCAAAGTTATTCCATCTACCAACCAATGTGTAACATATACACCAAGCAATTTTTGCAAAAAAAATAAAAAACGCTGCCATTCCTCCAAATCACAACTCTCCGCCCCTCATCGCCCCCCTTTCAAGAGCTCGCTCTGAACCCTCACCGCAAAAAGCCTCGCTTTTCTTGCCTCTTCGTCTGAAATATCAACCTTCTCCGCTGGACCTACCGCACTTATCGCTCGCTTTCTCAACTGGGCATTAAACCCGGCATATTCGGCACCTAAAGTGTCAGTCAGCCGCAGGCTGGCGTTTGGCCCTGAGACCATCCATTTGAGCAGCTCCTCCTGAAGTCCCAGCTGGTGAATTCTGCAAAATATTGGGAAAGATCTTGGAACTCCTCTGCAACAAGTCGACCAATTCGTTCAGCAAGATTCTTAGCATGAAAAGTACGATAGGACGGGGGAAAATTAAATAGTTATACTAAGTCTTGATTTTCCTACCAGCTCTTAAGGGGCATATGCAATAGAAATAGTCGAAGAAAAAGATTTTCCCCATGCCCGGTACAGAAAAAAAACTAGCCTGAATGCACGCTTCAAGCCCTATGAAAATTTGCCTCCGAAAAGATTGCAGAAATTAGGGTCTCGTGGTACTCGAGAAAGCTTTGCGGTAGAGGTTTAACTCTAAAACGCGGCGCTTCAGCCGCTACGACAAACCACGTTTTTTTTAGGCAAGCGGAATGGGGATGCATCAGGGGAGTAGTCCAGAAAACTCGCGAGGCGATGACGGAGAGATCGAAGGAACCGGAGGAGATCTAGAGACATTTGATGAAGATATAGCTTCGCTTTTGGAGTATATCTCTGGACAGCTAAAAAGCGTCAACCATATCGAGTTACGGATGGAGGTTGATATACGCACTTTAGTTGAAATCATGGCCGATGAAGAGAAAATTAATATGGATGCGGGCCCAGTTTTTGATAGCCTCCATGGCTACTTCCAATCGACTCCGCAAAACGATACGGACGAGCTACAGCGCCGTCTTCTTTCGGCAAAAGAACGAGTACTAGAGGAGATTCAGGAACAGATTCCCGATGAAACAAAGGCCGAGCAGTCGCGAAAACTTTTGTTGAATATTCTCATTCAAAGCTCAGCATTCAAGTTGGCGGAATTTGAGATATCGAAAGAACTGCAAAACGCTTATCAAATCTTCATTCATTCTCATATAACACCTTTCTTCCGAGCCGTAGGTGGGACCTTGGAGGAACTTAAAGTTCTCCAACAAAATCCAACCTTGACGTCAGTCGAACTTAACACCTGGGCGCAAGAGCGCATACCGCCTCTAGTAGAGAAAAAAGAAGCTGCTCTTAAAATGGCAGATTCGTGGAATCAGGGACATTTACTCGCTACTAGTATTGCTGTTAGTCGGGTTCTTGATTCGTTCGAGAAAAACATACTTCCACCAATCCAATTGGGTGGGCCGTGGCGTGTCGTACTCGGTGCTACCCTTACCGATCATTATGCCGAGGGGTTAAAAAGTGCGGCAACTGAATACCACTCGAACTATAAAAAACAGATATACGGCGCATTTAAGAAGCTCAAAGATGCTCTTCCACCTACAATTCGGTTAGCATAGGTCATAGATCTTTTTCCCGGCACAGGGCTACCCTCGACGGACGCAAACTAAATTTCTATCCCCGACAAAAACTATGATCGATCACTCCACCCGCCGCATTCGCCGTATTAGTCCACTCGGGTATCGGGTAGTCGTACGTATTGATAAATCACCGAATGTCACTGATGGGGGTCTGTATCTTCCTGAGGGTGCTAAAGAGGCTATGCAGGAGTCTATTTTGTGTGAAGTCGTTGAGGTGGCGAGTGCAACCGATATTGACACCAACGAAGAAACAAATGTTAGCGGCATTCCGCTCGGAGCTCAGGTGCTAATTCCCCGCTCTGCCGGAGTGCGAGTTCCGTGGGAGGATTCGATTCGAATCGTCGATACAAAAGATATCCTCGCCATCGTCGAAGAAGCGGTGATTCTTTAAGACTTGCTGATAACTGCTGATGGTTATTGCGATTATATTTAGTGGGATTCACCATAATTTTTGGTGCGGTTTATTTACTGGCAATTCTCCAAGTTGGTGATATCGGGCAGTGATGAGGTTTTTTAGAAGACTCTTTGAAGCAGCCAACATCGCAAAATTTAGCACCACTGAACGAACAGAATACGAGGACAGCCTCAAGGTCTATCGTGATTTGAAAAATTCAATCGATACTGCGGTTGAACAGGGGCGCGAAGAGGGGCGTGCTCAGGGCTTAGTCGAAGGGCGTGCAGAAGGTCTCGTCGAAGGACAGGTCCAACAGGCTCGAAAAATTGCGCGAAATCTCCGAGAAGCTGGGTTAGATCCTGAAAAGATCTCGCAGATGACTGATCTTTCGATCACAGAGATAAGAGAGCTTGAAGACAGTTAATGGAAGCTAATGGATCGGTCGCGTGTTTTTCGATTCGACCGATTATTA
>JBIJBT010000077.1:0-12952 GCA_044345055.1 Bdellovibrionota bacterium
AAGAGGTTCAAGCAACTCGTAGATGAGTGGATTGACCTCGCAATCGAACAGGCTAAACTAACCGAAAAAGAGGACGATGATTAGGGGGAGAACTCCCGACTCTCAAGTAAAGGACTCTACCCTTTGCCAAAAATATCATCCACACAAACCCTTCCGCTTCCCGTTCAGTACTGGATTTTTATCATTGCTAGGCGATTTGTAGTGGGTCTGCCATGTCTTTATCTGCACATTGCCTCTCAGGGTTTAAGCTCTTTTGATATAGGATGTTGCCTATCTGTGATGGCGGCTGCGCAGCTTTTTTGCGAAGTACCTAGTGGGATTGCTTCCGATAGACTTGGACGAAAAAAGACACTTATCGTCGCTGCCTCAGCGCGGTTGGTAGCTTGGCTCCTTATTGGCTTATCCAGTAGTACGGTCGGGTTCTTGTTTGGGTTTTTCTTTCTCGGTACAGCCGTTGCATTCGAATCGGGAACAGACAGCGCATTTCTCTTTGATACTCTTCGCGAGCGAAACGAATCGTATCGGTATGGGAACCTTGAGGCGCGCTCTTATCAGCTCGGACTTTTTTCGATGGGATGTGCAAATCTATTAGGTGGATTCCTGATGGTTTTCGGCTTTCAGATTCCAATTCTTGCGACAATTCCTCCGATGATCATCTATCTTGGGTCGACTATTTTCCTCAAAGAGCCGTCTTTTCAGCGTGCTCGTTCAACGACAGATTTTCTATCGCAGCTGCGAACCGGCTTGAAACAGATCATCGCTAATCAAAGTCTCTGTGCAATCACCGCTATCGCCGTCTGTATAATCGCAGCGTGTGAAATTTACTTCCGTTTTGTCCAACAATTCATGACGGGGACTATTGGAATCGCGCCGACCTATTTAGGTTCGATCTATTTTTTCTGGTTACTTGTTTCGGTTGTAGCCTCTCGGATCGGTCAAAGTTCTCATTTGCAGAGCCGACCTCTATTCACAATCCTCATGTGCGCTCTCACATGTGGAGGATCATTTATCTTCCTTGGTACGGCGTCGGTGGCTCCGATCGTACTCTTGGTGGCAACCATTCTACCGCAATCTGCGTACGGAATTGTACCGACTGTTTTTCGAAGTGAGCTCAATCGCGAGCTTCCCAGCTCTGTTCGGGCAACGGTGCTTTCAGTATTCGGTTTGGGAACCTCGTCGGTGATGGTCGTCGGAGGTTTCGTTTGTGGATGGATCGCTGCAACTTACTCAACTGGCGCTGCGTTCTTGGGTGAAGGTGCAGCTATTATTATCGTCGCTATAATTGGACTCTGGATCAGTCTTCGGAGGGGTGACGGCGAGAGGGGTGGTTAAATTTGGTGCTAGACGATGCCTCTAGTTATTGGATAAATTGCCGCTAAACAATAGATTAATTTCATCGAAGTAGATCTGTTTAGAGTGCCATATTCACCATCAACCGATCGCCTCAAAATTTGCCCGGAATTCAGGTCCCGGATAAAAGTCGGTGAAATCTCGCAGTAAACGGTGAATACCCATCGGGACTTCGCCGTATACCGATCGAAACAGATCAGAGAGGTTGTCGGCCTCAAAGGGGTCTCCGAGCTGTTCAAGGAGGCGGCCCTGTAGACCATCTGTTAGCCCTTTTTCGAGCGCAGCGAGGATGGTTGAGCTCTCTATAGGAGAGAATATGGGCGTCTCATTAAGGATAATAGTGCGATCGCGCCCAGACTCGCTCAATTCGCAGCTTCCAGAGAGTGCCGTAAGGGCTGGCAACAAAGCGGTGCGGATTGCGTTGGCCCGCTGTTCCCCGTCGTCTCCCTGAAGAAGGGCAGCACCGAACAGTTCACTCGCACCCTGGAGCCACCGATTTGGCGCGGACCACTCCTCAAGACAGGAAAAGCGAACCGTTGGTGCCGAGAGCTGTTGCGAGAAGAGCTGCCGTTGTAATCCGACAACGAGCAGCTCTACCCTCGCATCAAATAGCCCAAGCTCGACCCGATCCCAGGCACCACTATTATTCCACTCGGAAAGAACTTGCCCGTAGCGAAGAGCAAGTTGACGACCGAACGGATGAAGCAGCTCGTGAATCGCTTGATCTTTAATCGGAACAGTTCCGGAAAAGTTTGCAAATGAGATGTCAGTAGAAACCTGCGGCATCGCACCTGAGGGTGGAGAGTAGATTACTCTATCTCGGTAAGAGCCGAGCTCCCACGTTAATACACCCGTTTCTTGAACTGAAGTTGTTTGCTTCCGATCAATACTGACCACGTGCCTTCTCCCGTATTACCAAGTCACCGCCATAACTATAATCAAATGCAGCGTCTTTGCTCAAGCCTCAGGGGTTCGAGAAGATGATAGGCGAGTCGCATGAGACCTCTATTGCTCAGAGGTGTAGAAACCCGGGTTAATTTTGCCTGCTTCGAATGACCCCCTAACTCTATGTCTCAGAGGTATAGAGTTAGAAAAATCATCCCCAAATCACCGCCACTCCGTATCGCGAAAAAGTCTCATCATTTGTAACAATGACCCCTATCTCTATACCTCAGAGGTATAGAGATAGGGGGAGGATAGCAACAATAAAACTCAATCCCCTCGCTAACAAAGCAGCGCGAGTCCACCTTAATCGAGAGATCTACGGTTTTAGCTTTTCTCTTAAATCTCCTCCAATGCTCGCTCCCACGGCAGGGCACGAATCCGATTCGAGACCTGCTCGATACGATCTCGCGATACGAGGAAACCTTCGGCTTCGGGGAAATCTGGAAGGAGTCGGCGCAATGTCGAAAAATCACGCTCGGTCACAGTATCTATCGATTTGATTTCGATAAATGCAAGGGGCTTTCCCGGCCGCTCTAT
Source organism: Bdellovibrionota bacterium (assembly GCA_044345055.1). Classification (GTDB taxonomy): domain Bacteria; phylum Bdellovibrionota_C; class UBA2361; order UBA2361; family OMIW01; genus OMIW01. The sequence continues at coordinate 2,833 of JBIJBT010000077.1, forward strand.
AACTAGATCGATCTCAAGTCTTGACTTGGTTTGCAGATAACTGAAACGATAATCATTGCGTTCGTATTGAGCCCGCTTAAACCATTCAACGACCAAAAATTGCTCAAACAGCGAGCCTCCGTAGCTCGTTCCCCAGAGAGGATCCACCTTCAGCATACGTGCGAGCGCTCGCGCGACACCCACATCGAACAGGTACCATTTAGGCGCCTGACGCACCTGTCTGCGAACAGATGTGTGAAATGCATCGAGTGCGATACCTAGATGTGTATCCTCAAGTATCTGAAAGAACGACAGCACTGTTTTCGATGATATCCCTATCTGATCGGCTAGTTTTTTGCTGTTGAGGATCGCGCCATTTACACTTGCTGTAACTTCGAGAAATCGGCGAAAAGGCTCTGTTTTGCGTACGATCTGCTCCGCAATTATTTCCTCCTTCAGGTAGGTGTATCCGTAACTAGAGAGATAATCTAATCGGTCCTCGTCGCTCGTGAGCGAGTAGATCCTCGGAAGCATCCCCCACCGCATCGCATCCTCAAGGTGAAAGGAGGATCCTAGCTCTACAGGAGTAAACGGGTAGAGATAACGAACGAACGCGCGACCCGCAAGAAGATTTGCCGCTCCCAATTTTAACTTCCTCGCACTTGAACTGGTCAAAATATATTGGCGAGGTGTTGGATCATTTTCAATCAACCAGTGAACTTCATCGAGCAGTGATGGAATTTTCTGCACCTCATCGATGACAACGTGATGGATCTCGGGGGAAAGTGCCTGTACCTGTCGCCGAAAATATCGAGGGTCGCGCAGGATCGCCTCTTCGGTCTCTCGTAGAAGGAGGTCAAGATATAGCGTCTCTGCTGGGAGTAGCGAGGCTTTAAGAAGAGTAGACTTCCCTGTCCCGCGCGCGCCAAACAGAAAAAAGCTCTGTTCTTTTGGGATGTTGACTTTTCGTTGGAGCATACTTCACATAAAGTGGCTTTTTTTGGAGTATGCTCTACTTTGTGCGGGTGCGTAAATAAATTTTGCTGCATGGAATATGCGTAGCTCTTGGGTTTTGAGGTTTGGATAGGGTTAGCGACGGGTGACATATACTCATCGAAGAGGAGATACGGTTGGTCTCTAATACTTGGAGGAATGGTGAAATATAGAAGGAACTCTACGCCTCTTGGTTAATGAGGGCTGGGACGCGGACCTCTATTCCCTCGATCTAAAGATATTCCCTTAAAAAAGTTTATGAGCTCTTTTCACCACTCCAACCATCTAATCTTGACCGTGTCCGGCTATTTCTGCTGCATCGACAACGAGTTCGATGCATCCTTCCCTTAGCAACTCAATAGGAATCCTATTGTCTAGCTTCCGATGAGGGCAAGTGAGCCATAACGCCTGCGTTAGCGGGGAGAAATCTAAAACTTGCAATACCTGCGAAAGACCAGCGACGGTACGATTGCTACTCGCGGTGTCAAACTGACAGGCGGGGAAAAGTCGCTCGCCGCCGATATCGAGAGCTAAAATCTTCTTTTCGTCGATGAAGGCTTGAATTTCTGCGCTATCGACACCTAATCGCTTCTCGACTTCCTTTTCTTTAATACAAACTTTCCTCAGATCTTCTACAAGTTGTTCCACACGTGCCAAGGAGAGTTGCGTCAGTTGCTCTGCCTCTTTTTCGGTTGGCGCTGAACCGAGCCATTCATCGAGCGAATCGCTCGGGACTCCTGTGGTTGGCAATCGCTTGTAATGTTCTTCCTCGTTCCCTGTAGAAATGGGTTGATGATTAATAGTCATGATGTACCTTGTTGGTAAGGGGCTGCTCGATAATCAAATGGATCGCAAACAGGCATACAACGCTAAAAAATTTATCCGAGGGCTCAAACAACCGCAAACATTAACCCCGCTCCGCGTTTGCAAACATACGGAGCTTCTTAATTAGCCGCGGAATTTGGCCCGGAAGTTTTTACCACTCACCCTATGAGAGCAATTCTGGCAATCGAAACACGAGATAAAACGGAACCGATATCAACTCATAGGAGGTGTTTCCAATCGTTACCTGTTTGCGTGCCAGTTTGCAATCTCCGATCCGGATGGCCCTTCCTTCGGGAGCGTGAAGGGCGAATTGATGGAGTGAGCGTAGTTTGCCTGATGCTCCCGATTTGACCTCGATTCCAATGACTTTTCCGTCGATCGTTGTTGTATAGTCCAGCTCTGCTGACCCCTCTGATCCGTGACGACACCAGTAGAAAAGCTCCGGGCGGCGTGAAGAGTTCAGCGCTATTAGCTCCTGACCGACGACCTGATCGGCTGCCCGTCCTCTATACAGATCGGTGAGCTTTATTCCCTCTTGATACGACTCAGTGAGGTGTGCGGCATAATTCACTAGTCCGATATCGAGGAAGAGGAGTTTCTTGGCGCGCCGTGGTTGCTCACCAAGAGGTGGATTGATGGCTTGAGTAGGACGTATTTGATGAAGGAGAAGAACTTGTTCAAGCAGATCGAACGCACGATGCATATCACGACTTTTTCGCCCACCTCTGGCGAAGTTTTCGTACTTGAAGGTTGATCCAACTTCGTGGGGAGCGTGATTGAGAACAAAGGCGATATCGTTTGCTTCCGCTTCACGAGCATACTTGAATATGTCCTCTCTGAATCCGGATAGGAGTGATTCATAGATCGTGGTGATTCGCTTCGGTGTGGCTCCCGCAAGCCGAGCTGCGGCAATCTCAGGCATTCCTCCCCACCGCATAAAAGAACTAAATGCTCCCATCGCCTCCGTATGGAGCACATCGCTAATAGGGTCGCCAAGGGCAACGCTGCGGAGTAGTTTCAGAAGTTTGTCGAACCCGAAAATAGAGAGATGTTCGTCGAAAGTAAGGGGAAATAGATACTGATTATCAACTCGCCCAACGGGAACAGAGAGACCTGCTCGTTTGATACTCGCCTCAAGATGCGAACCCGCGGCTATAACGGCGAGGCTGGGACGTTCCTCATAAAAAAATCGGAGCATCGTTATCATCGCAGGGAGCTGTTGAATCTCATCGATGAAAACGAGTGTTCGATCATCGCGTACCGGAACACCGGTAATAAGCTCGATCGCCTCAATCGTCGAGGGAAGATCGGTCGCTCGCGCAAGCAGCAGTCGATGGCGTTCGTTTTCAAGATTGATCTCTGCGTAGTACTCAAAGCCCTGACCAAAAAGCCGAACTACAGAGGATTTTCCAACCTGCCGCGCTCCTCGGAGAAGAAGAGGTTTTCGGAGTGGATCCGCTCGCCATGAGGTAAGATTTGGGATAATCGCTCGAGTAAACAAAGAATTACCTCGCTATAATTTGGGGTGGGGAGCCGAAAGTAGGTAATTTGTGTCGAAGTAGGTACCTGTTTATAGCACGAATTGGCATAAAGAGGTACCTGTTTTGTGGGAGGCTCGGGGCTAGTCCTCTCTGTCTCAGAGGTGTAGAGGTAGGGTGGGGTGGCTTCTCCGTGTGCATTCGGTACTAACGTATTAGCCTTGATTCTTATCACAAACGGGTTTTTAAGATTCTCAAGATATTTGAACCATTCTTTCCCTATAAACTCGCGGTCCGCGAGAATACCTGCTATTCGTTCTTGCCCAAAGTACGAGATGATGCGGTTGATGATCTTAATTCGCTCTGCTGTATTGGAATTGCCCCGCCTATCCAAAATCTCCCATACGATCGGTATAGCAATCTCTTTGTATACGACTCCCACCATCAGAATGTTGATGTCTTTCGTACCATACTGCCAATTGGTCCGATCCATCGTAAGAAAAACTTTTTCGTTCGGATCGGTGAATAAAGATAGTAAGTACTTGGCAACCTTCTCAAAATTAAAATCCGCCTCCGCAAAAAACGCTGCATACGGCGATACCATGACGAGGTAAGCCCATCAGACGAACAGCTCTGACAAACCCTCTTCAAATTCACCGTCCGAGCCTGAACAATACCAACTACCATCGCCGCAACACACGTCTGCCGAGGTTTGCTTAGACCGATATTCGCCTGTACTATCCTACTCAACCCCTTAGTATTATCCATAAAACCCTCCTTGGTGGTTTAAGCGCTTCAAGGATAGGGTATTTTAATGTAATATCAAGGGTTTATCTGCTTTTTGTCGCGTACAGAGGATTGGCACACCTAAACCTACCATGGGTCTCTATACTTTTTTCAAAAGAGATCCGCGGGTTCAATTGAAATAGTCAGGTGCCGCTGCGAGAAACCGCTCCATGGGTTCTTTAGGGGGGCTCCAAGCACACAAAATCGCTTTTAGTATGATTTCGTGTGCGTCGCCCAAACGTCTCTCGAAGATCAATCTTTAGAATTATTATTTTGTGAGGAGACATGTCGTCGGAGCTTTCTCAATTACTAAATGAAGATGATCCGCTTGCGCCGACTGCGGAGCACTCGCGGCAGGGGTGGGTATGGCTTGCGAGCGTTCTTACTGGCATTACGATCTGCGTGCCTGTGTTTTTTATGGGCGCACAGCTGGCGGGGAAGCAGCAATTTTTTGCTTTTGCCCTGGCGTGTATTCTTGGCGGAGGACTCGCAGGGAGTGTGGCTGTTGCCACGGGACTAATAGGGCAACGAACCGGTTTACCAACGGCAGTTTTAGCACGGTGTGCGTTCGGAACGGGTGGATACGTAGTTGCAAACGTGGCTATGGTCCTTGGCGCTATCGGTTGGTTTGGAATCCAAACGGCTGTTTTTAGTGAGGCGTTTCTAAAGCTGGCGCTGCAAGTTTGGGGTCTGACCCTTCCGAGGCTTCCAGTGATTATTGCAGCCGGTTTGTTGATGTCGTCCACGGCAGTAGTTGGATTTAGGGGCTTAGGTAAACTGAGCTATATCGCAATTCCTCTTCTTCTTGTCCTACTCCTTTTGCCCCTTTGGTTTTATCTTTCAGATGGTGGGATTGGAGCGATAATGAGTCGGCAGCTCGAGGTGACTCCGATTCCTTTTGGAACAATTATGGCGATGGTTGCGGGAGCATATTCTGGCGCAACCACCATGCCAGACCTAACCCGCTTCATGCGAAGTGGGCCTCATACGCTCACTGGAGTTTTAATTAATTTCGGCGTTGTTTATCCAGGACTTTTGATTCTTACCGGTGCCCTGGCCATAGCCGCTAAAGAGGGCGATTTTTTGCAGATAATGCTGAATCTCAATTTTGGAACCCCTGCGATTATCGTTCTCTTGCTTTCAACTTGGACTACAAACGATACAAATGTCTACTCGGCCGCCATTTCAGCCAATCTATTTCTTCCAGCCTGGAAAAGGTGGCAGCTTACGGTGGGTGCAGGCTTGCTCGGGACACTTTCTGCTATTTTTGGGATATTCGAGTATTTCACTGACTGGCTTATATTTTCAGGGAATTTGTTTGCGCCGATGGCAGGAGTTTATGTTTTTGATTATTTTCTAGATAAAGATAGGTATCACAAGCATGCCCTAAACGCCCAAGATTTAGCCACTGATCCAAGATGCTTTATACCGCGATTTCGCGGAAGGCAGCTTCTGGCGTGGATGCTCGGATTGGGTGTGGGTATTAGCACAGCTCCCAAAGGAAACATGGGCTTTGAGCTTTTCTCAATTACAACGGTCCCGATGCTAGATGCGCTTTTGTCTGCGGGATGTGCGCTCGTGGTAATGAATTTTAGGAGATCGAGATCTTGAGGGACAGGGTTGTAATGTCAATCGAAGAGCAGGGGAGCAGAAAGAGTAGTACACTCGCGTTACCCTCGATCCTCTCTGTCTCAGAGGTGTAGAGGTAGGATTACGGGCTTCCCATTTCGAATATTCTCTCAATATCGTCCTCTAGACGGGGACGCAGGTAGACTGCGCAAGCCTCCGAATACTTCATCCAGAGCTCGTACTCCGCTACGTCTTAGTGAAGATGCTACTTACCGAATTATAGCTCTCACGCCTCTCTACTAGCTTCCTCAGCCTCAACCAATCCCCGATACTTATCACTCTGACGCATAAGCTCGTCGTGCGTTCCCTGTGCTACAAGACGGCCATCTTCGAGAACTAGAATTCGATTGCATCGCTCGAGAGTGGCGAGGCGGTGGGCGATGATTAGATAGGTGGTTTGGGGTGATGAGGTAAAAATTGTGTCCATAAGCCACTGCTCAAGGACTGGGTCTATTGAGGAGGTTGGTTCGTCTAGTACGATTATTGATGGGTCTCTAACGAGCACGCGAAGTGCCGCGATACACTGCTGCTCACCGACTGAAAGGGTTGCAAGAGCATCCTGTTCGGTGTCGAGAAGGGATTTTAATGATGTCGGGATATTGGTGAGAACCTCGGCAAATCGATCTCGGTCGGTGTCCCAAAGCGAGATATTCTCGCGTGGTGATGCGGAAAACATCTCGGGATGTTGAGGAAGAAAAGCTACCGTTTTGCGCAGTTTTTCTTGATGAAGAGATGAAATCGGAGTGCCAGCTAGTGCAACGGTACCTTCATGCGATTTAACGAGCCCAAGAAGGAGTCGGGATATAGTCGACTTCCCCGATCCGGTCGCCCCAACGATTCCGATTCGCTCGCCTCGCTGTATCGAGAAAGATAGATTGCGCACTCCTCGTTGAGTCTCAGGATAGAGGAAGGTGACGTTTGCAAAAGATATCGCAGCGGAATTCGTTTCGCTCTGCTCTTGTCGAGAAATCGCCAGAGGGGCTGGAGCATCAATCGGGAGAGAGAGAACTTCAAATATTCGGTCTACTGATGCGAGTCCCTGTAGCAGCACTGACCACTGATCGATAATTAGAATAAGGGGCCAGATTATTGAGCCGATATATGCGACGAGGGTTACGAGTTCGCCACGGGTGAGGTGACCAGACTCGATGTGCTGCTGCCCCAGTATCAAAATGGTGCCGATGCTGATAGCCGTTAAGATCGACATTGCGGCGTGGAGTCGCCCAAAAACAAGGGGTGGAATCTGCTGAACTGCTGCGAGTTGTGCGCTTTCGTGAGAGAAATGCTCTACCCGTTTAGCAGAGAGACCCATCAGTTTTGTCTCTGCAGCAAGCTCTATCGAATCTGCGATTGATGTTGTTACTCCACTAAAAGCGATTTGACGCGCATAGAATGCAGTATAAAGCTTTCTTGAAGCGTACCACGCACCGAGAAAAAGAAGAGGAAGGAAGCCTATACCGGCAAGACCGATCGGAAGTGAAATTGAAATTATGCCGATGAGAATAGCCGTAACACCGCAGAGTCGTTCGATGATGCGCAGAAAACACGCCTCAAAAAGAGCGCTTGCTGAACGAAGATCTACAGTGAGTCGTGAGAGAAGATCGCTCGGACCCAGCCTGCGCACCTCACTCCACGGAAGACTTAAGATATGGTGAAAGGTTTGAAGGCGAAGTCGATGAACGGCACTTTGACCTATCTTTGAGAATTCTACTGCCTGAAGTCTTGTTGAGAAGATTCGAACAGCTTCAAGGAGAAAATATCCGAGCCCTATTAGAACCATTGAGTAGACTGGGCTACTCTGAGCCGAATCAACTGCAACACCGAGTAATCGCGGAGCTGCTGCTGCGGCGATTCCCTGCGCGACGAGGAGCAACGATGCAAGAATTGCATTCTTCTTGTCCTCGAGTAAAAGTGTGATGAGACGGTTAAACCGAGAGGAGGGCGGGTTATTCATGACCTACCTCGTTAGGAGAAGAAGAGTTCATAAGCTGTTGATGAAAAAAACGGGCGAACCATCCGGTACGCTCATTTTTCAGATCCTCCATACTACCATCTTCAACGATCTTTCCCTCCACTAGCACCAGAATCCGATTAACAAGCGCCAGTGGTGCTAGGCGATTTGTTGCGATTATGAGTGTGCGATCGCCGATCCAATGACTTAACTGCGAAATAGTTTGTGCTTCGCGGGCGGGATCGAGAGCGGAGAAGGGATTGTCGAGGAGGACAATGGGGGGCGTCGATAGGAGAGTACGCGCAAGAGTGAGACGTTGCCGCTGTCCACCAGAAAGTCCGCTTCGGGAATCAACTATTCTATCGAGAAAATTTTTATCCTTCGCGTCACCTCTTTCCTCGGCGGTAAAGAGCTCATCAAGAAGCTTATTCATAGCGCTAGGATCGGGATTGCCTCGATTCCAGAAGAGGATATTGCGCTCGATGCTATCAGAAAAAAAGCGAGGTATTTGAGGGCACAGCGCGACGGATTCTTCTGCGGTAAAAGACGACGTGGCGTGCGAAAAAGTTATCTTGCCTGTGTATTGTCGAATACCTGCGATAGCCTCGAGAAGAGCTGTTTTTCCCGATCCGGTAGGACCGACAATTGCAATTCGTTCGCCGGGATTAATTGTAAGGTTTAAGGTGTCGAGGATAGACTCTCTCCGCTCTGGAACAGTTACGGAGACTGCAGAAAGTGTGAGCACAGGTATAACGCTCAACGAGCTGCTCTGCTCATTTTTGAGTTCAGGCGAGCTCCTCTCAAGCACAACTTCCATGCGACCGCTTGCTACCCGCGCCTTTTGGGTAATCGAGATATAAAGACCGAGCGCGATGAGGGGCCAAAAAAGCATCTGCAGATACTGATACAGAGCGAAAAACCCGCCGATTGAGAGAGCGCCTTGATGAATCAAAAGTGATCCAAGAATGACTAAAATAGTCATTGCGAGGGCCCCGCACAGCTGGATCGCGCTGCTTAAGTTAGTATCAGCATAAGTTGATTCGATGACCCGTTGCCGCTGTTGAGTGGAGAGTCTCTCCAAGAGTTTGGTCAGTTTATCTCGCAGCGAAAAGAGAATTATCGTTTCGTGATTGCGCAGTTTTTCATCAATGAATGAGGAAAGCGCGGAAAGGGCTTGTTGTACTCGCTCTGTAGCAATCGTTATCGTTCGCTCTCCTCGCTTTGCAATAATCGGAACAGCGATTAGAGGAATCAGCGCGAAGATCGCCGCAAGAGGGCTGATCCAAATCATCATCGGCGGAACAAGCAAGAGATACAGCGTCGCATCAAGGCCGATGACGGCTCCATCATTCAAAACGCACGCTGCCTGCTCAGCATCGCTCGTGATAAGTGTTACCGCTTCTCCAGCTTTTTTTTCAATTGCAGCATCATCGATAGAACTAATCATCGATCGAGCTAGTCCCGTTCTCAGGCCGTGAGCAAATGCACACTGCGCGAGGGGAAAGAGAGTTCGGTAGGTAAGCCGAAGAGCTGCCTGGAGAATAAGAAGAGAAGAGTATCCGAGCGCAAACCAGATAAATCTATCGTAATCCCCGATAGCGTCAAACGCCTCTTTCATGACGATGGGAAGGGTGATGTCAACAAGATCAACAATCACAAGTGCAACAGCACCAATAGTCACCCGTTTGAGATGGGGCCGACAGAGGCGAGATACAATAGGTGTGAAGGGAGTTATGAAAGAGCGGAGATGCATCAGATGAATTGCGAAAATGGTGAGTATGATGCGTTGAGGGTAGCACAGGTGAGGGGGCTAGGAAGAGAGGAGGAGGTGTTGTAAAATATTATGCTCAGCATCACCGAATTTGTTTCTGCTTGCTGTGGAGCTGATAATAATTGGCGCGATCCTTTAGGACTGTATTGGGGATGAATTGGTCGGGAATAAGGTGTCGCTGATTTAGGAATCTAAGGATAGCTTCTGCAGCGATACGGTCAGTTATTTCATTTGGATGAGTGTGCACGGTGTAGGGTACATCGGCACCCTACACCGTGCACAAACTTAATAGATCGTAACGTTGGCCGTCTTTTCCTTCGCTAAGCGAAAAAGGGCAACATGCCCCCAAAAAAGTCGAGAGCACTTCTCCCTTCTCATTAACTGCTGCCGCTGCGAAGCTAATCATTTGGTACAATCCTGGCAACGGACTATCGGCCTCGATATCTGTTACAATATAGGTGCGCACTACCTCCTCTTCAGTACCTCTACGTCTCTGAGATATGGAGGCACTAGGGCCGAATGTCCGAAAAGCTCGAGATACTTATATCTGGTTTTAGCTTCCAGTTTTCCCAAATAAACTCATAATCGTAAGTTAATTGATGACTTGAGAGTCGGGAGTTCTCCCCCTAATCATCGTCCTCTTTTTCGGTTAGTTTAGCCTGTTCGATTGCGAGGTCAATCCACTCATCTACGAGTTGCTTGAACCTC
>JBIJBT010000127.1:0-5643 GCA_044345055.1 Bdellovibrionota bacterium
CAGGGTCCTAGGGACTACGAACAAACCTGACGGAGAAAAAATAATCGGCCGTCACAGGGAAATGAACATCGTCGAAGAGTTTACGAATAAGCGAACTTGGCGCTACTCCATGGAGAACCCTCAGACAAAAGAATCAAAAGTCTTCTTCGATTCGTCGCGAAGGCTTGAGATCGAAGAGATTCTAGGAAAAACCACGATGATAGCCAAAGTAAATAAAGCGGTCGACGAGGTGGCTGCCCCAGCGAACAATGTAAGGAGATTCCCGCCGGGTGAGAGGCAGATCAGTCAGATACCGGATGAAATAAAAAAAGTACGGGATTATAGCGGCGGCGATATTGTGGTTCGCTTTAATCAAAAAGGGCATTGGGAGTATTCCTGGAGAAAAGATAATTCTGAACTCCAGAAGACATTTTTTGTATCAAAGAACCTTCTAGACGATGCTGGAATTAGTAGAGAGTTGGAGAAGTCCGGTCTTTTTCGAAAAAAACTTAACTCAGTTGTCGAGGACTTAACACGCCTTCAAAACCGCCTAAGTAATAGCCTTTCTGTCTAGCCCCACACCGGACAACACACAAATCAGGGGGCCACATCATGAGTCCCCTCTTCGTTCGATATTCGATACCTAAGGTTACCCTTTGAGATTTCCCTATTTTATACGGGAACCTCAACTCCACCACCACATTTATGCGCCAAAGCTCCCTCTTCACCTCAATCAACAAAACAACAGACCGCGACGAGATAAGCCGTAATGCGCAGTTGCTGCAAAGGGCTGGGTATATTGAGAAGTTGATGGCGGGGGTGTATTCGTTTTTGCCGTTGGGGTTGCGGGTGCTTGCGAAGATTGAGGCGGTGATTCGGCAAGAGATGGATCGGTTGGGGGGACAGGAGATTTTGATGCCGGCGCTTCAGCCGCGTGAGGTTTGGGAGCAAACGGGGCGGTGGGATGCTATTGATGTTTTGTTTAAGCTCAAAGGTGCAGGAGATCGTGACCTTGCTCTTGGGCCAACTCATGAAGAGATTGTAACGCCTCTCGTCGGACGGCGGGTTCAATCTTACCGTAATTTGCCCGTTGCGGTTTATCAGATACAGACGAAATTTCGAAACGAGGCCCGAGCAAAATCGGGTCTCTTACGCGGGCGCGAATTTCGAATGAAGGATATGTACTCGTTTCACGCAAACGAGGCTGATCTTAACCGATTTTATGAGCGAGTCATTGAGGCGTACACCCGAATATTTACCCGCTGCGGCGTTGGGGAGATAACGGTTCTCACTGCGGCATCAGGAGGAACTTTTTCGCCATTTTCGCACGAGTTTCAGACGATCACTGAGCATGGTGAAGATGTAATTTTTCTTCATCCCGACCAACCGATAGCGGTTAATCGTGAACTTTTCGATCAGCCACAGATTATGCGGCAACTTGATTTGATTGAAGTTGATGGTAGCTATCGGCGTATGGAGGAAAGAAAAGCGATCGAGGTTGGTAATATTTTCAAACTCGGCAGCCGATTTTCCGATGCGTGCAAGCTTGGCTTCGTAGATGAATCAGGACAACGACAACCGCTGCTTATGGGTTGTTACGGGATCGGCACCTCTCGGTTGATGGGTGCGGTAGCAGAAACGATCAGCGACGATGCAGGACTTAATTGGCCAATAGAGATAGCCCCGTTTCAGATCCATCTGCTCTCACTCGCCCGCACCGAAGAGGAAAAGAGTCGAGCTGAGGGGATTTATCAGCTTCTAATAGATCAAGGACTTGAGGTTTTGTTTGATGATCGGATGGATATTCGTGCTGGAGAAAAATTTGTTGAATCAGATCTTCTCGGTTTGCCACTTCGGCTTATAGTCAGCCAAAAAACCATTGCTCAACAAGGTGTTGAATACAAGTTTCGTAAGACTGGTGAGACTGGAATTGTGCGGATCGATGAAGTGGTAAAGTTCTCGTTGGCGGCGGGAAAGTAGAAGTGGGGTGAACGCAAAACAATCGATTATTGCCCAATTTTGCTCTTTATTTGAGTATTCATCAAATTATATTGATATATAATTTGGACCCTGATATCTACGCGCCTCTATTCCTCAGAGGCATAGAGGCAAGCTCATACAGGCACGTTGACTCGAGCATAATCTGCGTGTTGTCACATCATCCAAACCCCAACTCTCTGAGCCCATCCCTCCATGGCAAGATCTCAATCGAGTGCCGCATGCGGGGAAGATCTTCGCGGCAAATACATATTTTCCGGATCTCGGGGTAGTCGTCGTGAAGCTGACGCAAATGCTTGAGGTGATCGTCGGTGACGTTCGTTGAGTATTTTATTTCGATGAAGGTGAGAGATCCGTCTGGTGCTTCGAGAACGAGATCGACCTCTGCGCCTCCGTGAGTTGCCCAGTGATACAGCTCGTATTTCGTTCGTCGATACGAGTTGCATCGGATGATCTCATTGATCACAAACTGCTCAAAAAGACGGCCTGATTCCTGTGAGGTTGGTTCGAGAGGTCCGCTGTTGCCTGATAGGGTGCGCGTTACCCCGGTGTCAAAGAGGTAGAATTTTGGGGCATGCAGCTGTTGCTTGCGGAGAGATTTTTCGAACGCAGGCACCATCGTTGCGATAAGTGTTTCTTCGAGTATTGTGAAATAGGTTTGAACGGTCTTTGGATCTACGCCGAGATCTGCGGCGATCTTCGCGAAATTAATTATCGTGCCCGAACATTGAGCAGCGATCCGAAGAAACTTTTTGAAAGGAGCGACTTTGCGGATGAGCTGTTCCTCTAAGATCTCCTCTGCCAGATAGGTCTGAACATACGACTCGAGAAAAAGTTCCCGCTCAAGATCGGTGTTAAGCGAAAGCACTTTTGGTAACGTGCCCCATTTGAGAGAGTCGTTCAGCGAAAAGCGGGTTCCAATCTCGTCGTTCGTCAGAGGAAAGAGGTGATACACAAATGCACGACCCGCAAGCAGGTTCGCACCACCCCGCTTTAATTTTCGGGCGCTCGAGCCGGTAAGTGCAAAGAGAAGGGGGGTTGATTCAATTAGGTGATGAACAACATCGAGAAGCGCGGGGATCTTCTGTACTTCATCGATGAAGACCCATTTCAGGTGCGGGTTTTGCTGCCGAGCGGATTGAACGATATCAATAAGCTCTTCCGGCCGGTCAGCAAGCTTCCTCTCTTGGGTCGGTTTGAGAAGATCGACACCAAGCACTTCCGTCGAGGGGATGAGGTCCTGAATCAGTGTACTCTTTCCAGTGCCCCGAGCGCCAAAAAGAATAAAGCTGTGTGATTGCAGGATGTTTATGGTGCGGTGGTATCTCATAAGAAGGATCGTACTCCGTTTTTTGGTTCAAAAAAAGGAGTATGATCGGGTTAGGGGGGCAAATTGAATGATTGTGCAAGTCCCGCCTATCGTTGTTCCCGTTCCCAATCGCCAATTTTCGCCTGTCGCATCGTCCGTTTTCGTTGGAGGCGGGAAAGCAGGAGTTGGGTGAGCGCAAAAACAATCGATTATTGGCTGTTTTTGGCTTTTATTTGAGCATTCATCAAAATATATTGATATATGCTTTCAACCCTGATATCCTTCAGGTATGTCACACTCTATCACTCTAACCGAGCAGCTTCTTTCAGCTGCCGCCGACTCAACGCGGTTCACTATCTTACGGTGTTTGCAGAGTGATTCGTTTTCGGTTTCGGAGCTGTGCGAAATTCTTGCGATGAAGCAGCCCGCTGTGAGTCATCACCTAAAGCTTCTTCTAGAGGCTCGCCTGATTGCGGTGCAAAGGGAAGGGGTGGCTTCGTTCTATCGGCGTGGTGCGGTTACGGCTTTTGAGGAACGGGCCGCTCTTGTTTCGGCGCTCTTTTCAGCACTCGATGAGGAGCTGCTCGATGAGCAGATAGAGGAGAGAATTGCGGGGGTAAAGCAGGAGCGCTCGCGCCGAGCTAGAGAGTTTTTTAATAAGCATCGGGATGTGCTCTCCGAAACGCAAGAGTTAATAGCGGCGCCGGAGCAGTATCTTCCGGTGGTGATTGAAATGATAGAGCAGCTCGTGTCTTGCGATAGCGGAGCGACTGCGGTCGAAATTGGATCCGGGAGGGGAGTGCTAATTCCGACGCTCCTTTCACACTTCCCATCTGTGGTTGTTATTGATGTCGCTGAGGAGATGCTAAGGCTTGCCGGGCAATCTATACCGGAGGGGCTAGAGGATCGGGTTTCGCTAATTCATGGCGATTCCAGCTCGGCGCGATCGGCGGGGGTTAAAGCAGATCTTATTATCTGCACCATGGTGCTACATCACGTTCCCTCGCCTGCTGATATTTTCCGCGATTCCGCTGCGATGCTTAAAGCGGGAGGAAGTCTTATCGTAGCTGATCTTTGTCGACACGAGCAGACTTGGGCGATTGAGCGGTGTGGCGATATGTGGCTTGGGTTCGATCCTATTGAATTAACCGGATTCGCTGAAAGAGTAGGGCTTGTCGAGAAAGAGAGCGCATATTTTGGGCTTAGAAACGGATTTCAGGTACAGGTTCGTCGGTTTATTGCTCCCTCGTCGGAGATTAGAACTGACATCTGAGAACAGCTAGCAAAAACTGGGTCTATTTTGACTAACAAAAGGGAAACATATGGGAATTGCAGTAGCACTAAAAAATGACTTCAAGGTAGCAGATATCGCGCTTGCATCGTGGGGTCGTCGGGAAATTGAGATCGCTGAAACTGAGATGCCGGCTCTGATGGCGATGAGGGAGCGATATCGCGCTGAGCAGCCTCTAAAGGGGGCAAAAATCATGGGATGTATTCACATGACGATTCAGACAGCGGTGCTTGTTGAGACGCTGATTGCGTTGGGTGCAGAGGTTCGGTGGTCGTCCTGTAATATTTTCTCCACTCAGGATCATGCAGCAGCAGCGCTTGCCGATCAGGGAGTTCCGGTTTTTGCATGGAAAGGCGAGACCGAGGAGGAGTTTTGGTGGTGTATCGAGCAGACGATTTTGCAGGATGGCAAAGATTGGGGCGCTAACATGGTGCTCGATGACGGAGGAGATCTTACTCTGATTCTCCATCAGAAATATCCACAAATCCTCGATCGATGCCACGGTGTCTCTGAGGAGACAACCACTGGGGTTCATCGGTTGCTCGAGATGCTCGAGAGAGGAGAGCTGAAAGTTCCTGCAATCAATGTGAACGATTCGGTTACTAAATCGAAAAATGATAATAAGTATGGTTGCCGCCACAGCTTAAATGACGCGGTTAAGCGCGCAACGGATCATTTGCTTTCAGGGAAAAAAGCGCTAGTACTTGGGTACGGCGATGTCGGGAAGGGTTCTGCTGCGTCACTCCGTCAGGAAGGAATGATCGTCAAGATAACTGAGATCGATCCTATCTGCGCGATGCAGGCGTGTATGGATGGATACGAGGTTGTCTCGCCTTATATCAATGGGGTAAACAACGGGAGTGCTGATTCTATCGATCGTGATCTGATGGGTTCGATTGATATGGTTGTGACCGCAACTGGCAACATCGATGTGTGCGACCGTTACATGCTGGAGGCTTTAAAGGCTGGAGCAGTGGTGTGCAATATTGGACACTTCGATAACGAGATCGATACCAAATATATGCGTCAGGCGTGGGAGTGGGAAGAAGTAAAGCCTCAGGTCCAT
>JBIJBT010000117.1:0-7259 GCA_044345055.1 Bdellovibrionota bacterium
ATTCTCTCAGAGGGTCGGTTGGTAAATCTTGGTAATGCGACTGGCCATCCTTCGAGGATTATGGACGGTTCATTTGCTAATCAGGTGCTCGCGCAGATACATCTTTATCAGGCAAAATTTGCTGATCTTCCTGCTGATAAAAAGCAAGAAGCAATCTCGCTCAAGGTGCTACCGAAAGAGCTTGACGAGGAGGTCGCTCGCCTTATGGTACTGGGCTTTGGCGGTACGATGACTGTGATGACAAAAGAACAGTCGGAATACACCAGCATTCCAGTCTCTGGTCCGTTTAAGGCGGAGAGCTATCGGTATTAAAGAGAAAAGGAGTCGGCGTTTCTTTGGTGGGGGGGGGGATTTTCACCTCCCTGCTAGGTGCGCCGGCTCGTTCTTTGGTGGCAAATTAAGATAAAAAGAAACGTTTGTTTTCGGGTACTATGCGGATTTCTTCTGAAGAGCGAGCGGTTATTATTGAGGAAGTCGCAAAGAGGGATAGAGAGGCGATAGTGTATCTATTTGGTTCTCGCACAGATGATAGCGCCAAAGGGGGTGATATAGATCTTCTTGTCGAATCGGCCACTATTACCTTCGCCGATAAACTCGGAATTCTGGCTGAGATAAAGGCGAGAATTGGGGATCAAAAGGTCGATCTTGTTTTAACAAAAGATAAGGTTCGCGACTTAAATCCATTTATTGTCGCGGTGAGTGAGGGGGCGGTGCGGCTTTGAGTGCTGAGTAGAGGTTTTTCGAGAGAGTTTTTTGGGGTGGAAAGGAAGTGCGTTAAAGGTCCGGTAAAGGATCAGAGTTTTACGGAGCAATTGCTATCATGAAAAGATCTCCTCCTGATACCCTAATAAAGGATCTTGAGGCGGGGGTGCGTGCTGCAGGCTGGGTTAAACACTCCTTTAAAAAATGTGCTCCGATCGTGCACGATCAGCCGTTGACCGAGCAGCAATTCGATGATTTCGAGGCACTTACCAGCCGATTTGCTCGGCTCTCCGATATAGTTATTCAGAAAATTTTCCGTGGTATCGATCGTGCTTTGCTGGAGCAATCTGGTTCGATCGTTGATGCGATTCATAGGGCCGAAAAACGGGGATTGTGCGATGCTCGGAAGATGCGCGAGATTCGTGAACTCCGGAACGTTATAGCTCACGAATATTCGATAGAGGATCTGCGAGAGCTATTTAATCAGGTTTATAAGTTAACCGAGGATCTTCTTGTAATTTTTGAGCGCACCGAGGAATTTGTCCGAAAGACGGGTACATTTTAAGATTAACGTTAGCGTATTCTTTCCTGCTCAGTCTTACTTTTTCAGCTTCAAATATGCTCCCCTCATCGCAGAAACCTGTCCCTGACTAGATCTCGCAAAGTTCGATTTACGTCTTCCGAATCTCCGCTATATTGACTTAACGCTGCTCGATCAATTTTTCCGATCGAAGTTCTCGGGAATACGGCTAGAATAATAATTTCCCGTGGCGCTCGCAGTGCTCCTAGTTTTTCACGTAACTCATGATAGAGAGACTCTGCAGAGGTTGTAGGAGGTGCGGTTACAAAAAGGATCGCACGCTCTCCCCACTGGTTGTCAGGTGATTTTAAAACAGCCGCTTCAGTGACAAGATTTGTTGCTACCGCGGCATCGACTATTTCGTGAGAGCTGATCTTAACGCCGCCGCTGATAATTACATCATCGGTTCGACCAAGAATATGGAGCAAACCTGAATCATCGAGGTAGCCGCGATCGGCGGATCGCCAGATTTTGTGCTCTGAATCGGCATCGTTTTCTTGAGACGAGATAGTTGGCCCAATTACTTCAACGAGCCCTGATTTTCCAATTGAACAGAGATCTCCGTGTTCATCACGAATCTGAATCGTCGTATCGCTGAGCGGAAACCCAACGGAGTCGGGGATTTGAGCTATCTCCGAGAGTCTTGCAACCGCGATGCACGACGCAGTTTCAGTTGCACCGTAAGAAAGATAACACTGTGGCACCGATGACAAGGCTCTTCGTTGCGTTGTGGTAATCCGCTCTCCTCCAAGGAGGAGGGCTTTTAGTGATTCAGGTAGCGGGCCTAGTCCGATGAACTCCTCTGCGACCGATGGCACAAGAGACAGATGAGTAACGGAGTGCTCATGAGCTATTTTGTTTAAAGTGGGTCGCTTTAGATCGGGGGGAATAACAACCGCGCATCCTGCCACCACCGCACGAACGATGATGCTCAGTCCTCCAATGTGGGCGGGCATCAGCGAAAGCAACCACGCCGAATTTGAAGTTACACCAAGCTTTTCATTGACGCGGCTTGCGCTTGCTAATAACTGCTGAGCGGTTAGAGGTATAATTTTCGGTATGCCTGAGCTTCCTGATGTTGCAATTAGTACTGCTGCATTGGTCGGCAATGGCGAAGCCTCTGCCAATTGCTCTATTTCATACCGGCATGATGGGCCATCATTGACGAGGCGCAAGACTCCTCCAACCCCTGCGGCAGCCCGATTTTTGCTGAGGCGATCGGGTGAATCGTGAGGATGCTCAAGTAATACCGGAACACCCGCAAGACTAGCGCACCACCAGGCGGAAAGGAAAGAAGCGGTAAGAGATGCAGTGAGGGCGAGCGGAGAGGAGGAGGGGTAGGAGGTGAGTGCGGTGGCTATCGAACTCGCATCGTCAAAGAGCTGCTTGTACGTTAGTCGGTTCGCGGGGGAAGAGAGGTGAGATGAGACGACCGCTATTGAGTCAGGATGCAAATTAGTGTGGTGTTGAAGAGTTTCGGAAAGGGGGCATTTATGCATCGACATATCGAGATGTTAGGGCACATTTCTTGCCGTGGAAAGTGGAATGAGGAAGAGGGCTTTTATTTTTTCTTGAAGGAATCATTGGGACGCCTTTTTATATATCTCTAATTGTCATTTAGTTAGAGCGGCTGTAAAGAGCCAAGAACTCATCATCAAAAAACCTAGTGAACTCTCTTTACCGATTAAAACCGGTACTTTCTGTAGCAAGTTGGCCCGGTTTCAGTACAGGGAACGGTTGGAGTTCCGGAGGAATCGGGCGGCCTCCGAGTTTGATCGGCTTGCGTGGAGGAGACGTGGGGCGTGGGCGAGCCTGTTGACGGGGAGTTGGAGGCGGGCTCGGGATAATTTTGGGTGTAGGCCGCGGCGTTGGGATCTTGGTTGGTTGTGGTGTTGGTCGCTTAGTTGCCTGTCGGATCGGAAAAGCGATTGGTGTTGTCGTACTTTGGGGGTTTATCCGGAGGAGCTGTTCGTTGACAACGGGAGCATTTGTCCGGCCGTCATTAAATTTCAATCGCACCGTAATTCTTCTATTTCCTGCAGCGAAAGGTGTTTCGGGAAAGCGAAGGTCTGTATCGGCTTTGCCAATAACAGCGAGCACTCGGCTCTCGGGAAAACCTCGATATTGTAGAACTTTTCGGGCTTCATTTGCCCGTAGTGCGGATAGATCCCAGTTTGACATCGAGCTTGGGAATGAAGCAAAAGGGGTAGCATCAGTGTGCCCGATAAGCTCAATCGGATGAGGTAGGGGGCGTAGTAAATTGACAATGCCGCTAAATGCTAGCTCTGCTCGCGGAAGAATCTTGGTGCTTGCAGGGGCAAACATAGAGGCTTTTTCGGTATCCATAACCTCGAGAGTAATACCCTCTGGATCTAATCGAACCTCTATTTGTCCTAGAATCTCCTTAAGCTCAGGATTATGCGCTATTTCATTGAGTATTTTCTCGTATACGGAGCGAGCTGCTGTAAGGTTTATATCAACCTGCTGGCCATTATCGGGATCAAATTCACCAACTTCACCATCACCAGGATGATTATCCTGAAGGCCTTTAGTCTCTGGATTTAGTTCTCCTGTCTGCTCCATAGGACTTGAATAGCTTGTTTCTTTGGGAGTCTTAGATACATTGCTGCCGTTTGGATCGTTATTATCCATCGGAACACGAGAGAATCCCTTTCGATCTTGTTTTTTTCCGTTCTCTGTTATTTTACTCTTCTCGGGGGTAGTAATTTTTTTCTTTCGAAGCTCCCACCGCTCTGGCGGCTTCACCTTGTCGGGGCTAGTCGGGCCAAAAGCTTCTGGAAGTAGCCCCACTCCATCAGACCCAAAGGGATTACCTGAACTTTGTTGGAGCCATCCCGGTTTTCGAAAATAAAAGGCGATCGCCTGTCGAGTTTGGTGTTGAGCTGTGTTTAGTAGCCACATCACCATAAAAAACGCCATCATCGCGGTAACAAAATCGGCATAAGCCACCTTCCACGCGCCGCCATGGTGTCCGCCGTGACCCCCTTTTTTTTTGATAATGATTATCGGTTTATCGGCGTCAGCCATGACAGGTCACAGTGCCCTATTTCTTAGCGTTCTTTATGATCTCTTCCATCTCCTCAGCAGTTGGTCGGAAGATACTTGGAATAGTCTTGCGAGCAAATTCCAGAGCGACCGCTGGCGGTGAGCCCCCAGCAAAAGCAACAAGAGCGACCTTTACTGTATTTAGGATAGCCGTTTGCTCTCGGACGACGTGCTCAGTTTTTGCGGCGATAGGGGCCATGTAGCCGTAGGATAAAAGAATTCCGAGCATTGTTCCCACGAGCGCCGCTCCAACGTGAGCACCGATCTCTGAAGGTGGGCCATCTAGGTGTGACATCGTGATGATGATACCAAGAACCGCCGCGACGATACCAAGAGCAGGAAAGGCGTCTGCGAGCTTCGAAAGTGCGCTGGGAACGAGCAGGGCTTCCTCGTGATGTGTCTCTATCTCGGTATCTAACATTCGCTCGAGATCGAAAGCATTAACCACTCCATCCACAAAAAGCCGAAGCGCGCTAGTAAACGTATCCATTAGGTGATGGTCGTGAGAGGCTTTTGGATATTTGTTGAATCGGGCGCTCTCGTGTGGATTTGACAGGTCACCCTCGACTCCAAGAGCTCCCTCTTTACGCATTACGTCGAATAGCGTTGCCATCAAGCCGAGTAAATCTGTATAGGTGCTCTTATCGATTCCGCTCCCCTTTATCGCGCCGATAACACCGGGGATGACCTTTTTGGAGACGTAGCCGGGATTTCCCGAGACCACGGTAAAGGCCGCCGAACCACCGATAACAAGAAGCTCATAGGGCTGAAAGAGAACAGCAACCTGTCCCCCTGACAAGATAAAGCCAAGCAGAACACATGCGGTTACCCCGATAATCCCAATAATAACGCCCATGTACCCTGCTCAACTAATCGAAGATAAGATTTCTTAACCGTTAACCTGGTGAAGATTTGAACGGTTAAATGAATGAAATTCCCCCGCGACTCAATGACCCTCCTGTCGCACCACTACTCGGATCGGCAGATTTTTAGGGAAGCTTAAGAGCGAACTCCCTCGAACAACGTATTTTCTTTAAGATACCCGAGGGTTGAGATTTGAATGAATGATAAAGATCTTGCACAATCGTTGTAGTCTTGAGACATCAAAGAGTGTGGTTGACTTTTTTTGCGGGGGAAAGCGAGGATGGCTAAGGGGGCGAAGGTCTTAGTTGTTGATGATGAGGTAGTTTTTTCTGAGCTTATGAGTGAAACCTTCAAGGATGCTGGATTTCAGGTAGAATGTGCCAGTGCGGGGAAAAAGGCGATTGAGGAGGGGAAAAAATTCAAACCAGATCTCCTCTTTTGTGACTGGCAGCTTCGGGATGGAACAACTGGCCTCGATGTAGCAAAGGCACTACGTCGAGAAAATCCTCGATTAAAGGTCGTCGTTGTAACGGGGCTTGCTGATAGGGCTGAGGCTGCTTTGCGAGGATTTCCCGTTTCGTGCCTTATTGAAAAGCCGTGCGATTCTCGAGAAGTGGTTAAAGTGGTTCGTTCGTTGGTGTGATTTATTAGGCACTCTGGTGGGTGAATGAGGTAAAGATGAGTATGCGGCGGCAGATCGTTTGGGGGGTTGACCTAGGTGGTACGAAGACGGAGGTAGTGGTGTGTGAGGTGGCTTCGGACTCGCTACAGCCCCTTATCCGACGGCGAGCACCAACAGGGCGAGAGAGGGGATACCGCGCGATCATCGACGGAATCGGTGAACTCGTTTCAGCGGTTGCTGGTGAGCTGGGTATTTCTCCGGAGCGGGTAGGTGTGGGGACTCCAGGCGTTAATGATCCCATTACAAAACAGCTAAAAAACAGTAATACCCTCTGTCTTAATGGCGAGCGAATCCAGGAGGATCTGGCGCGCTGTCTGAATGTACCAGTTATAGTTGCGAACGATGCAAATTGTTTCGCGCTCGCAGAGGCTCGTTACGGAGCTGGTGGTGGAGAGGATTGCGTTTTTGGTGTGATTCTTGGAACTGGTGTTGGTGGTGGAGTTGTGCTCGACAGGAAGGTTCGGTTTGGCTATCAGGGAATAGCAGGGGAGTGGGGGCACAATGTATTAGACCGTTTAGGGCCTGAGTGTTACTGCGGCAAATCGGGGTGTGTTGAAACGATCTTAAGTGGCCCAGCTTTAGAGGAACGGTTTTATCAATCTAGCGGTCGAAGAGCTTCTCTTGTTGCGATAGCTGAGCTTGTAGAGCAGGGTGATCGCAACGCTATTGAACTTAAAGAGTATGCTCAACATCAGTTTGTTCGAGCAATCGCGACCGTAATAAATATTCTTGACCCAGACCGGATTGTTCTTGGTGGAGGAGTGAGCAATCTCGATTGGTTCTACGAGGCAGAGCTCTTTAGAGGTTCCGCAGAGATATTTAATAACGAGCCGAGGATCCCGATTGTGCGAAATCAGCTCGGCGATAGCGCGGGTGTATATGGCGCTGCGCTACTCGTTGCAGAGAGGACAGGAGAGTAGCGCAGCAAATTTTCATCAATCAGCAGCAACGATTCCAGCTCTTCGCAGGAGCGCCTCGATCGATGGCTCCCTCCCCATAAAAGCTGTAAAGCGCTTCATGGGATCGTCGCTATTTCCCTTGCTAATTATCGCTTCTCGAAGAGCAGAGCCGGTCTCACTATTGAAAATCCCTTCCTTTTCAAATCGAGAAAATGCATCGGCATCAAGAACCTTTGCCCAGAGATAAGAGTAATATCCTGCGCCGTATCCGACCGGTGAAGAAAAAAGATGCGAGAAGGTGGTTATCATCGCGTAATCACTCGTGAGTGGTGTCGGCGAGAAGGGAGCCGAATGCTCACGACAGTAATTTAGACCGAAGTTCCCCGCCCCAACCAACATAACCCCCTAAAATCCGACACTAAATCCATATCCAAGTAGCGTTCTACTGTCTACAAAGTGACATTCA
>JBIJBT010000146.1:0-3696 GCA_044345055.1 Bdellovibrionota bacterium
GATATCGCCACGAGGCACAATCAGAGCAACACATAACTCCCCGCCCCCGTCGAAGCCCAGCACTCTTGCGCTATCTTGGCGTAAAAGCGCGGCTCGAGCACTACTACCGAGGACAACGCCGTCAGGTGTATCGAAGAACCCGGTCAGTGAGCTGGAAGGAATTTTTGAGCGATCGCGCGTTGTATGATCCGATTGCGTTGCGGGTGCTCAAGGAGGGTGAGGCTCGGCGGAATGGGCGGGCGAGTGAGCGGGGAGTGGTGGGGAAATTGGGGGTGCGGTTGTAAGAGATAGGGTCATCCCAGGGGTTTATTAACCCAGTTGAAGCAGCTCTTTTAGCGACTTTAACTGCTCGCGATACTTGGCCTGGTTGCGCGATTTGAGAGTTCGAATATTGGAGAGTTTCCATTGCACTGCTGGTAAATCCTTTACCTTTTCATGAGAAAATAGCCGCCAATCTGGCTCGCCCTCTTTGAAACTGAGGAGGAAATCGCGCTCGGCATCCGTAAGTCCAGCATGAAGTTCCCGTACCAACCGTCCCCGCGCCGATTCAAAATCCAAATAAGTGAACGGCTCTTCCGTCATACCTGAAAATTGCATTTCAAAAGCGCTTCGCTGATCCAGAAAGTGCGGTTGGAGTATCTCGTGGATAGGTCGATTACTGCTCAGAAGACAAGCCAGAAATCCCTGTCGGATTTCGGATGTCAAACCGCCCCTCGCAAAAAGCTGGTGAACGTCGAACAGATCGCGCGGGTGCTGTCGATCTAGCGCCGCACATATTTTACCGCCGAACAGCTCAGCAGGAGCAATCACTCGCATGGAGACAAACCGTCCGAATTTACTCTCCACCATGTCGAGCACATCCATTTCCTGCGGTACGAACAGATATCCGCGGGTAATCGTATTCACCTCAATTTTTATCTGTGCGCCATGCTTACCTCTATGCCTCTGAGGTGTAGAGGTAAGGAAAGAAGGTAACAAGGTTTCACCAACCTGACGCAGCACCTCTTACGAAGTGGGTTGTAAAGCGATAGCTTAAAGTTACGGATTATGAAAACCCGGATGGTCCGGGGCACCGCGTTGAGGCAATTCTTGGCCTCTGGTTTTGACCTCTCAGGAATTTAAAGACTGCGAAGGGGGACAGGTTCAATTTCCATTTTCCATTTAGGAAATCTACACTTAAAAAAACGCAAATTCCATCGGTAGTCTTTATATCCCTCCAAATGTTAACCCTGCGTCATTCTAGGTAGATCATTATGGCACGCCGAAGCTTGGTCCGGTTTTACTTCATTGCTCTTTTATTCCCCGTGCTATTTCTAATCTCTTCAGCCGGCGAGATGCCCGATGGCGGCAACTTTTTCACTCTTTTTGACGATGCGATGATCTCGATGACTTACGGTCGTACGTTATCTGAGACAGGAGAGCTTGTTTGGTTCCCTGGTGCTTTGCGTGTTCAGGGATTCACTAATCCTGGATGGACACTCTACATTGCCCTTCTACACGAGCTGGGGCTTAGGGGCTCGAGTGCAGCGCTTGCAGTATCTTTAACAAGCATTTTTTTTATTTATGGTCTTAGTTTTCTTGCGGCTAAGATCGTTTTGAATGTATTCCGGGATAGCACTTTGGGCGAAATCGTAGGGCGAGGAGTGGCGATTACCGCCCTTCTTCTATTTCCCCTTACGTTCTGGTCAGTGAGGGGAATGGAGGTCGGAGCTCTATCTTTCCTCACGATGGTGTTTTTTTGGGGATTTCTCCGCTTGGAAACCTCTCTAACGCATCGTCGATGGATTGCGCTAACACAAGCGATTGCATTGGCAGCGGGAATTCTCATTCGAATTGATATCTGCGTCTTGTCTTTGATTGGTTTGCTGGCAGTCTATTTTCTGGCCGACGACAGAAGTAGGCTGAGGAAAGTATTTCTTGCCGACATCCTGCTCATTTTTGGAACGGTAGGCTTAGTCCTTTTACTCCAACATCACTATTACGGAGAAGCTCTGCCTAATACCTTTACCCTGAAATTGGGGGGATATTCCCTACAAGATCGGCTTATCAGAGGATTCCGTGCAGCACGAACCGTTAGTCTACCAGTTACTTTGGTGGTCACAAGCTGCCTTATGACGCTTTCTGAAGTCGATGGGCGTCGAGCGAGAGTAGTATTGAGTTCAGGCGCTATTTTCTTAGCTTCTTTATCCTACAGTACATGGGTTGGTGGGGATGCCTGGGAATGGAATAAATTGGCTAATCGATATGTGTCTGTCGGACTGCCCTTCGCCGTCATATGCATTTTTCTTGGGCTTATTAATTTTTTCGAGCAGTCACAGAATATTCGTCGTCGGAGTCTGCTCTATGGATTTTTCGCTGTTGCATCTGTTGTCCAATACTATGCTGTAGCATCAGATAATGCGAGGCGAGGAGCCATTGCGGTAATTGGACTTTCGGCACTTATCGCCTATTTTGTTATAAAGATAATAAAATGGATGCCGACCGATCCTCGTGAAGTCGTGAGACACCTAATGGGATTGGTGGTTGTATCAACAAGTCTATTGGGTTTGATCGATTGGCTTGCAACTGGCGGTACGCATGTTTATGACGATTTCTCTGTTACACAAAATGCTTTCGACATTGGTCAATTAACCTCCGAAGATGCTGTAATCGCTACGGTCTGGGCCGGAGCACCCGGCTACTATTCGGAAAGACGAATGATTGACCTCCTCGGAAAAAATGATCGTGAAATTGCGACTCTTCCGCCCAGGGGTGAGATGTATCCTGGTCATAACAAATGGAATTATACTCATAGTATCTTGAAGTTGAAACCGGACATGATTTTTCAGACATGGCGGGCCACAGCCGAGGACTTTAAAGATTTTGAACAGTGGGGCTATGTGCCACGGTGTTACGGTCTTAATGGGAGAGGTTTTTTTCTCACAGGAAGTGAAAACATACGTTGGGAAAAGCTGCGCGACTGCGGTGCTCATGAACCTGTCCATCCGCTGTTTATGATAGGATGAGCAGAGATGAATGGGGGGGATTGTATGAGTAAAAAAACGGGATCCTCTACCAAATACGTGGTTGCGTTCGAGAGTGAACGAGGTCGGATGTCCTTAGGTGTGCGAGGAATCACTCCCTCACCGGAGAACTCTTCACAACTTTGCGAGTGCTCCGGAGGGGGTAATTTTGTGCAGGTGAGGTTGGTGAAGGCAAGTTGAAGTGGTGCTTTAGCGACATGCCGGAATTTCTTGTTGTTTCGTGGACGGATTAATGGGCAAGCGATACAGCGCTGGGCAAGAAGCGGCATTCCTGTAAGAGTATCGAGCGAGTGGACCGAATCGGCGCGACTATGTGTGGGGCGGTATTAGCCAGAGCTATCATGCTAAGGTGATACGTGGATCGACGTAGGGCGACACGAATTGTGGAGGTTGAGCAACCCCTTGTTTTTTTAAACCGCCGTCATCTTGTTAAGGGAGGTGGATCTAATTGTTCATCTAGGAACTTAAATCACAACCAGGTACCTGTTCAAAAAATGGGATACACCCCAATCCGGCATATAGGGTAGTAGAGTCTCATAGCGGGCCGGAAACGCTTGATTTTGGCCCGCTATTTCGCATTTTGGGTTCTTACATCAGTCTAAACCGAAGTTCCCCCAAAAACACCCCCAAAAATCAGTCTTAAAATATTGATATTCCCGAGCATTTCGGGTCT
>JBIJBT010000015.1:0-39706 GCA_044345055.1 Bdellovibrionota bacterium
TTCTTGATGGCTCGGCCTCCGGGGGCAACCCGCGAACTTCCGCCTAATTTGATGGTTGGTATTCGTTCGTTACTCAACGATAAAGATGAGATTAGCACCGAAGACGTTTCGGACCAACAGGGGCTTGCCGATGAGGAAAAGCTAATCTACCTGGAAAGTGTTGTTAATGATCCTAAGAGCGATCCAGAAAAAGTAGAGGATTTAGTACTTGGGGGATTTGTTGCTCAGGATTCAGCAGAAGCCAAGGATGTGGAGAAAATGGGTATCGCCGATGATTCAGTAGGTATTCGGGAAAATAATCGGGAGAAGGTAATGACTGGTAACGGTTTAAAAGAGTTTTTAACAATTATTCCTGGGGCGATTGGTGGTGCCGCGATGGAGAGTGATGGCGCATGTTTAGAGGTTGCAGGTGAACTAGATTTTGAAACAGCTCCGATAGTGACAGCTATGGCGCTCGAGCATCTTGCGGATTTAGCAAAAGTGCTTGGTATTCAGGGTCTCAAGGTCGCTTGTTTCTCGGGTGATAAACAATCTCTATTTATCGCCCGAAAAAGTGGTACCTACCTTTTTACCCTTGGGTCCCTTGTTAAAAATCCAGGAGTTGTAGCTGGGAAGCTCGAGTAATGCCTTTGTGATTTAACCTTCTCCGACTACCACTTGAAGGTTAAATTCTCATTTTCCTGCGTACAACCGCCAGTTAATCCCTGATCTGTCGATAAGCAGAGAAAAGAGCCATTTTTCCCAGGAAGATGGAAAGTTCCACCGTTGTGAAGAGGTGGATCATTTGAAAATATTGCCTCCTTTACCTGAGAGCTAAATTGTTTATGTAGCTCTGCAAGCTTGGATTCTAGATCTTTTAGCTCCGTGGCCAACTGCGCCTGTCGAGTTTTCTTTACTCGCGGTGCTCCCCGAGTTCGAGCGACTCTTATCATCTCCTCTTTATTCGATTTAATCTTAAGATCTGTCGTGAGAACAGTACCCGCGAGAGAACCTAGCTCTTCGATTGAGAAACCTGCCTGAGCTTTGATGGGATTAAAAGCACCGTATGCATAGAGGTGGATGCTGAACACCGAGGTCGCCAAAATAGGCCATTTAATAAAATCAAGTTTCATCGATATAAACCCTGGAAAACTTCCGCTGGGAACTAGGACGGAACTTTCTCCGTCATTCTTGAGTTTTTTCGCAAATCACCGATAAGCAATAAGCTGATGATGCTCCTTCGTTTCTTTCACCACTTCGAAAGCTTAATGAGGAATTGGAAAAAATTCAAAGAGTTCGAGCATAAGAACAAGACTAATTACTAAAACAGTCGTGATCAGCAACAAAAATAGGTCCGTTCTTCTCAATACGATATTTGATCGTAGTCTGGTTGTGTCGGGTTTTGATTGCGATAAATCAGCGAAATGAGGAGTTTCTCTGCCATTGGAATGCTATCTCAGATATCGCTATTGGAGAATTTCGCAGCTCTTTGTAGTTATCTGGAGCCGTCTGAAAAAGCTCTCGAAGCTTAATGAACAGCTCCTTCCTGCTGCCTGAACTTAAATCTCCATTAGCTAAGTCCGAGAAGAGAATCTGAATGCGAGATTATCTCCGAAGAATCTCCTGACGGGCTATAAATCGGGAGATCGGTACCAGTGGCCAAAAATTCCGGTTTTGCATGATCCGACGGATAGAGTGAAGATCATTCAGCACGACGGCCCGTTGTATTAGTTTTCTTGAGAGAGGAGTATAATCACCTCGATACCTGAGATCCACGAGAAGCTCTTTAATCCGAGGATCAAGTGCCTGCCAATTTGTAGCGCCGTAGGTATTCACAACATCCTCTTTCGAGCAGATCCGTTGTACGTCAGTGGCAGCCTCCCCGTAGGCAAGGGTGAAAAGGCGATCTGCCTGAGCCTCGGTTAGTGAGGGGGGTTGTTTTTGTGAAAGAAAATTTCGAGCTGATACTCCCCTTAATCCGACTGCGGGAAGATATTGTTGAGTTACCTCCCACGGAATACCGGCTTGGCGAAACATCGACGAGACTTGAGGAGCTTTTCTGAATCCTAAATCATATCCAAGCCCGATGGTAACGCCGGATGATAGTGTTGGTTGATGAGGTATGAGGGCATAAAATCTAGATTTTGGGTCGTATGATCCTTCGCTGCGATAGGTGATAGTTTCTGAAATCGGATTCATAAAAGTTCCACGTATTTTTCTTTTAGGTAATCGTTCACACACAGCAGACTTTTTTCAGCCTCTATATTGAGGTGATACAGATTTTTTGAAATTTCCGGAGCTGTTGTGTTGTTTCTTTTTCGAAGATTATCGTCCACTCGGTGAGCAGAGTTTCTGGATCGCTTATAATTTGATCAGTCAATCCCCAAAAAATTGGATTAGCTTTGGCCTCTGAGGAAGATTCAGAAAGAGCTTTGGTCTCACATTACTGAACATGCTACCCTCTCTGCCGGTCTTTTCTCTGACACGCGGTGATTCGATATTCGAGGTTCATAATGCTGAAGGAAAATTGGCGTTCTATATCTCGCCTCGAGCGTTTTGGCGATGCAATGCTGATAGTTGTCGCCTTTTTTATTGCCTACTGGCTAAGAGGAATCTTACCTGATGTGGCAGATGCGTTTGGGATTTCGGGTGCATTCTCGGGGCGAATGATAGCGCCACTCAAAGACTACGTTATCCTATTGGGTGTTTCGCTCTCTTCTTATCTTGTTTCTCTTGAATCGCAGCGTGCATACGGGAGCATGCGTCTTCGGTCTCCTGGGTGGTTATTTCGAATCGCTCTAATTAGTTCTTTCATTGCATTTGTCGCGATGGGAACCGCCGCTTTTATCCTCAAAATCGATGCTAGTAGAACGTTTATCGTATTGCATTGTAGCGTAGCAGGTATCGGGCTACAGCTTGAGCGTTTCTGTATTGTCCAATTTCTTCGATACTGGCGTAGAAGGGGAAGAAACTTCAGAAATCTTGTCGTTTGTGGTCGTGGTATTCAGGCGTCTCGTCTTATTCGTGATATCGCACGACGTCCAGAGTTGGGTATTCGGTTGGTCGGAATAGCTTGCTTTGATGAGCCATTTTCTCGTGCAGAGGTTGAGGGAGAAGCTTTTCGGCTTCGGATGGTAGATCGAGGTTTCGTTACATCGTCCTGTAAACTTTTAATTGGAATCGACAGGCTTACTACATTTTTGTCGGAAGCTGCCGTTGATGAGGTTCTGTTTACTGATGTTGTGTCGGTGATGCGAGATGTTGAGGAGATGGTAACGCGGTGTAGCGAGCAGGGAGTTAGAACATCACTTGTAGCGGACCTTTTTAACATGGGTATGTTCCGTTCGGAGCTGAGCTATTTCGGGTCGGTACCGCTTGTCCATTACCAAACACCACCGGGAGATGGGTTCGATCTTGCAGTGAAGCGTTTGTTTGACATCGTCACATCTGCTGTCTTGCTCATGGTTTTGGCACCGTTGTTTGCGATTATTGCAATCGCGGTTAGGACCGATTCACCGGGTCCAATCCTCTTCAAACAACGTAGAGTCGGTCTCAATGGCCGTATATTTAGCCTCTACAAGTTTCGCTCAATGCAGCTAGATGCCGAAGCGCAGCTCTCAGCATTGCGTAAGGAGAATGAAATGCAGGGGCCAGCATTCAAATTGCGGAACGATCCCCGGGTAACCCCTGTGGGACGATTTATCCGGCGACACAGTCTCGATGAGCTGCCTCAGCTTTGGAATGTCTTTCGAGGAGATATGAGCCTTGTAGGTCCGCGCCCACCGATGCCTGACGAAGTTCAGCTCTATGATCGTAAAGAGCGGAGGCGGCTCTCGATGCGTCCTGGCCTTACCTGTACCTGGCAGGTGAGTGGGCGAAACGATATCGCGGATTTTGAGAGTTGGGTTCAGCTCGATCTGGAATATATCGATAATTGGTCATTAGGGCTCGATTTTTCTCTTCTTGTGCGAACTGTACCGGCAGTGGTATTTGGCTCAGGAGCGCGGTAAGAGTTTCGCAGCCGAGTATGTCTTCGAAGGAGATTATTATGAGCGAGAGCATAGGGGACAAAGATAAGAGTGGCAGTTCGTCATCGGTGATCGATGCTCGGCTGAAGCGCCTCGGATTATCTAAAGATATTAGTAGCGACCCCCTAAAGGTTGCTCATGCATTGTCAGCTTATGGAGTTCTTGAGTGGGCTGCAGAAGCGATTGCGGTCTCGCTAATCGGCCTTGCCGCCCTACGAACTCATTGGGAGGCCCTGGCGGCAGTCCCTGACACGCGCGATGGCGTTTTTACTCTCGGGGACTGTTGGGGAGAGCTGATAGGAGCTGAAGCGCTACTAGTTGAATGTCTCGATGCGGTGAGCCGAAGTAAGCTGTCTGGCTCGGAATTGCGGAGTGTTGCAGCCCTCTGTACTTCGGTCCTTGTTCTGCGCGAGGGGATGGCTCGACTAGCAGAAAGACGGCAAAAGCCTCCACCACCGATTGTTTCTCTCAATCAAGAGGTCTTAATCGCGGCGGAGAGGGTTATTTTGGAATAAACGGGATTAGCACATCAATAGTTCTCGTTGCGGGAGACTCTCCAGGGTCAAAAGATATTGATGAGATACCTTGACGTTTACCCCATTTTGGCTGAGAATGCGCCGTCACGACAATGGCTGGAGGTGGGCCTTAGCGGTTCGGAAGTTTTGAACTGCGAAGTCGTTTTGATGAGGTAGGGGGAAAGCTTACCTAAAATTTCAATACATTATAGTGCGTTCAGACGTAACATTGAACGGAAATAGGTACCCAGATGAAGACGTTTTTTCAAACTAAAGAGGCAGCCCTCGCAGCAAGAAAGTGGGTTGTGGTGGATGCTGCAGCAAGACCAATTGGCCGGGTGGCTTCAGAGGTCGCTCTTCTATTGCGCGGAAAGCATAAGCCGCAGTTCACCATGAATCAGGATGGTGGCGACTTTGTAGTTGTTGTCAACGCGAGCAAGGCGGTCTTTACGGGTCGTAAGCTGAGCCAGAAAAAGTACTATTGGCACTCCGGATATGTTGGAGGAATCAAGGAGGTTCGGGCCTCTGACTTGATGCAGCGAAGGCCGGAAGAGGTCATCCGTCGCGCCGTTGTTGGAATGCTTCCAAATGGTCCTCTAGGAAATAAGTTGGAAAAAAAGCTCCGTATTTTTGCGGGTGAGGAGCACCATCATACAGCGCAAAATCCTGAGATTCGCACAACCTACAAGTAGGTGTTTTTTAGGAAGAGTGGTGGAGAAGAGCTCGATTGCCAGGAAAGGCGGGCTCTTAGGCGCTAGTTCGATTTGAGACGTAGGCTAGTAATCTCAGCGGCAGGCAAATAAGTCGGCTTAGGGAAGAGGGGTTACAAGGGAATTAATAGTATAAGCAGTGTATACGAGGAAAAAGAATGTTTAAGGGTACAGGCATTCATGCAGTTGGAAGGAGAAAGAGTGCAGTTGCACGTGCCTATCTCCGTCCAGGAACAGGTCAGATAGTGGTAAACGGCAAGCCGTTTGACCAGTATTTTGGTCGTGAAACATCGACGATGGTGGTTCGGCAGCCCCTTCAGCTCATAGCTGGGACCGAGCAGCTCGATGTTATTCTGAACATCGCGGGCGGAGGTCTTGCTGGTCAGGCAGGTGCGGCTCGTCACGCTATTTCACGTGCGTTGCTGAAAACCTCCCCTGAAAATCGTCTCCCATTGAAAGAAGCCGGGTTCCTTACCCGCGATTCTCGAGTTGTAGAGCGTAAGAAATACGGTCGACATAAAGCCCGTAAACGAGCGCAGTTCTCGAAACGGTAGTGGAGATATTGGGGTGGTTCTTTCGATAAAACGAAAACCACCCCTTTGTGTTTCTGGTTTTTAAAGAGGTTGCAGCGAGGTTAAAGCTGTAGGAAATACAAAATACAATGAGAGCAAGGCCACTCGTCACGGATAGCCAGTAAAGCGACTCACCGAAAATCCGATCCCAGTTCGAAAGTTAAGTTCGTCAAGTTAGTGAGGCTGTTCAGAACCAATTAGAAGAATGGTACCGATTGTACCCATCAGCACATTCGCAACCCACGCTGCTACGATAGGCGGTATTATCTCTGCGCGACCAAGCGCAATCGCAAAGGAATGAACAACATAATAAGAGAATCCAATACAGAGTGCGGCGACGATACTTGTTGCCATCGAGCCTGAACGCGCCGGTTTTAGTGAAAAGGGGAGTACAATAATTGGCATTACAAGGCAGATAAAAGGAAAAGAAAATTTTGCATAAAGATCGGCGTAGTAAGAATTTACCGATAATCCATTGGCTCTTTGCTCCCCAATAAAATGTTGGAGAGCCTTAAAGCTCATTGTGGCTGGATCGGTCTCTGAGTAATAAAAATCGGATGGTTTTTTCGAACTTGGAAAAGGAAAGCTCGTATAACGAGAGGTTATGGGTGAGGATAGGTCCTCTGAAAAACGATAATCAGTGACTGATTGCATACTCCAACCAAGCAATTTATCGAGGTAAGTGACTGTCTCTGCGTTTACCCTCCGGCGCGGCTGCATCGTCTCAGTCACATCAAATGCAGAGAACCCAGAAAGAGTGCTCGAACGGGAGTCAAACATTCCCACCGAATAGAAGCTATTTCCCGAACGCCACCAAAAATCATTTTGACTGTATGCCCCACTTTCATCTTTCCGCTTGATATCAATATTGTATATCTCCTTGACGCGACGGCTGGTGTGGGGGACTACCAATTCACTTAATCCAAGACAAAAAAAACTGAGAATAAAGCCGCTACCAAGAATTGGCGCGGCAATCCTGGTAATCGGAGTACCTGCAGCCCGAATAGCTGTTAGCTCACCATTACGGGAGAGAAGGCCGATCGTCATCAGAGTCGAAACAAGAACTGCAATCGGCGTCATTAGTGCAACGGCTTGGGGAATTTTTAGTAAAAAATAGTGCACTACGACTCCGGCTCTTGGCCGTTCTGCGATTATATTGTCGATACGGTCGAAGAATTCAAAAATAAGAAAAAGAGCGGTGAAGATGCCCAGCGTCATGAGAAGAAGAGCCGCTCCCTGTCTCAGTATATAGCGGTCGATGATAGTGAGTTTAAATGTTTTCATGAGGCTTCATGAGAGGGAGAAATGAGCGATTTTAAGGAGCGCTGCAGAGAGCGCAGCTGTCTTTTGATCATTAGTGGTAATTCGGCTATCGAGCTTACACGCTCGGACCCGACCTCGTGCACCAACCAAAAGGCGATTAGCGCGGTAACGATATTTGGTATCCACACCCCAACCGATGAAGAGACCAACTCGCTCTCAACAAGAGTAAGTCCGAGCGATAAGAGTCCGTAGTAGGAAACAAACACACCGATCCCTACGACCACGGATAGTCCTACTCCCCACGAGCGTTGTGCGCGGGGTGGGTGAATACCGAGTGGGAGGGCAAGAAGAGTGAGTATCGCAGTGGCAAATGGCATCGAATAGCGTTGATCAATCTCGACCTGAAGGCGTCGTCGTTTTTTGGTGAGCTGAGCTGAGGATATTGCTGATTCGGTGAAGTGCTTCTGGACTTCCGGATCAAATGAATCGATCGGTCGAATTGTTTGACCTTCCCGCTCCATTAGAGCTTCAGCGGCACTAAGTTGCTTCGTTGCAACACGCAGTTGGTTAATGGTCAATTCTCGGGGAACTTTACCCCTGACCTTAGCATCAGGATTGTAGAGTTCGTCAGCGCCAAGAAAAATTGAGTTTGTAACAAACTGAGTTGCCAAATAGTTTCCGCCGATCATCTCGTGAATTGAACCGTTCTGAAGCGAAAACATAATAGTTCGAGTTGCAGGACGTGAAAGAATCTGACCTTTTTCGGCAAATATCACCTTACGCTGATCATTTCCTCGCCGATCATCAATCATTACACCTGTTAGGGCACCTTTTTTATTATCGATTTTCTCAGAATAAAGGGTCAGAGCACCGACACGATTAAAGGTGCCTGCCTCCAAACCGGCAGTAGATTTGGTCCGTGCAATATCAAAGAGTGCATCTGAGAGAGTCTGATGTCCCCACGGCTTAAGGGTAAAGGAGACTGCTAGTGAGAGGATAAAAACGAAGGTAGAGAAGATCCCAAGAGGATAGAGGAGTTGGTAGATACTGATACCACTAGCCCTAAGAACTACTAGCTCTGAATCTCCGGAGAGTCGGGCGCCTGCCAACATGACACCGAGAAGAGCAGAGAGAGGAATAGCAAATTCTAGAAAGGTGGGAACGATTGAGAGAAATACGAGGGCGATCTGCGAGGTGTCGACACCTTTATTGATGATTAGTTCGGAAAAATTAAGTACTCGAAGGGTGAAGAGTACCCCTGTGAACGCACCCAGACACAGCATGAAAAAGGAGAGCCATTCGCGGAAGAGGTATCCGGTGAGGCGGCGGGGAAGGTATCGTCTTAAAGTCAAGGGCGCTGCAAAGATCTTGATTTGGTAATGTTGCACACTGTAGAGCGGGGTGAGAGCGGCAAAAAAGTGGAACTTGGCTGTTACGATAACTAATCAGCTATGATACAGCCAGCGGAGTCCACGATTCTAGAGATAGCAGACTCTAAGTGCAACAAGGAGTATTGCAACAGTAAAGAGGTTCAAAGAAGCAAGCGCTGCCTGCCTTTAATGACGAGATGGAGAGAGGGTGGCAAATCCAAACCCCCTCATTGGTAGCTGCCATCATACTCGCTTTACCCAACACTCTTTATAGTAAAGCGCTGTTCTTGCGTGAACGAGCTTCTTCTTTGCGAATCTTCTTGATTGATTCTTTAACTTTTCGCTTCCGTCGCTCGGAAGGTTTTTCGAAGTAGCGACGTGATTTTAACTCTTTGAAAAGGCCTTCTTTAATCAGCTTTCGCTTCAGAACCTTCATCGCTTTCTCGATATTGTGATCGACTGCGACCTCCATTGCCTCGAGCTTTATGCGCTCTTGGCTGTCACGCCCATCCCGCATATCTCGACCTTCTCGGCCGCGGAATCCTTCTCGGTCTCGTCGATCCCGTCGGTCGCCACCGCGGTCACCGCGGCTCTCAAAATCTGGGTTGTTCATGGAATCTGCCATACGTGGGGTTTATCCTACTGACGGAGTGAAGTCTGCACCTGATAATCTCGATACCTATCCTAAATTTTTAAGAGCAAGCGGCTCCCTCAATTTGGGAAGAACACACTCTTCCGCATAGGTCCTACAAGGGCGTAGGGAGGCAAAACGCTCACCACGCATCAGGAAGTTACGAGTATAAGGATCTTTGGTGCGAAGTAAAGCGTCAAATGACGGTATTCCGGAGGTGGACGATGATATTTATCATGATATGGTAATAATCAAAGCGATAACCGTTTAAATGGGTAACTAAATCAGCCAGCTGTTAACAAGCCGAAGTTCCAAATATATAACTACCGGAAAAGTAGGGGTGATTTCGTTGGCTCTATATACAAGGCACTCGGTGCCCATTTTCCCCGAATAAGTTTACAAAGATTTGATCCATGTCCGACGAAGGCATCTCCCGATGGAGACTCATTCAGAGCCTGTTCGCCGCCCAGATACCCCGATTCACTGGAGTTGCAGTCGTTGCGTCCTCGGGTGTGCCTCAGGCTCCGAGCGGTAGACGCGTTGCGAGCCCAACTTCGAACGGCATTACACTTGATCCAGCGCCCCTTGAGCGGATCTGGTATCAGCTCCGAATAGAATATTTTCCTGACCACCCAGAGCTTCCGCTTTACAAAGTGTTCTGGAGTCCTCGCCAGCAGAAGCGGGTTCTTGCTTCATGCGATATGCTGGGCAAACGGGTTCGGGTCGCTCGGGAGCTGGCTCGTCCTGAATATGAGTCGTTTCTTCCGGCTCTGTTGTATCATGAGATGTGTCATGCGGTAATCGGGCGAGATGTTGAACGGAGAAATGGTGCTCGTTTGTGGCATGGTCCGCAGTTTAAGGCGTTGGAGGCGAGACATCCTGGGTCAGCTCTCTTACAGAAATGGATAACCGAGGGTGGGTGGGCAACGGCGGTTCGCCGCGATCGTGCATTTGCGGCTGCACGGAGGCGAAAGCAGTGATGAGTAGTTGTCCATAGAAAGAAGTAGCAGGTCTATGGGTCTATCACGTCGTCAATTTTTAACAAGAGGGCTTGCTCTGGGTGGGGCTGGAGCTCTTCTTTCTCGAATGCCGCGAAGTTCTTTTGATTCAACTGAGGACCTAGAGATAGTTCAGGTGGAGATTCCGATCGAGGGCCTGGCCCGCGAGCTGCACGGATATCGGATAGGATTGCTTACTGATATTCATTTGGGGGTCGCTATTCGCACAGACTTTGTTGCGAGTGCCTTTAGTGCCGTCCTTGCCGCTTCGGTCGATATGCTCCTCTTGGGGGGAGATTATCTATGGATAGCTGAATCGTCTCTCGGAAAGTTACTCCAGCCAGCTCGGTCTCCCGAATTCCTTGCCCCACGCTCCGATGTAAAGCGAGCAGAGTCTATTTTTCGTACTCTTGCTTCTCTACTTCCGCATACCCCACCGCGCGATGGAATGTTTTGGGTTTTTGGTAATCATGATCGCTGGGTCCATCCAAAAATGGCAGAGACGATCCTTGGGGATACATCGGCTCGATTGCTTGTTAACGAGCAGGTAGAAATTGAGCGGGGTGAGAGCTCAATTCTTCTTGTGGGAGCTGACGATTATCTCACGGGGGTTCCTCGAGTTCCTCACTTGGTCCGGTGGCGTAAAGGGCCAACGATTCTTCTGAGTCATAATCCGGATCATGTGGGGGCGCTATCGGAACGGGGGCAGTTGGGGCTATTTGATTTGGCGCTCTGTGGACATACTCATGGAGGACAGATCCATCTGCCGATGATTGGGGCGCCGCTTTACAATGTTCGTCATCATCGATTTGGCGCAGGGCTCGTACAGGAAAATGGTTGTTCGGTGTATACCTCTCGTGGGATAGGGGTTGTCGAGTTGCCGTATCGTATTGGCTGCCGACCGGAGGCAACGATTATTACATTGGTGGGGTGATTCGGGTTGGTGGCGCAAATTGGAACCTTTTGCCTGAAAAAGGGGGATTCTGCATCGGGAATCGATCGGATAGCATCAAAGGGGAGTAGAAGTTTTTTTTGAGGGTGTTCTGAAGTAGAGCGGTTACAAAAGCACGAAATGGATAGTATCAGGGATTTTTCCGATGATGAGAGATGACGTGTTGGTGCAGCTGATGGAGTCTGTTTACCTTCTCGAGATGGTGGAGGATCTGTTATCGACCCATGGTACCGGTCCAGCGAGCGATTCAGTGCTCCGAGGTATGCGTATCACGATGCGTAATGTTCGTGAGGGGCTTACCGAGAGCTTTGCTTGGGTTGCTTCGGTTGAGGAAGAGGGGGCTGAGGAGTTCTCAGAGGAGCAGCTTGATGAGAATGTTCCTGACGAGGTTGAGGAAAGAACAACGGGGGCGGTTGAAGCTCTCGAGGAACCAGCTCAACGAAATAATACGTTAGCGATCTCTTCTGAAGATAGAAGTGTGCTTCCCGGCCGCTCGATTCTTGAATCAATATTAAGGCCAGAACCAAATCCTGCTGAAGTGATGGAACAACGCCGTCAGGCTGCTCCGCAATCGAGTCTTTGGCTTCGGGAGGGAACCGTTACAACGTCGGATGTTAATCGAGCACGGAGTGAAATATTGCCAGGTGGGGGGCTCGCAGCGACTATTTCTGGAGCTCGGGGCGATGCTGGCTTTAAGCTCGATGCTATTGAGCGAATCGTTGAATAGGGTATAAAAAATTATTATCAGCCGAGCTGCGGGGCAGGGCTACGCTAGGTGACCTTGCGAGGTGATCCTGTGATGTGCTGCTCCGAGACTGTGCAAGAAAAAAATGTGCAGGCAAAAACCAGCTTTTTAGTTCTCCCGCCGAGCGAGGTTTTTGCCGCAAGATGATGACTATTATTTCAGTAATAGCTCTAAAAATCATCGTCTGAAATGTCTATTCCTACTAATCCTGTGAGCAGGTCTATCGCCTCTAGTGGATCTACCCCGACATCTAATCCGATTATCGCGAGGTGAAGTCCGGCACCTATCTCAGAGGGCGAGTAGCCCGGTTCGAAGCCAGTTTTAAACGACGCCTCCGCTACGCTCAAAGATGCACCCGAATAGGCTTCAAAGCCGATAGGCGAGCGCGGCATGGTGCGTTGTCGTGGGCCGGGAAGGCCAGCGTAAATAGAAAGATAGGAACCGAGGCCAGCTCGTACGAACTTTGTTGCTCGGGCATCCACAGCCATTCCTGGGCCGACCCGAACGCGCGCGCGAACGAGATCTGTTACATCGAGGATCCGATTTGGAAGGTAGCACAAAATTTTGTGTACTAGTGAGTGTTCCTCTTTCTCTTTTGAATCCTCGTCAGCTGGATTCTCTTTATTTTCTGGCTTCTCTTCGTCTTTTCTTGAATCTCCCTGTTCCTCCGAAGCTACCTCGGTCTTTGAAGAGCTTGGTTGAGAAGAAACGACTGTAGCGTCGGATGCTACCTCGGAGGGTTGAGGTTGGTCGTCATCGTTATGGGCTGAGGCAGGCATCGAAGCACTGCTGAGGAGCATGGCAGTAAAGATTGCAGCAATCGTGTTATTAATTCGGCTAAAAACTGGGGCGGGGGTGTTCATTCGTTTCCTTACTTAGGGGTGTGCATTCAGTTTTATAGAGGAAGGCTACCAAGACCTCGCGAGTTGAATCAAGATAGCAGAAAAACTATGAAACAACGCGACCCCTTGCTCTTCGGGAGTCTCCCTGAGAGTATGACGAGGAGTGCGGAGTTTTGTTTGATAAGAATACGACAACTTAATTAGCAGCCTCTTAGACACAAGTACTCTGCTTTCACGACAGCGGTTTTACTCATCACGGCGAATGGAGGGCTCGATGCTCGATATTATTGATTCAAAAGCGGGAATGTTAGCGGTTATCTGGTCATTCTGCCTTGCGATTTCATATCTTGGTTTGCTCGACTTATCAAGGAATTCGGTTCATCTCTATCAAGCCGGTTCATCGAATGCGCAATATCAAGCTGATCGTATGGTTGAAATTCTTCATGGGGATGTAAATCTTGGCGCGCAGGCGGATACTCGTCGTCGGCAACGTGATAGAGCTGCTCAGGAACGAGCAGAATCGTACGATGGGTTCCGTCGATATATGGGCAGTCTCATGCCTTAGGTCGGTCTCTGATGATGAATACCGAGAAGTTAAGGGTCAGAGAGAAAAATGGGGGTAGAAGGGAGTAATGGTTCAGGTTGATTGTAGTCGGTTACGAGAATCTCTCGAGCCCCTTGGAATTTTTTTATCAGAGGAGCAGGAGAGCCAATTTTCTGCTTTTGGGGCCCACCTATACGAGCGAAATGAGACGTGTAATCTGACCCGAATTGGACGAGATGAGTTTGTAGAAAAGCATCTGGTCGATTCGCTCGCCCTCGTGCAAGCGGTTGACCTCTCTCGGACCTCCAAGCTTATCGATGTCGGTACCGGCGCAGGTTTTCCGGCTATTCCGCTGGCTATCTCCTTTCCGTCGTTATCAGTAACTGCACTTGATGCAACCCGTAAAAAGCTCGATTTCATCGAAGAAGTAGCGCAGCGGCTCGGATTGACCAATCTAAGAGTTATTCATGGTCGGGCTGAAGAGATGCAACGAAAGCCGGAACATCACGCTCGCTACGATATCGCGGTAGCGCGTGCAGTGGCTCCGCTGTATAGACTCGCACCGTGGCTACTCCCCTTTGTCGCACGAGGTGGTGTAGCAGCAGCTCTCAAGGGATCATCCGTTGTCGCAGAGCTAGATGAATATCGGCAAAAAAATACTCCAAAAAAGGAGGGCCGAAGCACGAGGTGGCCAGAGCCGACTGTTACAACGATATCGGCTGCGAGAACTATTGTTGTTTGGCGGATAGGGTGATTGGTCGAGAAGGGTTTGGGCCGAGAGGATAAAGATAGCAGGTGGACGGCAACGGAGGTTTTGAGACTTATGGTCAGCTTAGGTGATCCAATTTGGATTAATCTTGTTTGCGGCTGTTATCGTGGAAGTACTCGAAGTGGTGATGTTCTTAGCGCTTTTAGGAACGCAATCGATTTGGTGGGCGGTACAAGATTTGAACTTGTGACCCCTGCCGTGTGAAGGCAGTGCTCTGCCGCTGAGCTAACCGCCCACGTAATATTTGTACGATATGGTCACGCTTTAATTTAAAGGGTTAGAAATTTAAGGCGTGCCTAATCACTTACTTTTGAAGGTTTAAGCTACTTGTATTAAGACTACCCGTCAAGAGTTTTGTCTATACGAGTTTAGGGTTGGGCTGATTGAGAGTCGCTGAAGGTTGCGTTTACTCTTGAATCTACGAGCCATCAATCCATATCGAGGGGCTGTAATAATCGCAATGCCGAGCATTAGTCCTGCGACGACGGTGATCATTCCAGCGACATTTACAGAATGGTTAAAACCGAGCCACAGGGGAAGAAATGCTCCGCAGATGTAGCCGGCGATGCATGCAATGATGGAGAAAAGTGAGCTTAGGAGGAGCTGATTGAGCAGCCGATCGGTGTAGAGACGGGCCGTTGCTGCAGGGCACACTAGGAGTGCGATAACTAGAATCGAGCCCACCGCTTTAAATGAGGCCACAACAGCGCATGCTAATAGCACCATGAGCGCATGATGGATGAGGTCGCTGCGAAATCCAAGGGCTGAAGAGAGAGCGGGATCGAAGGATGAGAGGGCTAGCTCTTTCCAGAATAGTGCGACAAAACCGATGACAAGAAGCGCGGTTGCGGCGCTCGCGTAAACTTCAGAGGGTATGGCTGCGAGCGTTGCCCAAGAGAGGAGTGATGCAAAGTCCCGGGGAGGATACCAGAAGATCGTTTCAAGCTGTCCGTGTAAAAGACAGTCTGCATCAAGATCGACATTCCGCGCAGCGGCTTGCTCCATCGTTAATATACCGAGCGCAAAAAAAGTTGAAAATACGACACCCATAGATGCACTCTCATCAACTTTTCCGAGTCTGCGCACAACCTCTATAAGAAATGCGCTACACACTCCCGCAACTGCCGCACCGATAAAGATTGGAAGCATGCTTCGAGAGCTGGTGATAAGAAAAGCAACAACAATTCCGGGAAGAACGGAGTGAGCTATAGCGTCTCCTAATAGACTTTGTCGACGAAGAACTAGATAGCTACCGAGAATTGAGCAGGCGATCGCTGCAAATATTGCACAAAGAAGAGGGGGGACATCTAGT
Source organism: Bdellovibrionota bacterium (assembly GCA_044345055.1). GTDB lineage: Bacteria > Bdellovibrionota_C > UBA2361 > UBA2361 > OMIW01 > OMIW01. The sequence goes on from JBIJBT010000015.1 coordinate 15,231, forward strand.
GCTATAAGCTGATAGATTGTTGGGTTCATAGGTGCTCCCTAACCAAGCTCTTCTCGAATGGGATGTAAGCTCCGCTGTTTACGGAGTAACCATTCTGGACCCTTTCGCGCTGCAAGGCTTTCCTCAAGCAGAGAAATGATTGCTGGTGACAGCGAGTGCTCAACAAGGTCGGCTGAATAGTCCACATGCGATAACGATACATCTGCATATGTGGCGATATATTCCTCCCATAACCGATGATTTCGGACTAGACGAGAAGCGTGTTCACTGCCACGAGGAGTAAGCTCGATGCCGAACCTAGCCCTTTTTTTCGCGATATCAATCCAGCCTCGATAGTGACACCAATAAAGTAATAACAACCGCGTGCTATTGTGCCACTGCTTTGTAAAGGTAAGGTTAGCTATCGTCACTGGAGGTGGAACAGTACCTTTGTCCGAAAATGGCTCTGCTTGCTCATACAGACTCCTTAATAAATGATCTTCAGCTATCCGGACCCGCATCCAGAGCTGCGTTGTCGCGGTTCCGAGTAATCCACGGGCTGGAGCGATGATCAAGCTCACGAGAAAAAAAGAGGATGCAACCAAAACAATAACGGAGCCGACAGGTATTCCGGGGAGTAACGCGGAAGCAACCGATCCGAAATAGCCACTCAGACCACCAATTACTCCCGCTAGTGGTACCATTACCGTGGTTCTATTAGTCCAAAATCGCGCTGCTGCTGGCGGTATAACCAACAGCGCAACGATCAACAAAATACCAACTGCTTGGAGACCGATAACCGTTACGAGAGTCACAAGTGCCATCATACCCAGATCTATCGAAGAAACGGGCCAGCCGGTTGCTGCGGCAAAATCACGATCAAAGCAGACTAGGCGAAACTCCTTCATCGCGAGGATGGAGACTGCTATAGTTGCTGCCGCACAAACCAACATTGTGAGTGCATCACCCCGTGTCATCGCGGCTGTTTGACCGTAGATAAAGTGATGAAGACCGCCCTCTTCGCCGGTCCCAAGGCTTTGAATGATACTAAGTAGCACCACTCCTGCGCCAAAAAATACACTCAGAACCGCACCGATTGCACAGTCCTCTTTTAGTCGGCTAAGGCGTGACATCGCCTGAACGGTGCAAACGCCAACGACCCCAGAAATTGTTGCTCCCGCTAACAGCAACCACAGATGTTTTCCGCCAATGCCAAGAGCGGTTCCGAGCAAAAATGCAAGCCCAAGTCCAGGAAGAGCGCTGTGGGCAAGCGCATCCGCCATTAATGATCTTTTTCTCAATAGCGCGAATGTCCCGATCACCCCTGCTGCGATCCCAAGAAATGTCGTTCCCACAATGACGAGTGCGGTATTTAATCCTGCCTGAAGCAGCATCACCTCGACGGCGTGAGTGAAGTTATTCAAATGTTCCACTCCGACGAGACCTCCTTTTCTCCTCCCAATAGACGAGCCATCGATTCGCCGACCTCTTCAAGCACTGTTAATCTTCCCCCGTAGGTTCGGCGAAGATTTTCGTGAGTAAAGGTCGTTCGTACGGAACCAGAAGCGATGATGCGGGTATTCAACATTACGACATCGTCAAAATATTCGCTCACGGTTGATAAGTCGTGATGGACAACCAGCACCGTTTTTCCTTCGCCTTTTAGCTGTTTTAAAATGTCGACAATTGATCGCTCGGTTGCGGCATCAACCCCCGCGAACGGTTCATCCATGAAGTAGAGAAGGGCTTCCTGAGCAAGTGCTCGGGCAAGAAATATCCGTTGTTGCTGACCACCCGAGAGCTGATTTATCTGCCGATCGGCAAAATCGGCGAGTCCTACCATGTCGAGGCATTCAAATGCTCTTTGTCGGTGTGCGCGAGATATGCGGCGAAACCATCCAATTTTTCCGTAGCGTCCCATACACACAACATCGAGGGCAGAAACTGGAAAATCCCAATCGACCGATTCTCGCTGCGGAACGTAGCCAACCTTCTGAAGCTGTTCGGAATAGCTTTTACCCCAAAATTCGACGACCCCGGTCGCTCGAGGAATAATGCCAAGACACGCCTTCATGAAGGTCGATTTTCCTGCGCCGTTCGGTCCAACGATCGCAATCAACGACCCGCATGGCGCCTCGTACTCGATATCCCAGATGACGGGCCGCTGATGATACGCAACGGTCATAGCGTGAACAGAGAGGGGACTCGATGGGCTGTGTTCCGGACGATTCGCTAATGTTGTGAGTTCGGGGGAGCGAGAGAAGAGATTCATGAAAAGTTCCTAATGGCTAGCGAAAAGACTATTTGCTCTTTCTACCCTCCAGAAATAGAAGCGAGTTTCCCATTCATTCCACCTCGGGGAGCTTCGCCTCCAAGGGAGCGGACTATCGTTGTGACGTTGTGATCAATCATCCCAATATAACTTCCTTCATACGTTCCCGCTGCACCCATAGCGTCGGAGAAAAGCTGGCCGCCTACTGAAACGGAATGGCCCTGCGCGTCGGAACCCTCGATAAGAGCGGAGATACTTCGAGTTGGAACGGTACTTTCCACGAATACTGCTTTGATACGACGTGCAACGATCTCAGATACGAGCTGCTCGATATCCTGAACTCCCGCTTCTGACTCGGTTGATAAGCCCTGTATTCCACGTACGGCGAAACCGTAGCGACGGCCGAAATAGCTAAATGCATCATGCGCGGTTATTAAAACCCTCGAATCAGCGGGGACGGTCGCAAGAACCCGCTCCGCATATTCATCGAGCTGCTTTAGCTTCTCACTAAATTGGGCTGCTGCATCGGTGTATCGAGGACGAAACTCAGGGTTGGCGGTTGAGAGTTTTTCAGCGATCAATGGGACGGTTTTCATCCAGATGCGAGGGTCCATCCAGACATGTGGATCGTAATGACCCGGGAAATCCTCGAGCTCACGAAGTGCCGATTTCTCGATGAGTTCGGTAACGGGAAACACCATTTGCCCTCCCTGCTTCATCCGAGAGAGTGCGTCAGTTAGTTTTCCCTCGAGGAGAAGGCCGTTGAAGAATACAAGATCTGCGCTGCTGAGAGTTGCGATATCGGAGCGGGTTGCTTTATATAGATGAGGATCGGTACCAGGACCCATCAGTCCAGTTAGCTCTATTGTATCTCCGCCGATAGCCTTAACGATATCATTAATCATCCCGATCGTTGTAACAACCCGTGGCTTGGGATGATCACCAGCAGAGAATGGACTCGCATGTGCTGAGGAGATGAAAGCGGCGCTTAAAAAAAAGCAAATAAAATTGAATATCAGTAATATGGCTCGCGATAATTGCCTATCTACGTGAGGAAAAGCACATTCTCTGAATTTAATAATACCAGATCCAAAAAACATATCGAAACGATCTCAGTATAACAAGAAGCCCTGTATAACTTTCGGTTTGCAGAAGTAAATTGCTCTACTCATAATGTAGCTCATGCTACATAATAGGTCAATTGGTTAAGTTTTCGGATAACAAGAGAGGACAGAACATGTCTCGAAGAAAAGACAAGGTCACTCAAAATCGTCAAAAAAGGGGCGATTCGTCCGTCGGTGTGGGTCGGTCTTCCCATTTGGTTCGTCCTCTCAGAGGCTCTGCTCCTGCTGATCGTTTTGATACCTTGCGGCTTCAGCACGCTCGAGAGATGGCAGAAGACTACACCGAGCTTGTACTTTCTCTTATCGATGATGAGGGTGAGGCTCGGGTGGGAAGAATCGCTGCTGAGCATGGCGTCTCTCATGTAACAGCCGTTCGCACCCTTCAACGGCTTGAGAAAGATGGTTATGTAATCCTTGCACGCCATCAGCCAGTGTGCTTAACCGCGGCGGGACGCCGACTCGCGAATCGAGCCCGAAAGCGCCACGAGATTGTGCGCGATTTTTTGATATTCCTCGGTGTTCCTGCACGCATTGCAGAGCTCGATGCTGAAGGTGCAGAGCATCATATGAGCGCGATTACTGTTCGAAAGATGAAGGAGTTTATGAAGCCAGGCGGAAGTAATGATTAACCTTACTAATTCCTACCTAGACCTTCCGCCACTTTTTTACGTTCCAACTTCACCCACGGCGGTTACTTCACCATCGTGGGTAGCAATGAATCAGCCACTCGCTCGGGATCTCGGTTTAGTTAGTGAGGATCTGTTTGGATTAAATGGGCTCTCTATTTTTGCTGGTAACGCTATCCCTGAAGGCGCAACGCCGGTTGCTCTTGCCTATGCGGGTCATCAGTTCGGAAACTTTGTGCCGAGCCTGGGGGATGGTCGAGCGGTACTATTAGGTGAATTACGTTCACCTGATGGGATTTCGTACGATCTCCAGCTTAAGGGTTCGGGGCAAACCCCTTTTTCTCGGCGTGGAGATGGGCGCGCTGCTCTTGGCCCTATGATGCGTGAATACATTATTGGTGAGGCGTTGCATTTTCTCGGTATTCCTGCCACCCGAACCCTTGCGATTGTTGCAACGGGTGAAACAGTTATGCGTGATCGACTCCTGCAGGGTGCTGTCCAGAGTCGTATTGCACTCGGTCATACAAGAGTTGGCACTTTTCAGTATGCGGCTGATCACGGTGGTGTTGATGCGACCCGATCACTGGCTGAATACGTTATTAATCGGCACGATCGAGATATCGGAGACGATGAAGCAAGGTACAGCCGACTTGCCGAAGCAATAATTGATCGTCAGGCATCATTGGTAGCTCAGTGGATGGCTGTGGGTTTTATTCACGGAGTAATGAACACAGACAATATTTCAGTTGCAGGCGAGAGTATCGATTTTGGTCCATGCGCCTTTATGAATCGGTATAAAGCTGCGACTGTTTTTAGCTCAATTGATCGACATGGGCGATACGCATTCGGTGCACAGCCATCGATACTCGGCTGGAATCTTGCACGGCTTGTTGAGTGTTTTATTCCGCTTCTTGCAGATAATGAAGATCGGGGTATTGAGCGGGCTCAGGAGATTGTTGATAGGTATCCCGGAAAATTTCGGAGCTACTGGTATCGGCGGATGCGCAAAAAACTAGGTTTTTTTACCGAGGAAGTAGAAGATGAGGATCTGATTACTGATCTTCTTTCCGTGATGGAAAAGGAGAAGAGCGATTATACGGCGACCTTTTGGGCTCTCTCTGCACAGGATATAACAGTTGATGAATCGCCTTTTAAAGAGTGGATCCACAGGTGGCGAGAACGAATTGATCCAGCGCGAAATAATCGGGCTATTGAAGAGAGTCTTAATGAAATGAAATCGATTAATCCAGCTGTGATTGCGAGAAACCATTTTGTTGAGGGGGTGATTGCAAGTGGAGTTGAAGAGGGCGATTTTGAGCCGATGGAGCGTCTGGTTTCGGCTTTGCGCTCGCCATTTACGGAGCATTCTGAGTTCAGCATTCCTCCCGAAGGTGATGATTCGTCGTATCGGACCTTTTGTGGTACTTAAGGTAAATCGGTTTGAATTCGGCTTAGATCGACACAATGCATAGCTCTATGAAAGAGGTGTAGATGAGCGAAGAAGCAAGAGAAAAATCAATTTTTACCCGAGACGATCTGATCAAAATTCGCGAGCAGCACCGTCTCGCAGGAGAGGTTGTAGGATACACCTCAGGAACCTTCGATCTGCTTCATCGAGGACACGTTGAATATTTAGGTGAGGCAAAAAAGCTTTGTGATCGCCTTATTGTGGGGGTTAATTCAGATTCCTCAGTGAGGTTATATAAAGGTCCAACGCGGCCCGTTATCAGCCATGAGGATCGAGCAATGGTCGTTGCGGCGCTTAAAAGTGTCGATTATGTCTTCGTTTTTGAGGAAAAAAACAACAACCGGACGATCGAGCTTCTTAAGCCCGATGTCTATATCAAAGCGGGTGATTATTCCAAAGACAAGCTCTCTTCAGCTCCCCTCGTTGAATCTTACGGCGGTCGAATCGAGCTTGTCCCTTTTGTGCCGGAGCGTTCAACGACCTCAATAATCGAACGCGCCGGATTAATTGCGCAGACCGGTTCAATTACTCCCAGCTCTCTTGCGCCCCGACCTGCGCTGTTTCTAGATCGGGATGGAACGATCATTGAACATATCGAATATATGCATGAGTCCTCAAAAGTAGTGATTAAAAAGGGTGCATTTGAGGCTATAAAAAAGTTTCAGGATGCTGGATATCGTATCGTCATGGTGACCAACCAGCCCGGCATCAGTCTTGGATATTTCACGGTTGAGGATTTTTTTCGGGTAAACTCCCGGATTTTGCGCGAGGCAGCACCTTTTGGAGTGCTCTTTGACAAGATGTACTTTTGCCCTCATTCAAACGCCGATCGATGTGACTGCCGTAAGCCTCTCTCTGGTATGCTCGAGCGTGCAGTCGGCGATCTTCAGGTGCTTCGGGCCGAGAGCATATTCATTGGAGATAGCGGTTTTGATATAGATGCAGCTCAGCGATTTGGCTGTCGCTCGGTACTTTTATCAGAGAAGACTAATGGCGGCGGCGCTCCTTTAGCTTCGCCAGCTCCCGATCGTGTTGTCGGATCGTGGGATGAGATCGGGAGATTGGTTGATAATTGGTAATGGGCTCTCTCAAGTTGATTTTTTCAAGCTGTTTGCAGAAACGATTCTAAATTAGGATATCTTGGGTTGGGGAGAAGAGTTGATCGAAGAAGCGTTGTCTCTACCCGTTGATTGGAGAGCATCGTGTGGTGCGCTACCTCCGGGGAGATGCTTCTCGGTGGTGGAAATGTAGCGTACTTAGCGCACAGAGCGATCATTTCAGATACCCGCATCCAGTCACTGTCGCTTGCATTAAGGATAGCCGGAGGTGGCTCGCCGTTAGTAGCTTCGCCGACTGTAGCTTCATAGCTAATTAATCGTGTGATCGCTATCGCAAGATCTTCAACATGAATCCGATTTGTCCAGCGGTCTGCGCCCGCTACGAACCGATATTCCCCACGCACCAGCCGATCGAGGATTGAGCGTCCCGGCCCGTAGATTCCCGCTACTCTCAAAATAGAGGTCAGCGAACCTCGCTCAGCGTACAGCTGCTCACACGCAAGACGCGCAGCAGCGTGCGGCTCTGCTGGTCGGGGAACGGTAGCCTCGGTAACGATGGCGCCATTTCGCTCACCGTAAACTCCGGTCGTGCTCAGGTAGATAATCCGGATTGGTTGTGCTCCAACGGCAGCGAGCACTGATCGTGGTCCCAGAGTACCGGTATCGCCTCGCTCCTCGAATATCGGAGGCACTCCATCAACGATCGTGGTTATCGATGGGTAGCGGTCGAGAACCTCTCGTAGCCGCTCGGTATCGGTGATGACTATCGGCTCGCACACGAAATTCTCAGCTTGGAGCGATGCCGCTGATGCAGCGCTCTTTGTTGTGCATAGAACGGCATCAGCGCCGAGTAGCCGCGCAACCCGAGAAAGGGTGTAGCCACAGCCAAGAAGAAGGGTGGTGGGGGAGTAGGTCATACCGATCTTAATTTTGTGTTGATTGGATGGTTGAAAGGTAGTCTAGAGGGCACGAATAACCATTTATTTAAGAAAAAAAAGGCGAAGGGTTGAACAATCGGAAAAGTTCCGATTGAATCCCTTCGCCTTGGTGCAACCGTCGGTAAAACTGTGGGGAACGGATAGAAGAGGCGCTAACTCTCCATCCGCTGCTCCGAGACGAGCCATCTTCCGAGGAAGAATAGGCCTCCCAAGAGGAGCGGCACTCCCAGGATGACAGTGTCATCCCAGAAGGCGAGGCCGGACAGCAGCGAAAACGCTCCAAAGAGCACAGCTGCGTTCAACGATCGTACGCCAGGACTCAACTTCCGTGTCGCCTTCACCGTCGCGGAATCGCGAACGGGCAGGGCGAGTTGGCCAGTCTCGAACTGGCGGACCGCTCGCTGAAGTGTCCGGGCGGATATCCGGCCGATGCGAGCAGTCCGGATCAGGTCCTGCGTAATCCGATCGAGGACCCCAAAGGGGCTTCCGAACGATCTCGCTAGGACAAACCCGGAGGCTTGCGCGAGGACTATCTGGCGATAGTCAACGGAGGGAGCCTTGCTCGCTAGGGTCGCGAGAGTTCCCTCCAACTCGATGAGGCTTCGCCCAAGGAGTACGAACTCCTCGGGCACTGAAATCCGACCCTTGTTATCGGTTTGCTCAAGGAGTCGTTTGGCGAGAACGCCAACCGAATCACCCGAGATTCCGCCGACCTCAATGAGGGTCAGAAATGAGTCGATCGCCTCGATGACGCGATCGTCTCCCACCGCCTCAGATCCGAGAATTCCTGCGCGAGCAAGATCCTCGACGATGGCGGTAGCATCAGCAGTTATGGCGTGAACAGCCACATCTGCTAGAGCCTTGCGAGTCGATTCTGAGAGCCTACCCAACATACCGCAATCGTAAAATACGATGCGGCCATCGGGCTGTATCGCCATATTCCCCGAGTGGGGATCGGCGTGAAACAGTCCCGTCACCACAATCTGGTGTATGAATGCGTCCACCAGATTGCGGGAGGCTCTCTCGACTTGCCACGATGGTGGAGCTCGCAGATCCTTGGGCGAAGTGCCGGGAACGTAGTCGAGCGCCAGCACCTTTTCGGTGCAGAGCTCGTCGCCTGTGCCCGGTACGATCACTTTCACCGAGGTTCTCTCGAACACTCGGCGAAAATCGCGGTAGTTTTGAGCTTCCCGCAGGAAGTCCAGCTCCTCCGCAACTGTGATTGCGATCTGGTCGATATTTGCGACCGGATCGATTCCCGGGAAAAGCCACGGCACGAACCGGCAATGCTGTGCGATTGAGCGCAGAATCGCCAGATCCGTCCGCATCAGCTCCCTGATGCCGGTCCGTTGGACTTTGAGAACGATTTCTCGTCCTCTCCAACGAGCTCGATGCACGGTCGCGATACTCGCGGCCTTTAACGGGCGCGGATCGATCGAATCGAGTTCGTCGAACCGAGCTCCCAGCTCCTCCCGAAGGAGTTGTTGAACCCGTTCGAACGGGTCCGCTGGAACATCGGACTGGAGGTTCGATAGAACCTCCATCCAAACGGGAGAGAGGAGATCCCCCCGTGTGGAAAGGATCTGTCCGACCTTGATGAAGGTCGGACCGAGTCCTATAAGCCGACGGCAAAACTCCTCGGCAGCACGCCGAGAGATGACCTCTGGGTCATCTTCGGCTCCCAGAAGCATCGCTCCCTGCTGTCCCGCGAGGAAAAGCAAGAAGCCGATGACCTGGGTCAAGATCACCCAAAAGCGGGTGATCTTGTATCCGACACTTGGCGCACGGCTAAACTCAGCAGCCGCAGCCGAAATTTTTTTCCCCATTTTGGAACCTTCTCCAAAAAACCTTTCGCACTATGGAGCGAAGGTTTATACCGTGTCAATGGTGGCAGAATTGGGATGAACGAATGGTAAAAGATCGACCCGCATCAGCAGGGACGATCTCTCTTTTTGAGCTGCTCTTGGATCGCAGAGAGTTAAGAGTAGGGGATAAGTTCCTAAATCAGAAAGTCGAGTACCATCAGGTGTAAATTCTCGTAATCGAAACGATACTCGACTAATGCTACTATTTCACTTTGTGTCGCTTGTTTCGCACATTAAGATCTTTCAATTAGTACCGATACTATCGCCTAGCTCAATCGATCAACGGCACCCACAAGTTCGTCAAGCGAAAGAGTAAGAATAGTCACCATTCGAGAACCCTCGCAAACCACGCGGTAATACTTGCAGTTATCAAAAACATCAGAGATGCGGCAAAGAGCGCGGCGCTGACCGCAAATGAAATAGCAACCCAAAAACGGCTATCAGGAGCTTGGTGATCTTTTTCTGATAAAGAAGAGGAGCTCATAAGGATTCCTTTGAGGATGCCGCTAGTACCCGTTTTTTTTTCAGTATGTCATACTGAAGGGCCATTTCCTACCGTTCTCTTTCGGCGCTCATTGAACAGAACGCCGCTTCAGTAGTTCACTTTTTTTCGCAGGTACCTGTGGCTCAGACGACAAAAGTAGGTGGCGAAACGCGAGGATTATCCCCTTCGGTGTTGCGCCGTGTTCATCGATTAGCCACCCGACGGATTGATCCCGATGAGATGGCTCCCGCCGAATTTGCCCGCGAGCTCTATGAGACAGCGCGAGATATCGGGCGGCGCATCGGAGTTCTTATTTCTCGCGATGGCCGTGTTGAGGAGGTTTTTGTTGGGTCAAAACAGATTTTGTATCTACCCGATCTCGGGCGGTATAGACTCTCTGGGGGAAGGCTGCGCAGATTGCGATTGCTCTTTAGCGATCTCTCGACGAAGGAGGATACACCTGAGATACCTGCTGATATCATCACTGACCTTGAAAAGCTGCGCCTTGACGCGGTGATCTCGGTGAAGCAAAGTCGCGGCGGGATTGCTTGTCGCTACGGGTATCTAATGCCCGATGGCACTACTCATGAAGAGCTGGTGCGTGATATTGGACGCTGGGACCTTTCGTTCCGAGAGTTTATAACCAATCTCGAGCGTGAATTGACGATAGCGCTCGTGCTTGCTGATACCCACGCTCGCGATGATACTCGAGCGGTGCTCGTGAGTGTGAGCGATCGTTCTGAACACGTGGTGAGGACATCTCTTGATGAGTTACAGGAGCTGTGCCGTACTGCGGGGGTTGCGGTGATACATCGGGTCGTTCAACGTAAAAAGCCCGACCCACGTTCAGTTCTCGGTAAGGGAAAGCTTGAGGAAGTTGTTCTTACCTGTCTCAAATTGGGAGCAGGACTCGTCATATTTGATACCGAATTAAAACCCTCGCAGTGGCGAGTAATTACCAACTCAACCGATCTCAAAGTTCTAGATCGCTCAATGGTGATCCTCGACATATTCGCTCAACGAGCAACAAGCAGCGAGGGTCGGCTACAGGTTGAGCTTGCCCAGTTAACCTACAATCTTCCGCGGCTCGTCGAGCAGGATGCGGGACTTTCTCGGCTAACAGGTGGAATAGGGGGTCGAGGACCGGGTGAAACAAAGCTAGAGATTGGCCGACGTCGAGCGCGAGACCGCATCACTTTGCTCAAAAATCGACTTGAGGAAATTGCTTCTCAGCGGGCGCTCCGCCGCCAAAGACGCACCGACGCAGATATTCCGTTAGTCGCGATCATTGGGTACACGAATGCGGGTAAATCAACTCTCTTTAATCGATTAACGGGGGATGCTGTTCTTGCTGAGGATAAGCTTTTTGCAACTCTCACCCCGTTCCAACGCAAAGTTCTCTTTACTCCCGAGGATGAAAGTAGTGAGCCGGTGATGGCGATCGTATCTGACACGGTTGGTTTCATTCGAGAGCTACCGCGCGAGCTATTGCCCGCTTTTCGCGCAACGCTTGAGGAGATCGAAGGGGCTGAGGTGGTGCTTCATGTCATAGATGGCTCCGACCCAGAACAAACGCTTCGGTATCGCGCTGTACGTGACATTTTGCGTTCTTTCGAGCTCGGGAGCACGAGGGAATTGGTACTTTTTAATAAGAGCGATCGGGTGAGTGGGGAACAGGGAACGGGATTAGGCGATGATGTCGAATCGCTGCGGATCTCGGCGCTCACCGGTGAGGGGATGTCTGCGGTGCGCGGTTGGCTCGCTAACGCCCTCGGGCTCAGGAAAGCGAAGGAGGGGGCGGAACAGCACTCGGCTGGGTTTGATGCGGTAGGTGTCGAAGAGAGTCCGAAATAATGGCTCGGGAGCGAATATCGTCAGGTTGAGATTATGCGATCTAATAAAGGCATCGAGAAAGTCATCGAGAGCTGCTACGACCTTTACGAAAGAAGTTTTTCGACCAAAGTGGTGTACTCTAACTCGAGGGCCTCCTGTTGATTTGTGATCGTTCCGAGACGCTCTTGAACTTCTCGATACTCTTCGAGCAATTGGCGTAGCGTCTCTCCAGCGGTTCGCATCGTTTGCTGCAATTCTTCGAGGAATTGACGTTGTGGTTTGGTAAGCTCAACCTGCGCGAGTAGATCCTCCAACTGTTGCTGAGAGTTCGCCAATTGAAGTTCAAGCTCAGCTGCCTCTTCACTAATTACCGAAAATTGAGAGCGAATATCCTCTAGAACCGCCTCATCCTCGGCACGGGCCGTTTTAAGTGCTTGTTGGGTAAGCTCTAACTCCTGAACAGAAATTTGCGCTACTTTGAGTTTGTCAGCGATCTGTTCGCATTCGGCCTGTAGCCTCTGGACCTCTTTGGTTATTGATTCGCGATTTGATTGCAAAGAGGTGAAGCTGGCTTTCGATATAACGGTATCGGGCTCAATCATTGTGTCGCGAATAGCCTGCTCCAGATCAGCTATCTGCTGCATGAGCTCTATATTCGGGCCTTTGTGTTGACTAGAGCGAAGGCGGGAGGTTTTCAAAAAAAAAGCAAACTGGATGCCGGCTCCAATTAACATGCCGATAGTTATTGGAAGAATATAGCTCATTGAGACTCCGTTAGTTTATCTCTTCGTAGTGAGTTCTCTTTCAATAGTCGAATTTTAAAGTCCTCCGATAACCACACTAATGATGCTCATACTGCGATATTCGGATTTTGTTAGGGATTTGCCAACTCAATTAATCGCTTTATCGAAATATTGAGGGGACAAAACTTCCTGCTATCCTTCAATCACAAGCTTGGGCCGAATCAGCCCTCCGGTAACCGAAAAAGAGGTCGGTTTGTCGGGAGTAATTTTACCCTGAACCCACGGCCCGTTTAGAAGCAGCTGAGCAACCGCAGCGAGAGATCGTTCAAGGGTAACCGAGCCTGAGAGCGCTATCCCATCACCCCATCCTGTAGTAGCAACTCCCTCACTTCCTACCGGAACTCTCCCCGAGGCCGAGAGCTCAACTCCCTTTGAACGTAGCGATGCTGAGCGAATGTTCACACCTCTGCTAAAAAGTACAATTTCAGCGGCAACATTTGTGCGTGGTAGTGGAGGAAGTGGGACTGCTGACCCCAAAGAGATGCCCGGAAGTCGCAGAGTGCCGATAATTTTAGCAGGAAGGGTTATCTCCGAAGAGGCGCTCTTTTCGAGCCCGTCAGCTGAAACAACGATCACTCGACACGACTCATTTGAGCCCTCACACTCCGCGGCTCCTACATCGTGAGTTATCATCGAGCCCGTTATGATCCCTCCCGTGAGTACAAGAGGGGCAAGAGTTGTCGACGATTTTAGCGAGATTCCGTTTGCAGATAAATTTCCGAGCTCAATAGCACCATTTGATGCGCGGACAATTGTTGCCGAGAATGTCCCACCGAGACCCGAACCATTAACGGAAATCGCTGGACGGAGCCGAAGAATATCAAGAAGATTTAATTCTACCGTTACAGAATCAAGCTGCTCACTGATCTGAAATTGAGGAACATTAACCGTAACCCGATCAAGTTTTGCTCCGAAGCCCTCCCTCTGAATAAGATCGTAGGAAAGAAAAATTCTCTGCTCAGCAAACCCTCGTCGTGCTACCTCACCACCATAAGCAACGATATAATCGAGACTCACCGAGAAAGCCCCTATCACGAGACAAAGTATCGCCGCGAGAGAAAATAGAATATATCGACGGGACGGAAATGCTAATTTATCCGAGCGGGAATTTAAAGAAGAAAAGCTGACTAATCGTGACATGAAGCGTACAAAATATTATGAAGGAAAAAGATATTATGACGGGCAAATATTGGGCACAAAAATAAAAACTCTTTTAATCTCGCTCTTGAGCGACCTGTCCCTTTGATACGGTGCTCACATCCAACCGCACATCGAGCCTTCCGCTTCCCTCATTTTTATCGATAATTAGATTAGTAATAAGAAAAGGAGCTTTCCCCGTCGTGAGCGAATTGACGATTGTTAATAATTTTTCAAGAGAAGATATTCGAATATCTGAGACACGAAAGGTTGTTTGACGAAACTGCTGGCCAAAATTTTTTGAGCCTGTTTCGGTAATGCGTGGGCGAGCCTCATCTCCTAGGTTCTCTTTAAAAAGGTTCTCAAGGAGAGAGAGTGGATTTTGATGATCGTCTACGCGACGAAAGAAGTTTTCTACCTCGCGTCGGCTCGCAATCAGAGCTTTGTGACTTTTTAACTGTTCTCTTGCATCGCTAATAGACGCTAACGCCGCCTCATAACGGGCAGTCTGCTCATCAATCCTTTCGCGTATTCCAAGCCCAATGAATCCGATAGTCGTGACGATAACAGCAATCGTTCCCCCGATTACCAGCCACTGTTCACGTTCGGATCTTTTCCCAAACCATTCGCGAGCCGGTTCGATCGCCGAGCTGCGCAATGTTTTCGAGAGTTGGCCGAGCTGTTCTTGTATTAATCCACGTTGCATATGCGAAGCTCGAAGCGGAAAGCGACTTTATCCGAGAGACCCGATGTGGGAAGCTCCTTTTTTATACGACAATAGATCTGCTTTCGTGATTTCGTTTGTCTTTTTCGGAGATGATTCTCTAATTTCTCTATCTCTGCATAGTCTTGCGATAGACCCTTAATCCGAACCGCTTTGCCGATTAGTTCAAGAGAGGTGAGCGATATCTGTTTTGAGTCCGGAAGATCACGAAAAACGGTCGATAGCGCATCAATGGGGGATACAGTAATTGCAGAGCTAAGGTCTGATAGCTGTCGATTGAGCGCCGTATTTTCAACTCTGAGTGCCTGAACTTCACCCCCTGGAACTACCGACTTTCCTGGAAGCACCGCAGCTACCTGGCGCGATATCTCACTCTCTAATTGGCTAATTTGTCTTTCTCGCATAGTCGAAAGCGAGATCCAAAGAACTGCTATCGCGAGTAAGCCAGAGCCGAGAGCTTTCGCAAAAGCTGGCGAAAATTGAATGATTCTATGAATCAAAGGATTTATCGCGAGCTCTCCAGTACGAAAGTTCGTCAGTAGCGGTTGCAGGTCGTGATTAAGGAATGCGTGTGCCGCAAGATCGGCGAGTGAGCTCTCCTCAGACTGAAGGGGTAATGTCTTCACTGGAATCGAGGGGAGGTGAAAAGAGGGGAGTACTCCGATAGTAAACACCGCGCTGACATCGCATCCAAGCTGACGCTTCGTCGAAAGACACAGCGCCAACGTTTCACGGGCAATCGCGGCGGTATCGTGAGGATCTTCGAGTGGAACAAATCGCTCAACATACGAGATCCCCCGAAACCCCACCAGTTGATGAAGTCCCTCCGGTGTAACGGTAATAACAAGAATCGGTGCATCGCTCGCCGGCAGCCGCGCCAAAACTCCTGAAAGAGCCGCAGCGGGAGGACATATACGATGGGGCTCTATACCGAGCGCTCGACAAGAATCGATAACGTGTTGCACAAACAGTTGAGGCGCGCCCGCTACATGAAATTGGTGTGAGCCTCGGGATGACTCCTCTGAACTATCTCGCTCCCGAGCTGCACTGACCCGCTCAAGTGAATGCCAATGAAACAAAAACTCCTCTGTTTCAAACGGGAGAGTATCTTCGAGTAGAAGAGCAATCGCCCTTGCCCGCTCCTCATCCTTTGCAGGAGGCACCGAGACGTTGAGTCCTATTAGCTGCGATGGGGCAGCAACAACAATTGTAGTCGCCAACACCTTTTCCGCCGCCGAGGTAATTTCATGGAGCCGCTGCATCTGAAGAGAGCTTCGATCAGGTTCGGTGTTACTTTCTATCGAAAGATCGAGGGAGTCCCGTTCGAGCACAACAAAATCTTCCCCCTCTTTGCAACCGAGAAGAATCGGAGAGGGAGTTTGGGATAGATCGATACTAAGGACGTATTCATTCATAGGACTGAGGATCGGGGTAGGGCTAAGTTGCCGCTTGCTGTATGAATGCCAGTCTTCGGTGACAAATGGTGCAGTCCGGAAGACTGCTAAATCTCCCTCATGTTGCACTCAAACCGCGCGACCACTCTACTCGGTATCGCGCTCACCGGAAACCCCTTCCGAAGAGGTAGTCGGCGGCTTTTCTTCAGCCTCTTTCTCCTTAACGATAATCCCCGCATCAATCGCCATCATAACCGCGCGCTTTACGACCTCTCGCTGCGCTGATGGGAGCGCCCCTATCGGAAAAAGCTTGTCTGCCTCCTCCTGAATCATCCCAAGGAGCCGTTCTCGTTCCGCACCACTCAAAGCGCGCTCAGTGCGCTCAGCCGAGCGCACTCCTCCAACCCGAGAAACCCCTTGAACCCCGGAGGTCGGACGAACCGCACCAACCGACTGCACCCCCTTCGTTGGCTCCACCCGCCGGGTGCCTTTCGTGGGAGATATGCTATCTATTTTGTCCGTTTTTCGTTTGTCGCTCATGGCGAGCTCCCCGAGATATCTAATGAGGAAAAAGGGCTACTAAAGCCTTTCACCTTGACCCCTTCAGAGAGGGTGCGAAGGCCCGGCCGAATTTTTGGTCGAGCGAGCGGCTGCTTGCCAGCCTGCACCGTTCGGCAGAGATGTTCGAGAATCATCTTATGTTCCCGAATAATGCTCAGTCCATCGACATCCCACTCCTCTGCAAGTCCACGCAACGAAAGCCCCTCCCAATACACCTTCCATAGTATTATTTGGTGTACCGGTTCAAGCCCAGAAATTGCGCGAATCAGCCTTTTTAAATCTACAGAATCTTCGAGAGTAAGCGTTTCAGGGGAATCTTTTGTCGCAAGAAGAGCGGCTCCCATCAATAGTTCACGGATGGATGCACGGGTCGCTCCCTCAGGCGAATCGAAATCCTCGGAGACGATCTCGCCTGTGCGAATTTCTGGGAATATCGCTAAAAGTTCGTGAGACAGTTCACGTGCCTGATCGTCGATGGTTGTTGTTGATGCCCCCCCTTTTCGCCATCCTTTGGAGCGTCTCGCCTGCTCGGTCGCTGCCTCATGAATACGCCGCCGCGCATACCCCCGAAAGGGAACGCCCCTCGTTTCGTCGAATCGACGTGAGCAGTAAAGGAGTGCCTCCATCGCGGCCCCATCGAGACCATCATTTTCCCAGTCTAGGTCCCAACCTCGGGCAACCGACCGAGCAATGCTTTGGGCCCACCCCGAGTGCTCGATCGCAAGGGCGTTTGCAGCCTCTATCGAGGGTCGCGTCGAGGCTGAAAGGTGCTCCTCATCCTCTCCATCACTTTCCAAACATTCCTCCGTATTCCGGCGGGGGTTAACGACGGGATTTTCAAGACCTCTTGAATTAATTGAAGAAAAACAGGTGTCCGAAAAACACGGAAGCCCGCCCACGGTTACGACCCGTTGAAACTGCTTCCATGGAGCAAAGAGCAAACTCTTTCTCTGAAAAAATTATACCTGATTTAAAAAAAAGTTGAAGCAAATTCGCAACAGGAGCGGATAAGGGGGAAGAGGAGCTGGTTTGTCCAAAGGACGTAAAAGCCAATTTCCTTAATGGGTGTGTTTATTTAGAACACAAGTTGTACAGCTATCAACCTTTGTCCCGCGTTTGCCGATGTTCTGTTTGACGACAGAGAGGTGTAGCAGGATGGTTTACGAAGATTCCTTA
Source organism: Bdellovibrionota bacterium (assembly GCA_044345055.1). Lineage (GTDB taxonomy): Bacteria > Bdellovibrionota_C > UBA2361 > UBA2361 > OMIW01 > OMIW01. The sequence continues at coordinate 32,673 of JBIJBT010000015.1, forward strand.
AGCAAGGAGTGTTTATGGGTTTAGCGATTTCCAAGGCAGAGCGGAAAGCCAACAAAAGCAATTCGAAGCGTTCCTCCGCTTCGCTTAAGCTTAGTCGCTCTGGGGAGCCAAGGCGGCCAAACCGTCGTGAGCGAAATGAGCTTGTAGTGGGATGCAGATTGAAGGCCCGCAAGCTCGCTCGAAGTATTCTCCGTCGATGGAACGCGAGACTCGATATAGGTGAAGTTGATAGTATCGTTGATCTTTCCCTCTGTGAGGCTGTTCAGCGATTTAGCCCCGATAAAGGGGCGAGCTTCATGACATTCATGTTTTTTCATCTGCGGGGAAATCTTATCCGTGCAGTTGCAGGCTCGGTAACTGCGTATTCACTACTCGGCGCGGCCTCTGAGGATGCCGTTGACGATGGCGCGACCCCTGGACGAACAGTGAACGCAGCAGAAATAGCGCGGGCGCTCTTTAATAACAACCATTCGTCACCTGATGAAGAGCTTTTTCGTAAGCAGCTTGCGTCGATAAGTTCCGATGCATTTGACAGGCTGGACCCGCTCGAGCGCGAGGTTATAAATCGAATTTATCTCGCGGAGGAGCAGCTTTTGGATATCGCTGACAACCTCGGATATAGCCGTTGTCACATAAGTCGAGTGAAAAAGAGAGCTCTTGAAACATTATTCCACGAGCTCCGCAATTCCCTCGGTGACGAGCTGGCGAGGATTGTTCCTTCAGCAATCGAAGGTGTACCAGAGGAGCATTTCGAGCACCGAGAAATCCGCCGCCGCCGCCCGAGAAGTTCAAAGGCATCCAGAAGCGGCGAACGAGAGGCAGTCGCAGCTTAAGTGACATTGTGAAGGGAATTTAGATAGAGAGCTTGTCAGCAGCATGCTTGCTGGCAGGCTCTCTATAACTGACTAATGCAAATTGGACCTCAATATTTAATTTAGACCGCCATATCTCGCTATATATATAGTAGTCTGAATGAATCGACCAACTGTCACTACCCCTCAGTAGAGTCGTTCCTAATCTCCCCGCCAGCTTAAACTATTCCCCTCCCAGACCCAGCTTCAAAGACATCCGTTCACGGCAGAACCCCTCCCACCTTTTTACCCGCGCCCCCCTTTGTAGTACTGTTAAGCCGAATCTTAATTGCGATTGGCGCCTTGCTTCTTATTTTGCCGTTTTGGTAACCCGTTTTTCAATTTTTTCATTAGGACTCGGTATCATGTCTTTTCTTATCCCAAATCATTTTTCTCCCCTTTTTTCTCCGCTCGCTATTAGGGAGGCGGTTGCTCGTCTTGGTGGGGAGATCTCAGAGTGGTCCCGTGAGGTTTGGGAGGAGTCGGGGAGGGATGTGGTTGCGGTGCCGGTTCTGCGCGGTGGGATTATTTTTTTTGGGGACCTGGTTCGAGCGGTGAACTCCTCACTTGAGGTTGCTCCGGGTAGATCTTGGGGGTATGAGGTGGGTGAAAATGGAGTGCAGAGCGAGGGAATCCGGCTCGATGTTTCAGCCATACCAACAGAGGGTCGGTCGGTGTTATTGATCGATGATATTTGTGATTCGGGGCGCACTCTTGAGGCGATGGCTAAACTCTTGAGGGAGCGGGGGGCTCGCGAGGTTCGCACAGCGGTGCTTATCCGGCGCCTCCTTCCAGAGCCGCTGCATACTCCGAATTGGAGCGCCTTTGAGTATGGTGGAGCTGAATGGTTTGTGGGATACGGGATGGAGGATGGTGAGCGGTGGCGCAATCTGCCCGGAGTGTACATTATTTGTCCGGAAGCACCACGTGAAGATGGTTAGAAAGATAGACTCTTTCGGACGATCCTCGAGATTTTTTCAATAAACAAGCAGTTCCCACTATCCGCAGAACCTCTGATAATTGAGGTTGTTGATGAGATCTAATGATGAAAAAGAGCAAATCTTCGACGATGGTGAATGACACCTCATCTATCACCAACCACGTTGAGGCTGACTCCGCTGTTTCAGAAGAGATCGCCTACGCGCTCGATCTCGTCGCAGTATCGAAGCAGTTCACACGCACCTCGAGGGTGTCGGGCTACTCGACGTTAAAGAGTGCGATCCTCTCTCTTTTCGGCCGATCTCGTAAGGAACTGCGCCGAACGCAGCATGTACTCTCTGACATCACCCTTCGGATTCCTCAGGGGGCTTCGGTAGGAATTATTGGAAGAAACGGGTCGGGTAAATCGACACTTCTCAAAATCATTACTGGCATCTATCAACCCGATATAGGCTCCGTTGCGTTAAACGGTCGAATAGCCGCCCTAATAGAGCTCGGTGCTGGATTTCATCCTGATTTTACTGGGCGTGAAAATGTGATGCTCGGGGGGATCATGCATGGCCTTACAAGAGCTGAGGTTGAGGAACGGTTTGATGAAATAGTTGATTTCGCGGAATTAGCCGATGTAATTGATGAACCGGTGAGAACATATTCATCTGGAATGTTCATGCGGCTCGGATTTAGTCTAGCTGTTCACACCGATCCGAGAATTCTTCTAGTCGATGAGGTATTGGCAGTTGGTGATGCGGCGTTCGTTGCAAAATGCAAAGAAAAGCTCGCATCGCTGAAGCGTATGGGAACTACCCTTTTGCTGGTTAGCCACGATCTTGATGCTGTTGAACGGTGGTGCGATGAGGTGTTGTGGCTTGAAGGTGGAGTCGTGCGTGATCGAGGCGAGCCGCGCAGAGTGATCGATCACTATAGGCAATTTCTCGATCGTCGTGAAGAGCAGGAGAGATTTGATCGGCAGGATGAGAATTCTGCTGAAGACGAGGTGCATGTCGAAACGCCTAGCTCCAGCGATAGTAGGGAGGATGAAGAGCAGAAGTCTGAGGTGCAGGGGGCAACTCAGGTTTCAGGCGAGGCCGTTGCGGGAAGTGCTCGTTGGGGAAGCCGTGAGATCGAGATTGTGTCGGTTAGACTTGTCGTCGGGGAAGAATCCGAGGAGCGGCGGGTTGTTGCATCGGATGATCGGGTGACTATTGTTCTACATATTCAGGTTCACCAATCAGTTTTGGAACCGGTCTTTGGAATCGGGATTAATCGTAATGATGGTCTTGCCGTTTTTGGCACTAATACGGGCATCGATAGAGTAAAGCTTGCTCCGATTAGTGAGGGAGGAACTGTATCATTTACCCTTCCGCGGCTCGGTTTAAGCGAAGGTGTATACACGATCGATGCAGCGGTTCATGCTGCTGATGGCTATCCGTACGATTATCGAAAGGGGGTGCTCTGTTTTAGCGTTCGCTCGGGTTGTGGTGAGATCGGCGTTATATCGCCGTTACGGGAGTGGCGCTTTCTTCCTAATGATACCGAAGCCGCTACGTTGGCATCGCCCGATGTGTACTCTTAGCATCGTGGGAATTTAGTTTAAGGACACCGTGACGGCAAAGATGACCGCAAGAAAAAATATTTCAGAAACCGATCCTCAATACCGATCTTCGACTCCGCATCGTCAGGCACGTTCGAATGCGCTTGTGCGAACTATCTCCGAGAGTGTGCGGTATCGCTCATTGGTGCGGGCACTCGTGGTGCGTCATCTCGCGGGGCGATATCGGGGCTCGGTCTTGGGATTTATCTGGTCTCTGCTCAATCCGCTCTGCTTAATGGCGGTTTATACCCTTGTGTTTCACGTGTATTCCCGCTTCGATGATGCAAACCACTATACCCTTTTTGTTTTTTGTGGATTGCTCCCGTGGGTGTGGACTCAAAGCACTCTAGTAGAGGGGACCTCCTCGATCGCAGGAAGTGGTCACCTTGTCACCAAGTCGATGTTCCCCCCACATATTTTGCCACTCGTATCTGTGTTCACGGGGCTTTCTCATTTTCTACTTTCGCTTCCCATTTTTTTTCTCTTCTCCTATCTTCTCGGAGGAGAGGTTTCATGGTCGCTTCTTCTCCTTCCAATTGTCGTTGCGATACATTTTTTCATGTTGTACGGATTTGTTCTCGCGAGCTCAGCGCTGAATGTATTTTATCGAGATGTTCAGCATCTAATAGGAAATATTCTTTCCCTAATCTTTTTTTTGTGTCCGATCGTGTACCCTGCAACGCAGGTTCCGGAGCGATATTCATGGACACTTTCTGCTAATCCCTTTGCGGCGATCGTGCAGCTTTATCATGCAATATTACTGCGTGGTGAGATCCCCTCAGCTGTTTTGCTCGAGGCATCTCTGGGATGGGCGCTATTATCGCTTATTGCAGGTGCTACGATATTCCAACGTTACCGTGACCACCTTGCGGAGGCGCTCTAATGACTAGTGTTGCTCGCTCGATTCATCAGCTCGTTCACACGCTGAGTTACGGGGATGCGATATCGAATGAGGTGCTAGCCCTCGATAGAGCGTGTCGCGAACGGGGCGCGATTAGTGAAATCGTCGCACTAGGCACCCATCCACACTACAAAGGTCGCACTCGAGATCTTGGTTGGGCAAAGGATCAGTCTCCCGATACCCTTATTCTTCACTACTCTCTCGGTTCTCCCCTTAATGATCTGTACCGCACTTCGTCGGCAAAAGAGCGAGTTCTTATCTATCACAACATTACTCCTCCTCATTGGTTTAAGGCTGTAAATCCCCGTGTTCGGCGTAGTATTGAAGCTGGCATCCGGGATCTCGAGGAGCTTTGTCGATTGAGCGACAGAATTATCGCGGACTCTGCCTTTAATGCATCGGAGATCGCTGCGCTTGGATTGACCGCCGAGGTGTTGCCGTTGCCGATCGATCCAGCCCGATGGACCGTTGCTCCGAATGAGGAGATCGCAGCCAAGCTTCGGTGTGACCCGCGACCACAACTTCTCCATGTAGGGCGAATAGCCCCAAACAAAAGGCTCGAAGATCTCATCAAAATTCTCTTTGTTCTAAAGGGCGGGTTCAAAAAAGATGCCGTGCTGTGGTTTGTGGGAATTGATACTGACACCGAGCTTTATGGATTCGCGCTTAAGCGAATGGCGCGGGAATTTGGTTTAGAGGACTCGATTCGGTTTACTGGAGGGCTTTCCGATGAAGAGGTTCGGGCTTTCTATGAGGGGAGTTCGGTTTATCTCTGTATGAGTGAGCATGAGGGATATTGTTATCCGGTGGTCGAGGCGATGAATTTTGGATTGCCGGTCGTTGCGTTTGATGCGGGAGCCTTATCGTCGACCGTTGGAGATGGTGGAATCGTTGTCGGCACAAAAGACCCTGGATTAGTGGCAGGAATAGTTGCTGAGCTACTCGACGACCACGCACTTCGCTCTAAGGTTATAGCGGCAGGTCGTGCGAGAGTTGCCGAGGCTTCGTTCGAGCGGTTCAGTAATCAGGTCGCCGCACTCTTTTTGGGAGAATCGGGTAATCTGGGCGGTGAAATGCAGGATGAGCTCCAGGATAACAGTGCGGTCTCCGGGGAGAACCGTTGATGAAGAGCCTTAACAATAAGCCGTTGATTGGGCTCGATGTAAGCGCCCTTGATAGTAGTTTCAAAGCACATGCAGGGCGGGGTATCGGTCGATATGTTCGGGAATTGCACCGATATCTTAACACCCATAAGAGCGATATCGCCGAGGTCGATCTGTTCGACCATCGGACCTGTCAACTCCCCGCAGGTATCGAGCGAGCAATTTCGCTTCTTCCCGCTGGTAGACAAACAATTCGTCAACAGCTCCTCTATCCGATGCAGCTTAAAAGCGGTCCAATGGCGCGCTTCTCTACTCTTCATTTTCCGGCGCATATGGATGCACCTGCGTGGCTCGCGCAGCCGTACATCTTGACCGTTCTCGATCTTATTCCAATTATCTTTGCTGATCTTTATGCGGCTGACGTTCCAGGATGGCGATTTCGATTTGCTCGATTCTTAGAGCTGCGGGCGATTCGATCGGCATCCATGATACTCGCGATAAGCGATTGTACGGCGCGTGATCTTGAGCGAGTGCTCGGAATTCCACCAGAGCGAATTCGGGTAACACCGTTGGGAGTAGAGGAGGGATTTTTCGAGCCGGCCTCAGAGGATTCTGTTGAGCGGGCCTGGGAAACGCTACCGATATCTCGAGGAGCCGAGATACTTCTCTATGTCGGAGGAATCGATCCGAGAAAAAATATCCAATTTTTTCTCCACGTTTTCGACGATCTCAGCAAGGCGCGACAAAGAGCAGCTAAGCCACTACCTCATTTCGTTATTGCGGGGAAAATCGAGGGGGATCGAAATTACGGAGCACTCTGCGCGGAGATCCAGCGACGAGGTTTACAGGAGCAGGTACATCTTATCGGATACGTTCCTGATGATGTTTTAAAGGCGCTCTATAAGATCGCAACTATATTCGTTTTCCCAAGTTTGTACGAAGGATTTGGTTTGCCACCGCTTGAGGCGATGGCGGCGGGGCTTCCCGTTGTGAGCTCGCGCGCTGCATCGCTTCCAGAGGTGCTTGGCGATGTTGGAGTTGGCGTAGACCCCGATGATTCCGAGCGTTGGGTTTCAGAGCTTTACGCTCTATTAGAGAACAAAGAGCGTCGCGAGCAGCTCTCTTGTCAGGGAGTCACTCAGGCGAGAAGATTCTCATGGACCAGAACGGGTGAAACTACCCTTAACGCGTATGAAGAGTTCTGTGTTGGATCGAACGCGAAATCGTGAAGTTGTTTTTCTTCAGAGGAGCAAAAAGGGGCGTGGAAAAAAGGTTTATTGCTGAACCTCGATCTTCAGAGGGAGTGCTAGAGCAGCTTTGGAGCGAGCGTTGGTTTCTCGCGCTTATGCTCGTGCTCGGGTTTATGATTCGGTGGCAGCTCATCTATCGGATGCAGTTTTCTATTGACTCTGATGAGGCGATCGTTGGCCTCATGGCAAAACATATTGGTGAAGGCCGAGGAATTCCCGTTTTTTATTACGGCCAACACTACATGGGGAGCCTTGAATCGCTCCTTGTAGCGGCGGCTTTCTCGATTTTTGGTAGCTCATCTCTCGTGCTTCGTGCCGTGCCTCTTGCAGTGTCTCTCTCTCTGATTTTTCTGCTCTATCTTTTAGGAAGAGAAGCAGGAGGGAGGCGCGCCGGCCTTA
>JBIJBT010000147.1:0-3682 GCA_044345055.1 Bdellovibrionota bacterium
ATATGGGTTGTGTGTACCTTTTAGTAAATGGCGATGAATTTGTGGAGCCATCATGGAGCAATCATAAAAGGTGCGTCCAGATACAAAATGATAGTGGTATTGGACAGTCTGATTTGGTGATAGCACAAAAAAGCACTCTCTTGACTTCTTTAGAGGTGGGCGGGTACCATTGGAGGCTTTCACGGTTCAGTCATGGTTTTTTCTGTCGACCAACAAGGCCACCCACTTGTGGAGCTTCCGGAGGAAACAGCGAAGGCTGTCTCCCAGTTTGGTAAACTGTTACCCGGCCGATATCGGATCGGGTCTTTCACAGACCCCACCGATAACGGTAAAAGGATCACCCTCGAAAGATGGGATCCCGATTTCCGGTACCCCAGCTGGAGCCCATATGCCGGGGTTCAAGGAGCTTGGTATGTAGTGGCCTAGTCGCCATTCTCTCTCAGCCTCCGATCGTAAGCAGTGCTTACGATCGGAGGCCTATCCCACCTCTCCATTCCGAATGAAATATCCTGCAGTAATCGTCGCCAAAGAGCGGCAAGAAAAGGCCTTTTTGAATTAGGACAAAAGGGTACGTCCAGTTAGGAAATGCTGATGTCTTTATACCCTATCGGCACACCGACAACAAAAAAGAGTGCTTTCATCACACCCTGCGACACCCAAAAACGGGATTCAGAACCCTATCGCACATAGCAGCACCGGACTACTGAAAAAATAAGCGGCAAGATAGGTGGCGGAACTACCGCCACAGCCACAGCCACCCCCCGCACTGGGGGGCGGCCCACCTCCTAATTCGCGCCTCTGGCGCTCAACCGGACCTAAGAAGTCACCGAACCGGTCCCCGTATCCCCTCCCCGTTCTCTTCAAATCCCGTCCCAAAAACCATCTTCACCACTTGCCATCAATTTCCCAAATATTTCCCGCACCGTTTGCTTCTTGGCTTCTGACTGGGATGTACGAAAAGGTTATCCTCCTCTCATTGATGAGTGATGGTCTCAACGTAAGCTCCACCTCGCGGCTCTCATGATCAAGGTCCGACCTCCCTAAGCAATGAAGCAGCCTTCTTACGATCCTCATTCCCGATGAGTTAGTGGGATATGCGCATACGATATGTTTGATATTATTGGCAATTCGATTTTTTTAAGCCTTTAGAGCACTTTTAGGAGCGATGGGGAAATAACTTTCGGGTACTTCGTGGCTTCGCCATGTCCAACACTGTAGGCATTCCCGGCCTATTCGAGGACCAAAGTGTCTTCGAACGATTGATCGGCGCCCTCCCTGATGAGACTTTTACAGTCCCTGCGGGGACTTGGAAGGAAGCGGGCGAGAGAGCCGTATTTCCTGCCGCCCAAGTATATTGGGCAGACTCTCGGGGGCTGCCCGTACTCTTGTTTAGCAGGAAAGGGCAAGAAGGGCTGAAGATTGTAGTCACTCGCGTCCCCGTGGCAGGGCCAGAACGTCGCGAGACAATTTGGCCCATTATGGCGGCCATGGCCTCCAAACTTAATGAGGTCAGACTCAATAATATGAGGTGCCATCAACCTCATTTAAAGGGGCTCGTCGAATTAGGCCTTGACCAAGTCAGGGCCGATTTTCACTACGCGGCTCAGAGTGACATAGACTGGAGTTGCTGGGTTCGCCCAGTTGACTCAGTCGCAATCATTGATTGCATGATAAACTCGGCGGGATGCCGCTTTGACAAGCTGCACACAGAGGCCGCGCGAGAAGAGCTAATTGCCTCTCTTGAGGAAGTCGGTGCAACTTTCAAGGTCGTTTCCGACCTTGAAGCAGCCCGAAGGTTCTTGGCTGATCTCTGATCAAGCCTCCCGTTCTTAACCCCGTTGCTCTGCGGTCATCGCTCAGAGCAACGGGGCTCTCTCTTTTCCCTTAATCACTCCACCAACGTCCAAAGCATCGAATGCGGATTGGTGGTATTCGTCACCCACCCACTCCCCTAATTCTCCCCTCCTCGTTCTCTTCAAATCCCGTCCCAAAAAACATCTTCACCACTTGCCACCTCGCAAGGCATACTCCCCCGGAAGGACCAGCTCTCACGAGCTATTTCCCTCCCCATCAAAAAAAGTTCCCTGGCCCACCATGACCACCCCGCTACCCTCCACCGCCATCGATCTCGACCATTCATCCACCGAACCGTCTCCAGCCGCTCTCTCTCCCACCCCCTCCTCGGAATCTCCGACCCCAGCCACCCAATCCACCCCCCACAAGCGCCGAAGCGAGCGACGAGTTCGAACCCAGCTCCTTCAGGTCCGACTCACCGCCTCCGAACTTAACGACGTTCGGATTCAAGCCGGTATGTGCGGAGTAAGCACGGCGAGTTTTGTGCGGGCGGTTGCTCTTGGTGAGAAGCTCAAAGTAGTGTCCGACCAGCGAGCGGTTTTGGAGCTCATCCGGCTGCGGGCCGATATGGGGCGGCTTGGTGGTTTGCTAAAACTGTGGCTCACCAATGAGGAGCGCTTTGACAAGGAGCGAGGCGAAATCTCGGTTTCCGATGTGCGGGATGTCCTCCACCGGATAGAGGCTACCGAGGAGCAGATACGAGAAGTAGTGGAGCGGCTATGATCATCAAGCACATCAAGCGACGAAACCGGGAGACGCCACGATCCGGTTCCGGAGGATGGCAGCGGGTGGTGCGGTACGTTCTTCGCGAGGGAGTTTCCGGTAAGGCAGAGCGAGAGGGTGTTTCCGCCTATGGCCTCATTGGGTGCGTGTCGGACACTGAAGGGTTGCAGCGGCGGGAGATGATAGCGGTCATTGAGCAAAACCAGTCAGCTCGAAGCGAGCGGTACTATCACCTCATAGTATCATTGCAGCACGGCGAGACACTCCCGAACCAATCGTGGGAGAAGATAGTGGGGCGGCTTGCCGACCGGCTTGGGTTTGGTGATCATCACGCCGTGTGGGCGATTCATACTGATACCGAGCACGAACACATGCATGTTGTGTTCTCAAAAATTCACCCCGAGCGATTTACGCTACATGAGCCGTTTCAGGCGTATCGTGGATTTCGCGAATTAGTAAAGGAGTGCGAAGCAGAGTTTGGCCTCCGCCCCTCGCCCGAGCCTAAGCGACAGAGTGCGTCGGGCAAAGAGATGGAGGCGCATCGAGGGGAGACTTCGCTTTTATCGTGGCTAACGACAGAGCTTGGACAATCGCTTACGGCAGCAATTCGGGCGGGGCAGTGGTTAGGAGTACAGGAGCTTCTCCATTCCCGAGGGCTTGAGGTTCGAGAGCGTGGGCGCGGTTTTGTTGTCGTCGAGGTTACCACCAAGGCGATGGTAAAGTTCTCCGATATCGCAGCAGCGCTTTTGGTGAGAGAAGAGGCAAAGCGGCTCGAAGGATTTACTTCTCAAAAATCTACAGAGGCAACGAGCCCAACTCAGCAAACCGATGGTTACCGCTGGCTACCAACTAGCTCCGAAAGCCAGCAGCTCCGCAGCCGCTACCAGCAGGAAAGCCAAGAGCGTAGCGAGGCACGAGCACAGGCGCTTGCTGCGATAAAGAGCGAACGCACCGAATCCCTCACCCGCGAGCGAGCACGATATCGCCACGAGGCACAATCAGAGCAACACATAACTCCCCGCCCCCGTCGAAGCCCAGCACTCTTGCGCTATCTTGGCGTAAAAGCGCGGCTCGAGCACTACTACCGAGGACAACGCCGTCAGGT
>JBIJBT010000145.1:0-3789 GCA_044345055.1 Bdellovibrionota bacterium
CGGATAGTCAAATTCCTCTCATTTTAAACCTTTTTAACCCAAAAAAGCGGCACTCTAATCCGCGCCGATTGATCAACTATTGTGGGAAGACAACTCCTAACTCTCAAGTGCTATAAGCTTTAATAGGTATTCGTCAATCTTCGAAGCTAATTTTTGCTTTGTTAGGCACGTACCCATATCGGTCACAAACGAGATATCGGCAATCTCTCGGGCAATGCTGGCTGCCTCGTTCGTTCCCAAATGGGTCGCGATACTGTGCGCAATAATTAGCCGTCCTCTGCGAAACCGCTCGTTAAGGTCGGAAAAATTTTTATCGGATGATTCCTGAAGATAGTTAGAAAGTGTATCAAGCGAAGGATGAAAACGATCGCCAGATTTTGCCTTTTCTAGAGAAAAATCATCACAAAAAATCTTAAGCGCCGCCTCAATTCTTGTTGAAGCATTTTCTGCCTTTTTAGCAGTTTGGTAGAAGGCCTTAGCAAGCTCATCACCTGGCCCAGAAGATGGGTCGTTCTCTGGTGGAGTATTTGAGGGAAAATGAGTTGGTGACAAGGATGAAGGTCCAGTTCGTTAAGATCTATGATACGAATAGCTCAGCCGCTAGTCAGCGAACTTTGCGCAGCAAGAAAGAGGCATGAGCGCCGGAGTCTTAGCATCGTAAAGATAAAGTTGAGAGATTTGCAAGTCGAGAATCGGGATATGGATTAGCCACGGTGATTGGATTAACAAATCTTGAGGCCGAGTTTTGTATTAATATATTCCTCTAAAAGAGTGCATTGAAAATCAATTCTCTCTTGCAGTTGTTCCCCGCAAAGGCAGCTGATGGTTTCTTCAAGCTCGGCTGTTTCCTCGTTGGATGTGGGGGCAAAGAGAGGGAAAGTTTCGCTTAAAGTGGAAACTGCTCGGCTAATTATAACATCTGGGCAGGGCTTTTTCTCGGCCAGATGTTCGAGAAGCTTGGTTCTCATCTCGGCTTTCTTCTCGAGAATTTCCGAAGGGTCTAGGGTTGAGTTTGTTCCGTCAGAAGTTGAGGGGCTCCGCAGTTCCGGTCTATCTTCTAGGCTATCGTCCAGTTGATCGCTGAATTTCTTATAAAATTTATTTCCATGTTGATGTAACTGACCTTCAGCTAGGTATATTCCGAGTTGTACACGAAAGCTCTGAAAGAGTGCTCGTTCCGATGCGATGAGAGCAGTTAGAGAGGTTATAGAATTGAGGCCTATTTCCGCCTGCAATATATTTGAGAGTTCTTTCCATTGATCGTCAACATTTTTTAGGACGTCATAACTGATAGTTCCATCCAGAAATTGATGGAAGAACTCATGAAGAGCAAGGTCAATACCCGCCCGTTCGAGTGCCTCCTGGATTATAGCTTCACTCGAGTCACCTTTGTTATCATTCAGTCTTGATGCAAACACTCGCACTCTGCGATTGAGAGCTTCCTCTATCTCCGAATCTTCCCAGTTGAATCTGAAATCAGAGTAGGCATCTCTATTGGTGTAATTGAATGGATTGACGACGCTTTTGACCAGTTCACCTTCAAGAGAATCTATAAGTTCTTGTCGGCAATCGCTGCTGAGATTGATTACCGGTATAAGGTATTGACGAATCATCCCGCTGCGGTCCAGCTCACCTTTTAGGTATTTCTCCAATGGAGTCGGTGCGTTTTCATTTCCACTTTTTGCAATCTTCTGTAAATCGTTAGTAAGACCAATCTGTAGAAGATGAAAACAGGCACGCGCTTGAACGATATCACGAAATTTGCCGAATAGAGTCTCGCTGTTAACGTCACCGAGGAGTTCTTTCCCGAACAGCGGCACTCCAGAAAGAGTTTCTTCTGGAAGAGTTGGAATTAAAGTTAATAACCCTCGTCGACATCCAGCCTCGGCTTCTGGGGTAAGAGGAGCTAATTGTCCTTTGGCCTCATCCTCAAAGCACTGATGCATAAGGTAACAGGCACGCATTCCCCAAGCGACCACACCGATCTTTGATTCTATATCACCGTGGCTAGAGTCCGTGAACATCTCATAGTTGGGTGTGGTGAAATCGTTAGATGCGCGAATAACCCCATCCTGATTTTGCTGTCCTTCCTCATCCATTCGAAGAGGCCAGCCCTTAACGACCTGACTTAAAGCAACTGCCCTGAGATCGATGTCGTAATCTTTGAGCGCCTCTGACAGTATACCCAATTGCTTCAAATTAGATTCGCGACTATCCATTCTAGCCTTAGCACCGCTCCGCAAGAGCGCACAGAGAGCAACTGTTTCTCGCTCTGGCTGACTAAGGTTTTCTATTGCTTCCTTCATCTCTTTGAGCGTTGAAGCTACATCGATAGTGGCACCCAGCGTTCGATTAATGGCGGATAATTCTGCTTCTTTTGAATTTAATTTGGTCTGAAGTCGCGCAAGCCATACTATCCCGTTGGGACTTTGAAGTTCGGTGCTCAGAGTCCCATTGACGGGCCGATAGGCGGGTTCAGGGCAATAATGATTGCTAATAAAGGCCATTTCTCAAATGCACCAAACTTGTTCGGGGAGGTCTTTTTGTCGAGCTGTATATCGCCATTTCTGACACGGAACTATATCACGTTCTAAAAAAAAGACCACTAAACTAGGTCAACCGTATTGAGCAAAAAAGCTATTATCGTCTAGCGAGCCCTGAAATAGCTCGCTTAGTTAGATTCTTACTCTTAATATCCAAATTAACTCGTAAAAATCGACCTAAGACTTTAAAATTTCCTACTCCACTCCCCCTCCAAACACGATCCCTGGCGGCAAGGAATCGCCGACTAATCCGGCGTCTAATGTTCTATTGGAACCAGGTATAAAACCTATTTCGCTCAAACCTAACGCAATATCTCGCCATTCTCCCTCGAGAGAAGCGATTGCTTGATCTATGAGCGATGCATCTTGATTTTCTATTCGTTCGAATTTAGCGCCGCGGACCATAAAGGCTAAGGCTCGCGATCGGTGTGGATCTGGCAGGTTTGCAAGTCCTAATATTCGATTTACCACCTTCGCCGCGACTGTCCATTCGAGGGCGTAGCGGGGGGCGGAGTAGATTAGCTCTCGGGTTGCGAGACGCGTGAGGCACCAGAGGCCGAGAATTTGGGAATCTTTAGAGGTATTGTTTAGTAGCTTGAGGCTTCGGTTGACGAGCTGCTCTTTTGCTGCTTGGGGGAGTCGCTCGAGAGATGCGAGTAATCGAAAGGTCTCGGGATTGGTCAGCTCGCCCTTTATCAACTCTTCGTACAACTCTCGCTGACGCTCTGAGGATAGTCCAGCGGCCACTCGGCGCCAGAGGATTTGAGTTGCAAGGGTGACTGCGGGTTCTCGTTTATGCGGAGTGCCGATGGTGCGGATGCGCCACAGTTCGTTGATGCGGAGGAAATCGGATTCATCGCCAAGGCCGGGACGTAGGGCGTGGCCAGCGCATTGGAGCCAGGCGACCTCGTGTTTTGGGGATTTGCCTCGGCGGGTGAGAGAGTCGGCGAGTGGGTTCCAGAGGGCGCGCAGGGTTGAGAGGTTCCAGTCGTCGCGAGGAGTGGTGAGGAGCTTTTCGAGGCGGGTTAGGAGAGATGTAGGGGGCTCGGTGGAGCCTTTAGTAAAGACCGCAGAGATTAGCTTTTTGGCGCTCTCGGTGGTGGCGGCGGGTTTTAGTTGGTTGGGGTTGCGCTTTTCGTCGGTGAGGTGGAACTCGATGGTCCAGCGGTGGGGGAGGTCTCGGGTAATGCAGGAGAGGGAGAGGCTGCCTACCTCGGTTAGTTGGATCGCGAGCTGGACGGGGAGA
>JBIJBT010000023.1:0-35899 GCA_044345055.1 Bdellovibrionota bacterium
GGGTGGGCGCGCGGCTCGTGGTTGCGGGGGGGCGGGGGGGGAAAACGGGTCCTGCGGTGGAGGAGTAGAGGGGAACTAGCTCACCTTCACGATCATCGGGTCGTACCGTTGAGGAGTAGAGCTGGAGCCGAACCGGTTCGTTGGTGGTGGCGATAAGGGGAGTGTCCTCGATACGCACCTCGTCGCCGGTGTGGTGGCCCTGAGCAAAGATGCAGAGAAGGTGCCTGGCACCTTGGGTGGGTGCGGGGTGAGGGAGGGGGTTGTCCTGTGAAATCGGTGGGTTAAAAAGGTGCCTGGCACCATTTGGGGCGCCATTGGGGGTGGCCTCAGGGGTGTTGGCGGGGGAAGGGGGAAGGTGCCTGGCACCAGTTTGGGAGGTGCCTGGCACCTTTTGGGGAGGGTGGGGGTGCCGGACTCCGACATCGAGATAGAGGCTGCGGGGGTACGCCATTGCGACGCGGCGGGAAAGATTGCGGGTGCTGAGTGCGGAGCGGGCGGCGCCGTGGGCAACGGCTAGAAGAAAGGAGCGGTTGGGAAGAACTATGGGGGCGATGCCCTGCTGCCAGCGGGTGATAAGGCGAGTAAGGCGGTCCTGCAAAAGGGGTGAAATAAGGGTGCCGCCGGTATAAAGAATGGCATCGACCCGCGCACCTGCCAAGAAGGCCGCCAGATGGCGGGTAATCGCCACATCGGGTGGAAATGGAAGTCCAACCTCACGGAGCGCTACTGAACGCCCACTGGGGGTATCCCTGGAGCCACACGGGGGAAAGAAACCCTCGAGTATTGTGGTGGCTAGTTCATCGCGGGTCAGGGTGACCGTTTCGGTGGTGGCAAAAAGATTACTTCCCTCGCCGGGGATGGTGAGGGTCATCGGAGCGGCTGCGGAAGAAGCCTCAGCTCCAGAAAGATACCCCTCTTTGACCCGCCGCGCCTGATAGAGAATCGCTGTCCATGCTCGCGCGGATAGGGTGCGCGAGAGATGTTGTTGCACGAGATGCCCTATCGCGTGATCGATCGTGTCGCCGCCAATAAGAAGGTGTTCGCCGACCTTGACCCGTTTGAGCTCGCCCGAGCGCTCGAGCTCCAATAGGCTAAAATCGGTGGTGCCACCCCCGATATCGACAACTAAAATATTTGCAGGCCGCTTTGTAAGCTGAGATAACGCCGCCTCGTCTTGCTCTAAAAAGTGGTGGAATGCCGCAACAGGCTCCTCGAGGAGTGTAGTATCCGAGGGAAGCCCAGCTTGTGATATCGCTTCTCGGGTGAGCGCTTGAGCTATCGGATCAAATGATGCGGGGACGGTGACAACGACCTGTTGATGCTCGAGCCGATACGAAGAATCGAATGCCGCCATCGTCTCGTTCCACTGCTCTCGAAGATGCGAAAGATAGAGCGCCGATGCCTCGACAGGGCTCACCTTTTTTGCGAAGGAGGAGACGGTTTGATTGAGGGGGAGTATCGGCGCGCGGCGATCTATCGTATCGACGATAAGCCACGATTTTGCGCTTGAAACAACCGGCACTGCGCCGTATTCCATCAACTCAAGCGCAGCACGGCCGATAAGCCGCGATCCTGAATCGAGGAGCGCCACGGTCGAGGGTAGCAGCTCTCCGACACCGATCGTGGATTCGGAGAGCTGCTGTGGGACAGGAAACAGCTCTGTGCGGCGCTCCGCTGAGAGGGTGTCGACGTACGCGAGGGCGCAGTTGGTGGTGCCTAAATCGATGCCGATGCAGTAGCGAGATTTTGTCACGAATGCTCCGAACGGGTGCCAAAGGCGAGTCGCCACGAATCAGCGCCCGCGGTTTCCTGAAGAGTTATCTCGAGAAGTCCAAGCTCAGTAAGTCGGGTGTGAAGCTGAACGGGGATACGAGCGCTCGCAGTCATTTGTGATGCCGAAGTTTGTAACATCGGAGTTTCTATCCCAGAAATTTCTCTCACAGCCCCCGAGGCCACCTCAGATGTTGCTCGAGTGATCGTCGCGCATACTGGCTCGAGTTCATCGAGCATCCGCTCAGCATCAGAGACCTCGTCCCCCGCCCGGTCGTCGGGGCGTTCACCGCTCGCAAAAAGTCGAAACTGAACCTCGTCTCCCGCAGCAAGAGAAAATGTTCTTGCAGGCAGCGCAATGTCGTTACCCTCCTCAACTCCGCGCGGAGCGATACAGAGTCCCTTAAGAGGCGGGCTAAATCCGGGAACAGCAGGCATCGCGCTCTCGACCCCGATATAGAACGATTTTGTCGTCGCAGAGCGGACCCGAACTCCCTCGCCTGAAGCCTTTAGCCGAGCATACCACGCCGCACCAACACTGACGGCCTGCGAGCGATCGATGCCGTGCAGCTCTGTTATTGGAAATGGAGAGGACCATTCGCGAAGAAGGTTGAGCACTCGATTGCGAAGCGTATCGCTATTGAAGACACCACCATTAAAGAGCACCGCAGATGGGCGCACAAACCCATCAGTTGCCCGCTCACGCAACGGAGCAAGCTCTGCGGTTTGGTTGATGATCGCGGCGCTCCTCGCAAGAAACGCAGCAAGATGCTTCGTTATCGCGGGGTCGGCTGCATACGGGAGGCCAAATTCGGTGAGGCTCGCTCCTTTTTTTTGCAAAGGAGTTGCGGTCCGCTCGACCTCGGGAAAAAATCCTCCAAGCACTATTTCGTCGATATCCTCTCTCGTTATCGACGCCTCTATCGGTGCCGCAAAAAGATTTGCACCTCGGGTTGGTATAGTAATAGTGTACGAAGCAAGCTCTGAATCCGAGAGAAGCCGCTCTTTTGCGCTCTGAGCAAGATAGGTCAAAACCCCCATCTGCCACGGGTCTAGCTGTTGATTCGCAGGAGCAAGCCGAGAGCGGGCTCGGTACGCGAGAGCCAAATCAATATTATCTCCGCCAAGGAGGATATGTTCTCCCACTGCGATACGGGAGAGCGCCAGCTCGCCGTTTTGTTCGAGCACAGCAATGAGCGAAAAATCAGCCGTGCCACCCCCTACGTCGCAAACAAGTAACGAATCGCCCGGCTTGACCATTTTTCGCCAATCGTTCTCGTGATGAGATAGCCAGGCGTAAAAAGCGGCCTGTGGCTCCTCCAAAAGGGTACACGAACCAAATCCGGCGGCTATCGCAGCGTCGTGAGTGAGTTGGCGCGCGACCTCATCGAACGATGCGGGAACCGTGACAACTGGTGAGCCCACGGAGAACGGGTCACTCCATCCCTGCTCAGCCGCCCAAGAGGTTGCCGCGTGACGAAGTTGTGAAAGAATCGCCTTCGAAACAGCGAATGGAGAGAGTTTCTCTATATCTTCAGCTGCATGGATGGGGAGCACGGGGGCGCGTCGATCAATAGCTGGATTACATAGCCACGATTTTGCCGAACGAATTACCCGATCAGGGGTGCGAGCCTCCTGTTCGCGAGCGTAAACCCCGATAACGGGCTTGGAGCTCCCCTCGCTCCACGGGAGTGAGAAGGTCGCGGTAGAGGCCTCCACGGCGGTTGGAAGATAGAGCACCGAGGGGAGGAGTGGGCTAGTGGTTGTTACACCCGGGCTCTGAACCTGCCGAAGGGAAACGGGTTGTGGCGCGTTGGAGGTGCTTTCAGGGTGCTTGCACTCGGAATCAGGGTGCTTGCACTCGGAATCAGGGTGCTCGCACTTGGAATCAGGGTGCTTCCAGATGGAAACGGTGCTGTTTGAGGTTCCAAGATCGATGCCGATAGTTAGATGTGGGGATAAATCTTGTGTGCTCATTTATGATACTTCTTGCTACTCGTTCACTTGAAAAGAATGTGCAGCGCTCATGCATTCAAAGAAACTTATCTGAGCTCAACATCAGCTGGAGCAATTACATAGGGCGGCGTCCGTTCACCCGTTACCACGGGAAGCGATACCTTCGTCGTTAACCAGCCCCGATGAATAATCGACCCCTCAGTGGGATAGCTAGGCGTTTTACCCTGAAGCCGAACCTTTTCAGGATCTGGCGCGCTCGCCAGATGAACAGATGCTCCTTCATCCTCACTTCGAACCGACTGAATATCAAAGATTTCTTGGAATACAGAGCGGCACCCCTGATGAACAAAGCGCGCCACGGCACCGACCTGTTCATTTGAAATTGGAGCGATATCCTGCATCACAAAATCAACGAACCGCCCCCTCTGCTGGAGGAGCGAGACAAGCTGCAACGCCTCAGCTATCGATTGCGCCGCAGGCTGGGCCGGAGAGCGAGCGGGAGCCGCCGCAAGCCTTGCCTGAGCCTCCGCCAAAGCACGTGAAAGCTCTTCGCCCCTCTCACGCCCCTCTCTAAGCTCCCCCGAAACCGCCGCTAACTCACCCTCTAGCCCCCGAACTCGCTCAGCAAGCGCAACATTTTTTTCGCGGAGCTGAATGGTTGGGTCCGGCTGAGAAGCAGCTTGTTTCGGCGCCCGCCGCACGAGGGGTTGCAGGATAAGGTATCCGCAAACAGCAGCAAGAAGCATCTGCTGCTGCTCTACCGATAACGGATTGGTCTGCACAACGGTTGGCGCGACAATAGGACCGCCGAGTGCGGCGAGGATAAGAGCTGCGATGATGATTTGGATGGTGTTCACAGAAGGTCGTTGTGGTAAGTGTGAAGCTTGGTCATTGGCTTGGAAAAAGGGAACGGGATTTTTGGTTCCGAGGTTACCGATTTTGTGAGGGAGGGGCAACCTGTGGGGTCGCGGATGAGATTTTTAGTATTTCGAGACTTTTCCTACTTTATATGGGAGAATATCTTGAAAATTAAATCAAGGAGAGAGGCTGTGATTGTGAAAGATCGTGAAACGGGTACGGAAGGCAGCGACACTTCTAAACCATCTTTTCGTCTACCTTTTCTTTTTCCAACAATAACGGAGAAACCGCCCGCCTATAACAACATTAAGGCCTTTCGGATTATTGAAAGGGCGTTAGAAGACCTCGGAAATTTGGATAAAAATCTCTCCTACCACTCCATCAAACACACCGAAAACGTCATGAAGACGGTCTATGACCTTGCAGTGGCCGACAATTTATCTCCACGAAAAGTTGAGCTCCTCGTCGTCGCAGCAGCCTATCACGACTGGGGATATCTCGAGACATCACGTCACAACGAGCCTATTGGTGCTAGAAAAGCAGTATGGGAGATGATTAAGAGCGGCAAATACTTCTTATCCGGGATGGTTGAGGTGGGGCGCGCAATTTCAGCGACAGCTCTCGAGAAAAATAAAGATGGCGTGCTGGTTCAAAATCCTAGAACGGAGCTCGGGAAATACTTGTGCGATGCGGATCTTTCTGGGTTTGGCAGGCCTAGATTTTTTAACGATTCTTTGAATGTGTTGAAGGAGATGAATGGGCCAAATATTTCGAATGGGGCAGATTTACTGAATAATAAAGACAAAGTGCTTTCGTTCCTTCAATCAACCCTCACCATGATGGAAGCTCATACTTATCAGACTCCGGCTGCTAAGGCTGATTTTGATAGTCAGAAAGAAGTTAACACTCAGCGACTTCGCGATTTAGTTAGCGCTCTTGAAAACAATGATCAAGTGCAGGTCAATAGCATCTTCGATCTAATGACAAAGACTGAATCGGCAGAGGCGCCATAGACCCATTCACCCGAATCACCGAAATCGGCAGCCCAAAAAAAGCATTTGCCAAGTCCAAATTCACTTGCAACTCGATTCTCCCGCACCCCTAACCGCGCGAAAAAAAACCTCTACGCCACGACGTACACCATTTCGTCGCCAAACGGGTGCTTCAGGGCAAAAACACTGCAAAAGCTTTTTTACCTGCCGCTTCGAGGGGTCCTTGAAAAAAAGGAAATTATCTTCAAGAAGGGAATACAAAACCCGACCGGGACTTACGGTGCCAAACTCATGGACTGCTTGATCCACAACCGCGTGAGGAAATAGGTGGGGGATTAAGTACCCAAGAGATCCATTGGTAATATAGTTGATTGAATCGGTAGAATCTGGAGCTTGAACATCCTGATCGGGAAACAAGGTGATAAACCTTTTGTGTGCGTCGCTCCCATCTGCATCATCAAGGAGTAGAGCATCTTTGCAAAATCCTCCCAAACCGGAATGAAGATCGAGGCAGATTACGTGATCATCCGGATTGATGTTGCTCTTTAGCCATGTTGAGAATATCTGAAGCTCCTGTTGTAACTCCAAACCACCATAAAAAAGCCCCTCTGGATCGATATACTGCCCACCGGTAATTGCTTGAAGGACCTTGCGGAATCCGTGCTTTAGGACCTTGCGCAGAGCCGCAATCGTAAATCTGCCCACCGTTGGCCTTTTAACGGGAAGTAGGAGATCGCGCACCAATCCATACTCTGCAAGCCCCACCCTTTCAAGGGGGGGAAATACCGAATTGCGATTTAGATCGACGTTGTTCTCGTTAGATCTTCTCACCATCGCCATACCCCACGGATTGAGGCAGTGCACCAGCGCGACTCCACAATCGGGCGGCAGCACGTCAAGGCTATTAAAAATACAACACTGAATAGCTGAACCCAGATACCCCTCGACGCCGTGAGTGCCAGCGATATGGATTATTTTCCGATGCGCGGCCGGGTCGCCAATATAGGCGATATCGATCGTGAGAGGCTCAGGAAAAGAGGACGTTTTAGTGGCTACGGGAAAGGAGGATACCTTCGCACCGCGCGAATTAGCGAGTTGAAGGAATCGGCGACGTGATTGAAAAAAATCGTGCGGGTATAGATCTGCTTCGTCTATGCCCTTAGTCTCAGGAGAGGCGTCGAAGGAGAGCGAGGAACGGGGTGGTATGTTCATTCGATGAGAAAGAGATCGGGGTGCTAATTTTAAATTTGGCGGCTCTGCACTCGAAACCATTTCACGATGAATTACGAACTAGTTCGCGTAAATTAATCGCGTATAGAATTGCAAAGACCGAGTGCGCTTCAGCCAACAGAATGCTTCAATAAACGCATCGGGACCATATCTAAAAATGCCTCACGCGACTATTTGCTACTTTTCCCTTCTAACCCCCAAACTCCCCCATCAACGCCTGAAACACCTTCGCTTGAATCTGCCTCTCGAACTCAGCTGAATTACCCCGATAGAGAAATTGTGAACCAGCACCCTTTATAACCACCTCCACCTCGGGTTCACCACCTGAAGCCTTCGCAGCTTGTCCAACATCTGGCGCATCTCCTTGAAACAGCTCAGCATCTCGCGCTAGCTCAATAAGACGTTGAACTTTAGGAGAATCGCTGGTCCCTTTGACTGAAAAAAAAGTTGGATTGTGATTCGGCTTATACTCCCGCAGCTCAATCAAAACCGAAGCCTCGCGCCGAACCGAAACGTTATTAACCCATTCGACAAAAGCGAGCTGTTGAGATGATTGCGGAGGATAGGCACTCAGCATAATTAGCGGAGCAGCAGATATGAGAGATCCAAGAGCCAGCCATCTTACGAGTGAACGACGAATCTTCGTTGCCGTTGATGCTCCTCCATTACTCATGGCGATACCACCCTCCTAATACTCACAACTTCAAAGAGCTAGCTCGCGCGCACGTTCCAATAGCACCTCACGCACATTAATCGCAGGATCCTCTATCACCATTTCAGCGAGTTGGTGCAAAATCGCACCTACCCGGGGGCCGGCGGGGACTGAGAGCGACATGATATCGTGACCATTCACAGCAAGCTTATCAACCGGGCGACCCTCGAGACGTTTACGCTCCGCTGCAACGAGGGCATCGAACTTTCCAACTCGAAGCAGGTGATCATCGTCGCTTAATGTGGGCGTTTTATCGGCATCCTGAAACGCGCGAAAGCGATCGAACTGTTCTCCTAAATCGCGCAATAATCGCCGCACACCAGGTGCCCCACAATCGATGCTCCGCATATGATTGCGAACTAACATTGTTACGGTGCGCACCTCATCGGTCGAGCATCGCCACCGTTGCAGCGCCTCCTCGCAGAGCTTTGCGCTCACAACTTCGTGCCCATAAAAGTGCCGATTCCCATCGTCGTCGATCGAAAGAGTGGCCGGTTTTCCGGTATCGTGAAAAAGAGCGGTGAGCCGCAATATTCGATCCGATGCCGAGGTTCGCTCAACGACCGATAATGTGTGATTGAAAACATCTTCGATGTGCCATTTATTTTGATCACATCCGATGCTCGGCATTAGCTCCGGAATCAAAAGTGGCAACGCTTCGAGATGACGAAGCGCGAAAAAGCCGGCTCTTGGATGTTGAGAGCAGAGAATGTGTATCAGCTCCTCCCGAATCCTCTCGACACTTACTGCGGTGATCCTATCGACAAGAGATCTCGCGGCATTTTGTGTTGCCTCGTCTACAGAACGACCCGATGCGTGACCAAACCGAACCATTCGGAGGATCCGGAGTGGGTCCTCGCTGAGCCGCTCGTATGGATCGCAAACCGCTCGAACTATTTCAGATCGCAAATCATCTAGTCCGTTAAATGGATCGATAATTTCACCAGTAAACGGATTAAGAGCAATGGCATTTATCGTGAAGTCCCGGCCACTCAGATCAATTGTAATTGACTCTGAAAAAAGGGGCGCATTCTCAGGATTAGGGAGGCGAAATGTGGTTATCTCGACGGGCGTATCATCTTCTAGGAGTGCAGTGACGGTACCGTGCCGCAGCCCAGTTGCATAGGTGCGAATGCCACATTTCGCGAGCCGATCCTGAACAGCGATCGGTTCTAGCCGGACTGCGATATCGATATCTAGAGGTTGAACACCGAGAGCAGCATCGCGTAACGCACCTCCAACGAGGTGAC
The DNA here is from genome assembly GCA_044345055.1 of Bdellovibrionota bacterium. Taxonomy (GTDB): domain Bacteria; phylum Bdellovibrionota_C; class UBA2361; order UBA2361; family OMIW01; genus OMIW01. The sequence goes on from JBIJBT010000023.1 coordinate 8,769, forward strand.
ACTCTGCATCAGCACCTAAAGCTTCAAATAGTTGAGCGCAACGAACGGTAATCGGCTCAATTGTGGCGCGAAGTCTGGAGCTGATGCGGGCATCGGATGGAAAGGCAGTCGAGAGTTTCGGCACCATAACTTCAATGTATCTCGAACTTAATTGTATTTCGGGCCGACTCCATCTTCAAAGAGTGGCTCGAAATACAGTCCTTAACTTGTCGGTGCCTCAACTGATTTTAGCGCCGCATCAGCGATAAACACCTGATTATTGAGCTGTTGGGCGAGGTATTCTCGAAGACCGAATGAAGCATCGCGAGTAAGCCCCGGAATGGTACAAAGATGTTCGCCCGCATTTACAGGAATAAGAAGAGAAACATTATACACTCCAAAGAGAATATCCGCAAAATTGCGCCGCACCAAAATATCTGCGACCGGCAGAAGTGGTACCGATGCGTAAACTTTAAAAAGAATGCCCCGCTCAATTAATAATCGAAATCCCTCGATCCGATAAGAAAAGTTTCGCCGGTAGAGCTCCCAATATCCAATACTGATCATCAGCGCGATGATTGCAACTCTAAATACAGTGAAATGAATCCGTGTCATCGTTTCATCCATTTCACTTAGTCCGCTTACTCCATGGAACCAAATAAACGAACAAAGAGAGAGGATGGCGAGGACGGCCCACCCGTAACTCTTTCGAATTGAGAAACGCAAAGCGATCGGGTATTGCTGATAGAGATCGAACTCCTTGTTGTACCAAAGCATGTCGCTTCTTTGATGCAAAGGAATCGAGTTAATTTGTGCTGGTTTTGCGACAGATTGTGTTCCAACCGCGATTGTTGTCTCGGCCTCTGCGGCTTGTGAGGATCTTTTTCTTGCAGCAGTGTTTCCGACAGGTCTACGGTGTATTGTCCGACGTGGGACTTGGCGGGTACGACGGGCTGTTGGGGTAGTTAAGGCGGTCACGGCGAACAATGCTCCTAAAATGGAAGAAGGGAAGCCGAAGCGATGCTCTCAAGCAGCTGCACGCGTCGTGGATCCACACGTAGGAAATCTATCTTTTCCTTAAAGCCTAGCGCACCTTGAGTAGTTGCGCATGGGCTGAAGGAGCGTAAAGAACAGATAGGCCAATAGCCAACGGCTGAGTGCAATAGCATTCGAGCTCATAGGGCCTCAAAAGGCTTGCGATCATTTATTTAAGTCGCCTCGAATAACGCTCTTTCTGACTGTTCTTCGCTGACTATTAACGATCAACCTGTCTGTTTACTCTGCTGGAGGCGTGGCTTTCAGATGCTAAAGAACGCCTGATCGACCCGCAAACATTAAAAAACCGGCTGATGATCCGAGAAGGAAAAAATTCTTCAGAGATTTAGCGAACGTACGATAGCTGACAAAACAGTTATAAACCTTGATTCAACCTAAACGGCTCAGCTTGCCCTCTTGATGAAGCGGCCGGGCTTTTGTTTTCTCGTCTTCTATCTTTAATCTTTGCACCCTAGCACATAGACGGGAGCTTCGCAAGGAGGCTCAATTTCTCTTATAGCGCGTCTTGTTTTATTAGCTTAAACCTGAACTAATCGGAAGTAATCTTAGATCTATAGGGAACTCTCCAACTCAATGTACCGTCTCACGAGTAAAAATCATCACTATCTTGCTACGGTTCTGCGTGAGGGCGATTGCGCGATTGATCTGACTGCGGGAAATGGTCATGACGCAGAGTTTTTATTGCAACATGTTGGCCCCGCCGGGGTCGTTTTTGCGTTCGATCTTCAGCTTGCTGCGATTGAAGCAACTGCCAAGCGGTGTGAGGTTTGGAGAGATCAGTTGCGGCTAATTCATGATTGTCATTCAAGATTGAGGGAGAGTTTGCCTGGTGAGGTGCGGGGAAATATTGGAGCGGTGGTGGGAAATCTTGGATATTTGCCGGGTGGAGACCGTGAGATTATTACCCGAGCGGAGAGTTCTCGCGTTGCAGTTCAGGAGGCGTTCTCGCTGGTGCGGGCGGGTGGGGTAGTGTCGATCATTGCGTATACGGGACATCCGGGGGGATGGGATGAGGCGATAGCGATGAGGGAGCTATTTGAGCAGCGTCGGGGGCCTGGTTGGCAGATTGTTGTCGAGGGGGAGCTGGCGGAGGATTCCGGACGTCCAGTTTGGTATCTAGCAAGAAAAAGTGAGGTTTGATGAAGCGTCATCGGTTGTCCCGTAATCGCTTTACCGTTATCGGCATCGATCAAGGAAGCTCCTCAACGAAAAGTGTGGTGCTGCGAGAGGAAGGAACTATTCTCGGTAGAGCGGTCTGGCCAATTAAGACTGAGGGTGACCGGATAGTGTCCTTTGAACACAATCCGGATGAGATTCTCTCTTCGGTTCGTGCTGCGGTTGAGTGGGGGCGCGCAATAAGTGTTGAGGTCGGTTCCTCGGTCGCGGGGGTAGGTCTTGCAACGCAGCGGTCGGGGGTTATGGCATGGAGTAGAGATGGAGCTCCACTATCTCCGGTTTTGTCTTGGCGAGACGCACGCGGGAGTGAGCTGGCAAGCCAGGTGCTTTCCTCATCGGAGATTGTGGCCGCTATTGAGGCTCGCTCTGGTCTTATACCAAACCCTTTTTTTGCAGCTTCCAAACTATCGCTACTTCAGCAGCGATATTCAGCCACAGAAGCCAACGTCACGACCCTTGATTCATTTCTTATCAATGGGTTAGTTGGGTGTAGCGCCCCAGTGACAGATGACTCGATGGCATCTAGAACGCTGTTATTTGATATTTCTGAACATCGCTGGTCTCCAGCGTTGTGTGGTTTTTGGGGAGTTGATATCAAGCGCCTCCCTCAGATCCGCCCCTCCGTAATGGTGCCAGGCACCTTCCCGAGTATGGTGCCAGGCACCTTTGGTGGGCCCAAAAAGGTGCCTGGCACCATGGTGGGAAAAGGTGCCTGGCACCATTTCGGGGGGGTGGACGGGGTGCCTGGCACCATGGTGGAGAGGGAATCGAAAAAGGTGCCTGGCACCAAGCTCGGGCAAAAGGTGCCTGGCACCATTTTGGGAGTGGTGCCGCTTCTTGCTTCATTGGGGGATAAGGAGGCGGCGGTGGTGGGGGCGGTGGGGTTTGGGTGTTTGGAGGGGCCGCAGCGTGTGGTGATCGACATTGGTACTTTGATAACTATGACGATCGCTTCAAATTCGCCTCCATCTCCCGTGCGGGGTGTGGGTCGAGGGGTGTTGTGCTCGCTTGGCTCTTTGTCGGGTGGAGATGGGAAGCGGCGGTTCGTTTATCAACAGGAGCTGCGAAGCAGCATCAGTGGAGATATACTCGATTGGCTCCGGGCTCGATATGGGGATGGGTATTCACTGGAACGGATGAGTGATATCGCATCCTCGGCGGTAAATCACGATGGTGTTCTCTTTGCGCGTCCTCGGACTGGGAGTTTTGCAGACTCATCTTCTAGGGGTAGTTCAATTATACCGTTTGAGCCGATCTTCGATGGGATCTCCGACGAGGAGCCGATGAACGTGTCTGCTGCGCTTGAGCACGTAGTTTTTTCAGTTGCCGAGCTGATTGATAGAGGTAGGGCTTTGAATATCATTACTGAATCCTGTGAGCTCATCGTCTCTGGAGGATTAGCAATGCTTCCCAACTTTTGTCAGAATCTCTCCAACCTTTCGGCCATTCCACTATTGATTGAAAAAGATGGAGCGAGTGGTTCTGCGGTGGGGGCAGCCTGGCTAGCTCGGGAAGCTGCTTTTGGTTGGTTTGGTGACTCATCAGTTAGTAAAGGTGAACCCCGAGTCGTTGATAGGCAGCGGATTAGTCCGATGATTACGGTATCTGATACCGCGCTTTTTAAACGTTATCAGCGATGGCAATCGCTTCGTGATCGGGTGTTAGGTGAAAACGGCCAGTAAAAAGGGCTAACCAGAAACGGAAGAGACTTGGAGGGATTGGTGGCAGAGAATCGTTCTCAACAGGACGGGGTTGTGTGGATACTAGATACCCACCTTCATATTCACCCGATGCACGATACAGCCCTACTTTTAAAAAATCTTGGCCATTGGCTTAAGGAGATGAAACGTGGTCGAGAGGGAGTTCTGCTTGGAGGAGTGCTCGCGGAGATGCCGGGCGGGTCTGCATGGAATATTTTAAAAAAGGCCGATTTTCTGCGAGCAGAGGAGCTTCAGATTGAGGTCGTCGATGAAACTGCGCTGCGATATACGGTCGATAGTGAGGAGATTTATCTTTTTTCTGGTGCTCAGATTGTTACAAGTGAACGAATTGAGGTGCTCGCGATTCTTGCCGAAAGACCGATTCAAAGCGGCCTTTCGCTACGAGAGACGATCGCTGCAATTGAGCAGTCACGCGGTATAGTCGTGTTACCTTGGTCGCCAGGGAAGTGGCTGGGACGGCGCGGGATGCTGGTGCGTGAATATCTAAGAGAGCGGCCAAACTGTTGGGTTGGAGATATTCCAATGCGGTGGTGGGGGAATTGGAGGACTTTGCGATTGAGGAGGGGGGCTGCGGGGTCGCTTAGAGTTTTGTCCGGATCTGATCCGTTACCGATTCCGGGCGATGAGGAGATAGTGGGGGTGCTTTCCAGCGAGGTGGCTAGTCGAAGCTTGATGGATGACAGCTCCTCGGCAATGAGCCAATTATTAAGGATTACTATCAGCGATCCAGCATCTACAGTTGTTCAGCGGGGAGAGCACCAACATTGGTTGACTGCTGTTGCGCGGTGGTGCAGGGTCATGGGGGTGCATAACGAACTCTGTAAGGTTCTTGAAAGATTTGCCAAGAATTAGGCTTTCTTTCACATCTGACTATTCAGATTCAGCTGCAGACCCACATTTTAAAAGGTTCTGCTGAGCTATTTTACTATGGACTTCCTTGCTCTAACTTCGTCGGGAGCCACGATGCTGACTCCCGATTCCAATTACTTCTTATTGCTGACCACCAGACGGTTCCTTCATGTTAGTCGTATTGAACCAAGTATTGACGAGCGATCTAAGTATGAACGACCCTACCGCTACCACCATCAGACCCATCGCAGCTCGGTACTGACCGAACGCAGAACTCAGAATCGCTGCGACACCGCACGCAATCATAACGAGGGCACCAAACGCTCCGTTGATGTAGGTGAGGATAACGTCGGCCGCTTCACTAACCCGGTCATCATTGTAATTTGCCTTGGCGGTGTAGGCACTCGCCTCTACGGTAAGACCCGAAACCAGCAGAATCGCCCCAAGCCCGAATAACATCAGCTGAACCTGACGAGCTGATGGAGCAACGAGCATTGTTCCTACTTTCTGACATACGTTCGTGTATGCTTTCTTCAATTGTTCTCTTTTCATACGATTCCTTCGATATTACTTGAGACCAGCTCGAGTATCCGTTTCCGAATCCTACCCCTGATCCGCATCAATTTTTTTGTTCACAGCCTACGGCGGTGAACGAATATTCTTAGGGAGGTTATGACAACGGAGGCAAAACGGGTATCCTAACAATTGTTTTTTTTTTGCAAAACGGATTTGCGCACTAAGCTTAATCCTCTTTTGCCCGACTACCGACTTCCATCTCTCCGCCATGATCCTCGATCCATCGCTGGTTCCCTCTTTACCCGAAGCCCCTCTTACTTGCCGTCCCATCGGTATTATGCGCACCGCTATGCGGTACAAGTTCGATGCGCCGCATCAGCCCGATGGGACAGCAGAGCGCGAAGGGCGCGTGGAGTTATTACCCGGATTGGGGCTCGAGGAGGCGATTGGCGACCTGGAGGGTTTTTCTCGAATATGGATTGTGTGGTGGTTCCATCGTAACACTAGGTGGCGGGCGCGGGTGCTACCGCCGAGGGGGCCGGCGCAGCGGCGCGGGGTTTTTGCAACCCGCTCGCCTCACCGTCCTAACCCGATAGGAATTACGGCTGTGCCACTTCTTAAGGTAGAGGGGCTGACGTTGCATGTCGGGAGTAATGATCTTATCGATGGAACCCCTATTCTCGACATTAAACCGTATCTTCCCGCCGTTGATGCGCATCCCGATGAGTCAACTGGTTGGTTAGCTGAGATCGATGCAGAGTTCAGTAAGCCACGCTATCAGGTGCTCGTTAAGCCCGTTGCAGAGGAACAATCTGAGTGGCTACGAGTTGCGGGAGGTGTTGATTTTGTGACACGAGCGATTGAGCTGCTTGGCTTAGACCCATCACCTCATCGAACCCGTCGAATTCGTCGCATTGCTGATGGTGGTTCGATGATGGCGTGTGGTGGATGGCGGGTTTATTTTTCAGTTGAGGGCGAGACTGTCTCTATAGATCGACTCGCCTCGGGGTATCCAGATCGCATTTTACTCGATAGTAAAAGATATCCGCTCGTGTTGGACAGAGTGATTCATCTTGAATTTCGAGCAAAGTGGCAACCGTTTGCAGATGATGCTGGAGATGCTAGTTCCGGTATTGCTGCTGATGATGACGGGTGATGCGACTTGCCTTGCATAAATACTCGCCATCCGCATTGTGAATCAATCATCATCATCGCTACCTACCTCGGTAGCTATTGCTTTTGGCATATCTATAAAGCCCGGTATTCCCTCCTGTAGAATCACAAAACGGATTACATAGACGACAACGGGTACCCCGAGAAGAAGCCCCCAGACCCCAAAAAAGTGCTCGCAAACTGCGAGAATGGTTAGGACCAGGACTGGGTGGAGATGGAGCATGTTGCCGAGAATACGAGGATTTAAAACGCTCGTTTCGAGGAAGTGTATCAATAGAATTGCGGCAATCGAGGAAGCTGCAAGGGTGAAGCTTCCGCCATCCTGAGTGAGTGCCATAATCGCGATCGGCACGCTCGAAAATACAACTCCAAGAACAGGTACAAAGCTGCACAGAAAAACTATAAAGCAGAGAAAAGCAGCGTTTTGTATCCCCAGAAAATGAATCGCTATCCAGGTAAGAGCGGAATTCACGATCGCGATAATTCCCTGAGCCTGAAATGCGCGGCCGATAAGTAGACCAAAGCTTACGAGCCCTGGTTTAATTTCCCAGTAGACGTGACGAAAGCGGGTGCGGGAGAGCTTTTCGAGTCCAGAGCGAAGCCGTGGAACATCGATTGTAATAAGAAAACTCAAGAGAAGCGCGGTCAGAAGCTGCATCGGGAATAAGAGGATCTTCGGCACTAACTGGCCAATCGCTCCTCCTAAAGAGCTCATAAGAGCGAGTGCGTGCTCCTCAACCTTTTCCTGTAACTTACCTGCAAGCTCACCCCGTTTCCACTCTGCGTAGAGCTTTGACCTCTCCGTTCGCTCAAATATCTCTCGCTCACGCCTTGATTCGCCCTGTTTTGGGTCATTCAAACTGCTCACCGAATCGATGGTATGAATCGACCGAAGCGCATCTGAAAAATCAGAGATATCCCCCGATGATGCTGCTCGAAGGGTTTCGTACTGCTCCAGAGAGTAAGGAATTGTTTCCGGTAGTCGTTCAAAGAAACGGGCAAAAAGGGCTCGTGCGAGTTTGGGGTCTTCTCGCTGAATCTCACGGGCTCGGCTTCTCGCTGAATCAAGCTCCCACTCGGTCGTTAGTGTCGCGCGGGTTGTTTCATCTGCGAGCAGCGATGTCGTGACAAATCTCAATATAGCTGCCTCTCGCTCGGAGTGAGAAAGCGCAGAGAGCTGCTTTAACCCAGGAATCTGAAACTCTTGCTTTCGGTAGAGCTCTTCCCAAAGGCGAGCGTAATCAGCACGGTTATTATTGTATTCTGCGGCGGCCCTGTTTTTTAGCACCCACTCCTCTAGGCTTCGAGTACTTGCGTTAGGCGATGGCGTATCAGAGCCAGTTACTGAAGAGCTGTGCTCAAGGAGATAGTCCTCAAAAGATCGCTCAATCGATTGCATAATCTCCAAAAAATGCTCCCGCTGTTGCTCGGGCGAGTGAAATCGTTCGTATGCTTCTTGGTATAACGGTGAGTTTTTATCCCCATATTTTTGCTGAAAAAGCCACCTTCCGACGCTATTGGTGAGGTACTCGTCGAATTGAGCCTGCGGGCTTCGTTCAGGGCTTGCAATCCGTCTTGCGAGCGTTTGCCCCTGTTGGGCAAGCTCGGGGGCAACCAGAGAACCGATCCCAATAATTCCCACAACGAGCCCGAGAAAGCAGAAAAATGCAACAACGGTCTCTATCCACGGCAGCAACCGATTCCCAGAAAATGGTCGACAAAGTCTCACCACCAGGGTTCGCATCGAGTAGCTTAAGAGAAATGTAAGAAAAATAATGAAGAAAAAATGGCGCAATACATAGATCATCGAGAGAAACAGCGACCATATTATGAGCTTTTCCCACGGCAGTTTGTTGAGAAACGAGAAGCGGGAGGCGGGCTGGTTCATACAGAGCTCACAGAGGGGAGGTCGAGTGGTAGCGCTACCGTTTAAGCGTTCTGAATATCATTTATGCATTCTGGATATAATAAGTAGTCTCAGTCGGCAAGTCTATGGTGCCGTTGGAAACTACATCTCAAAAAACGAGTGCGTCCGCTAGGGCGTGAGTCTAGATTTTCCGCTTTTGGCTCGTGGTCTCGGGCTGGTAAATGATGTACTCTCCCAAACTTGGTGGATAAGGACGAGTCACGGGGTCGTATGACAAACGCAGCTAAGGACGAAAAACCTGATATTCGGGCGATAATGGCGGAGATCCGGAGCTCGGTGCGTTCGAAGGCTGAGAGCCTGAAGGACCAGGGGCCGACTTTTCAGGCTGAGCCGGCGGGATTCAACGTGGAGGGGCACCGGAAAGCAGGAGATCTGCAATACTCAGAGAACTTACGGATGGTGAATCGGCTTGCGGTGATGGGGTTCTCGTGTGATGCGACCCCAATAGTTTCTCACCGACGAGGTTTTGTTGGAAAGGCGATTGTTGCGGTGAAGCGCCGCGTACAGCGCATTATTTGGTCACTTTTTCAGACCAATATCGAAGCTGAGCGGGAATTCCGCGCTCACGTTGCTCGGGTGCTAAATGAGGCAAGTAGCTATATAGATGACCGAGATGCTGCTCTTTTCTGGGAGATGGTTCGGAAGCTCGATAGTGATGTGGCGCGGCTTTTGGGACGTATTGATGAGGTTGTAAGCGAGCAGCGGGGGGTCATTGAAGGGGTCGAGCGGCGGGTGACTGGGCGAATTGATGGAGAGGTGATGCAAGAGATTACATCGCTTCGAGAACTTGCAGGTCGGGTCCGCATGCTCGATTCGGTGGTACTGGGGCTAGAGGGGATATTGTCTCGTCTAGGGCGACCCGAGAAGTCACTCTCTGTTGAGGAGGCGCCGATACCTGATCCATCGTATCTTTTACTTGAAAATAGGTATCGTGGAGCCCCCGCTGAGATCGCGGCGCGGGTTGAGCCGTACGTTGAGGATTTTCTTCGGGAGGGCAGAACCGAACGTCCCATACTTGATATCGGCGCGGGTCGAGGGGAGTTGGTTTCGGTCTTTCGAAAACGGGGGGTTGCCGCCTATGGGGTTGATCTCGACCGAGCGATGGTCGAGGAGGCAAATGGTGCGGGGAACGATGTGCGATTGGGAGATGGTATCGGGCATCTCGCCGCGCTTGAGGATGGTGCGCTCGGGGGGATTATCGCGACGCAGGTGGTAGAACACCTCACCCGTGACCAGCTCCGACAGCTCTTTGCTCTTGCCGCGCGCAAAGTTGCATCGGGCGGTACTGTTATCTTTGAAACAATTAACCCCTGTTCGCTAGTTGCTTTATCCTCGAACTACTTTCGCGATCTTACTCACGTCTGGCCGCTCCATCCAGATACTCTAGCGTATGAAATTGAGCTTGCGGGTCTTCGGGTTAGGGAGGTGCGATATCTTTCGCCGATACCGCCGGAAGCGCAGCTTCAAGAAGTTGCGCTCTCTTCGGAGATGCCGCCAGCGATACAGCACGGATTCGAGCAGGTGAATGGGGCGATTCGTCAGATCAATAGGGTAATGTACGGTTATCAGGACTATTGTGTGATTGCTGAACCAGCTTTAAGCGGGGTTCTTCGCTAAGTGATTAGGACAGAGTTATTTACGACACAGTTATTCAGGAAGGCGTTATTCAGGAAGGCGTTATTCAGAAAATTTTAAGGAGTAATTATGGCATCGGTAAAAATCTACTCTCTTGATTATTGCCCTTATTGCGTGCAGGCAAAGTCTTTGCTGACGCAGCGAGGGGTGACTTACGAAGAGATACTCGTTGATTCGCGTGATCATGAAACTCGTGAACAGCTTCGGCAGCGCTCCGGTATGAAAACGTTTCCGCAGATTTTTCATGGAGAGACCCTTATCGGAGGGTTCTCTGATCTAAAAGCTCGTGATGAGTCACAAGGGCTCGAGGATTTGCGGAGCTGAGCTTTGTGGTGCGGTATTAGACTTTTTATTGATAGAAGAGGCAACTGAGCATGGGTACGCGGCGAGATGAATTACGGGCGGGACTTTTTGTGCTGGCTGCGCTGAGCCTGTTGTTCGTCAGTATTCTTGTGATGGGGCGTGAGCGGCAGCTCTTTGTCGACCAGATCGCGTATTCAGCTCGGGTGGTTGATACGAAGGGGCTTGCAACGGGAGCACCGATTCGGCTTGGCGGAATCAAGATTGGTCGTATAGGTTCGATAGAGTTTCCGCGTGATGCGAGTGACCCAGAGATTCGGTTACACCTCTTAATTAATGAGCCTTACACAGATCGGTTGCGCGAAGATTCAACTCTCTCGATTGAAACGCAGGGCCTTCTCGGCGACCGTTTTGTGAGTATTTCTGGCGGGCGCAGCGAGGTGGTGTTGAGCCCAGGAAGTGAAATAGGGGTTAAGGAGAGTCAGGAGTTGGGAGCGGTTCTCGGCAAGGTTCAAACGATCGTCGAAGATACCTCGACGGTTGCAAAAGATCTGACCTCAATCACCGGAAAAGTAAAAGAAGAGGGGGTCGACAAGCTGGTTAAGGCGTTTGAGTCATTTAATCGGGTCATCGCTGAGGTCGAACAGGGGAAGGGGTTCGCTCACGAGGTTGTTTACGGCTCAACCGGTAAAGATACGATCCAAGATCTGCGGGATGCGGCAAAAAATCTTAAAGATGCCACTGCCGATGTTCGTGAGTTGGTACATAGGCTGAAGGGGGATAACGGGATCCTCATGGGGCTCCTCGGAAACGAATCGGGAGCAGCAATGCAGCGAGCGGTAAAAAATATCGGTAAAGCTACCGAGGATATTGCCATTGTGAGCGATGCGCTTGCTCACGGAACTGGCACTGTGGGGGCGTTGATAATGGATTCAACCCTCTACGACAACACGGTGCAGCTTACTGACGAAGCAAAACGGAGCGTTCTGCTTCGTCAGGCGATTCGTTCTGCTATGAAATCGGCAAAGCGAGATAAGGATTCCTGAGAGGTTACTATTTTTGTGATCTCGTGATACCGTCGAGCAGCGCGACGACGGGATTCTGAGATACCGTTTGGTGAAAATTAAATCAGCTCAATTTGTAAAGCACAGGATGGAATAGAAGATGAAAACGGATACGATACGACGATTTTTTTGTATAGGAGCGATTGTGAGTAGTGTTGTTGCAGGTGGTGTGCAGGAGGCGTTCGCGCAAGATTTCAAGACTGACGATGACAAGGTAAGCTACCTTATTGGTCGGGATATCGGCCAAAAAATGAAGGAGAGCGAGACCTCGGTGAAGGGTGTCTTCTTCGCTCAGGGAATCGATGATGCTATGCAGGGTGCCGCCTCCCGTATATCTGCGGAGGAGGGTCAGCGTTTAATGATGGCATTCCAGCAAGCAACGCTGGAGCGATTTGAGAAGCGACAGAAAGAGGTTGAGGAGTTGAGCAAGGCGTACCTTGAAAAAAATAAGACGGCTGCTGGTGTGAAGGTGACACCATCGGGCCTTCAGTACAGGGTGATAAAGGCTGGAAGTGGTGCTGCTCCGACTGTGAACGATTCGGTGCGGGTCCATTATGTTGGCAAACTGGTTGATGGAACTGTTTTCGATAGCTCGCGAGAGCGGAATGAGCCGGCAGAATTCGCGGTTAAGCAGGTCATAAAGGGGTGGCAAGAGGGGATTCCGCTAATGCAGGTTGGGTCAACTTACGAACTGGTGATTCCTGCATCACTTGGATATGGCGAGCGGGGAGCTCCTCCAAAAATTGGTCGAAACGCTACTCTTGTGTTCGAAGTCGAGCTTCTCGATATCGTTAAGGATATTCCAAAACAGGTTCCTGCGACTAAGTAGTCGACTCTGAAAAACCCCTCCATGGGTTTTTCAGGGCGGCTTCAAGCACACAAAATCGCTTTAAGCCCGATTTTGTGCGCGTCGCCCAAACGTCTATCGACGTTTGCCGGACCCTTCGTGGTCCGGAGTGCTCCCTGAAATTAGGTAGTTATACTCTTTTTCAGAGAGCACTAAGTAGCGTAGAAGGGCGATCGTTTCTTTCGAGGAGCTTGATTCTTCGAGGGGTATGGTCGCCGAATATCGAGAGCTGGTAGGGATGAAGTGGGCATGAAAGCGATTACCTTGTTAGGATCCTCGAGTGGGCGAAATGCGGGAGATGCGGCGCTCATCGCGGGTATCATGGATGCAATAGATGACGAGCTTCGTGAGCCGCTCACCTATGAGATACCAACGCTTAATGCCCGATTTGTTCGGGAGCACTATCATCACCGAACAGTACCGATAAGCATGCTTCCGTGGTCCCTATCGGTGGGAATGCTCGGGGTTCCTTCGTTGCGCAGTGTGTTGAGGAGCGACCTTAGCTTAATTTTTGATGCGATCCTATTTGACCGCTCGCTATACAATCCCGTCTTCAACAATATGATCTCGGTAGCGCAGCTACTTCCCCTTGCGAAGCGGCGGGGAAGGCTTTGTGGAATGTATAACGTCGGAGTTGGTCCGATTGATACGCCGCAGGGAGCCTCGATACTGCGCCGTCTCGGTGATCTTATGGATTTTATCACCGTCCGAGATCAGGAGTCGTACGATATCTTACGAAATGTCGGTGTGACCAATCCTCGAATTCTGATCGGTGCCGACGCCGCTATTAGTGTGAAGCCAGCAGATGATGCGCGAGTAGCGGCGATTGCGAGCCGGATTGGACTTGATCTATCTCGAGAGATTGTCGGCATCAATGTCAGCAAGTATCTCGATACATGGGTCCGTCCCCGTAGACCATCAATGGGCAAGGAAACCTTTCTCGCGGTGACGGCCCGAGCAATTGAGAGATTCGCGCGGGATGCAGGGCTGGGGTTGTTGATGGTAAGCACGCAGCATCACGATCTTCCGCTGACTAACGAACTGGCTGCTCGGATATCTCCGAGTATTCCGCGAGCAGTGCTCTCGAACACCGAGTACGATCATTATGATATCAAGGGAGTGTTGCGAAAGCTCTCCATGCTCTTCGGAATGAGGCTCCACGCGACGATTCTTGCTTCATCGGAGCTTGTCCCAACGATCGGATTGGGACACCAGCCGAAGGTTGATTATTACTTCCGGGTTTTGGGTCTCCCCGCGCTCAATATGAGCTTTCACGATTTTGGAGAAGAGGCACTCACTAATCACTTCGCTTCTGCGTGGAATCGGCGCAGTGAAATTCGTGCGCACCTCGAACATCGCGTTCCGGAGCTTCGAGCTGAGGCAGCGCGGGCCGCGCAGATAGTGGGCGCGCTGCATCGTGGAAGCTCTATTGATCAGGCATTCGCACTCGGTGCGGGACCACTTAAGCGAGCTGCGGCGTGATGAGCCTTGTTCCTGGCTCGCAGGAGCCTGTGGACCTTGCCGTTATTGGTGGAGGCGTCTTCGGGCTCTCCGTTGCGCGAGCGGCGGTTTCGCGCGGGCTCTCGGTTGCTGTTTTTGAGCAGGGTGAGGTTGGTGGTGCGACCTCCGCGAATAGCCACTGCATTATTCACAGCGGTATTCGGTATCTGCAGCGAGCATCGCTTAATAAGGTAATCGATTCTGCCCGCGCACTCGCCGTTTGGCGGCGGGAGTTTCCAGAAGAGGTCGTGCACTTGCCGTGCTGGATGCCGGTGTGGCGAAAATGGGGATTAAAAGGGGCTGCTGCGCTTGGTGCTGGTCACCTTCTCTATCGAGCTACCCTTGCATTAGCGGGAGAATCGGGTACTCAGTGGCCCGGCGTGGTGACGCAATCTCGCATTCCCGATCATCCCCTTATTCGGCGGCCCGGAGTAATTGCGGCTTTCGGGTGGTATGATGGTTGGTTGCGCAGTCATGGCGGCGTTGTAGAGAAGTTGCGCGGGGCGATTGTTGCGGGCGAGGGCACGATTCGGGAGAGGTGCTCAGTTGCGCGAGTGACTAGAGCTGCGCGGGATTTTTTTATCGAGACCAGTGATGGCGCTGCGGTTGTAAGTCGAGCGGTCGTCGATGCGCGTGGTCCGTGGGTTCGTCAATCAGTAGGAGAGGTGATGGCGACAGTGGATCGTTCCTGGTGTCTTGGCTTTAATGTGCTGCTTTCTCGAGATATCAGTGGCGGGATGGGAATTGCGGTACCGACCGGTTCGGGACGCATGTTGTTCGTGGCACCCCGAAATTCTTCGCAAGCTAATCAGGGGAGTGATTCGGTGACTCATCGCCAAGGACTATCGGCGATTGGTACTGGATATCTGCCGATGACGGGAGACACGATTCCCTTGGTCCGAGAGGAGGACATAGCCGCAATGCTTTCTGAGATAAACGATGCCGCAAAAGCCGGCGGTAATTGGTCGGAATCACTCTCGCTGGGAGATGTCGTCGGGATAGAAAGTGGGGTTTTGCCTCGCGATGATCGGGTTGTGAGCGAAGTGATTGCAGACCCCACTACCCGTATAATCGGCGATGGTCGGTATATTGTGATTGAGTCAGGAAAATACACCACCGCGCCCGTTTTCGGAGAACGAATTGCGGCTTGGGTGGTGCGTGAGCTCGGTCGGTGAGATTATTCGACCGAATCGAAATAGAGAATCGAGGGAAAAAGGGGGAGCGTCCGTTGAGTCATAAGCAGCTGAGTCACAAGCATCAAGCGCCGAACAGTTTGCGGATACTTCCAGATGAGGTGCCACTGCGAGGGGGAGAAGGGCCCCTTGGCGGGCCGCTTCGTTGGCCACCAACCCCCGAACAAGAGGTGCCCCGAACGCTTCGCACTCTTGCCCGCATTGTCGATGGAGGTCTTTGTCATCGGTGCGGAAGCTGCGTCGGAATCTGTCCGACCGGAGTTCTTGCGTGCGATACAGAAGAGTACCCGCGGATTAAAGATCTCTCCGCCTGCACCGATTGTCAGCTCTGCGTGAAGGTCTGTCCGGGAGATTCCTTCGAGGCGGATCATGTTTCGCGCCAGCTTTTTGGGGTGCCGAGTAATCATCACGATACTCACGGGCACTTTGTCGATCAGTGCGTTGCTCATGCAACCGATCCGAGAGTTCGCGAGGGCTCAACCTCGGGAGGGCTTGTTACTGCGCTGTTGCTCGATCTTCTTGAAAGGGGAGAGATAGATGGTGCGGTGACGATTCAATCGGACACCGTCGAACTTTGGCGGGGTCGTCCGATGATAGCTCGATCTCCTGAAGAGCTTCTATCTGCGATGAAGTCAAAGTATGCAATAGCGCCGACCAATATCTTGCTAGAGGAGATTAGGGAGAGGCCGGGTCGATACGCAGTTGTCGGTCTGCCATGTCAGATTCATGGTATCCGAAAAGCGGCTGAGCTTGATGAGAGAATTCGATCCCGAGTTGTATTGACGATTGGACTCTTTTGTCATGCGGCGATAGAGCACGAAGCCTACGGTGTGCTCTGGGGAATGCTTGGGGATACCGCAAAGGGAGCGCGGCGATTTATCTCTCGAATCGGTAAACATCCCGGAACCCCCTATCTTGAATTGGATGATGGAACTCTCTATCCACTTTATTTTGGGGGCCGCACGAAGGGGTATCGGCCCACTTCGATAGAAATGATTAACATTCTGTATCGGCTGTACACTCCTGAGAGATGTCTAACCTGTTACGACGCGACTGGTGAGTTTGCTGATATTGCGGTCGGAGACCCATGGATGGCGCCACCAGAGGAGGGGGTTAATTTTTATGATGGGTGGAGTTTTGCTCTGATTCGCTCCCAGTATGCTCAGTCGATCTGTAAACGGATGGCGGATGAGGGAACTCTCAAGCTGGTTGGGGTGACTCGCCGCGAGGCGCTCGCTTGCAATTCGCTAATGGCGGGAGAAAAGCGTTGGCGGGCGTTTCGGGTTATCGAGACTCGGCGTAGACAAGGCAAACCGATTCCTGAGTACGGTTTTGAAACTCCTCGTCATAGTCCGGGTCATTTCTTAAAAACCGAACTCCATATGTGGAGTCACCTCTTCTGTTTTCTTCCGCGATTTAGGGCGGGGGTGCTTCGATTCATTCTCTCCCCCGTTGGATACTGGCTCCTCTGGCTTAACAATCAACGCCGCCAGTTCCGCTTTTGGCGCCGCGACACCCTTGCTTACCTACGTAGACGGTGGTGGGGAAGGCGTTAGGGGGTTTCGGAATAAAACCTTAGGTTCTGTTAGCCTCTCCATCGCATCAAACCAAAAGAGCTTTGAGCCTGTAACCAATATTTAAATTGGTACGACTAGAACAAAGCCTCAAGTTTTCACCGAGTTGTGTCGAGTAAATAGGTGAAGGCAAATTGTCTAGGATAACGCACAATTTCACATTCGTCGTGCATACCACTGGGTATTTAGATTCGGGTGTTGGTCGCAAATTATGACGATGTACGAAAATCACATACTTTTATCTGATGAAGTGGTCCAGGACCTATTTCAAACGATCTGCTCCGAGCACGTAGGGGTGGTTCGGAGGGTTGCGCGACAGTTTGTGTCGGACGCCTCAGTGCTCGATGTGCAGCAAGAAGCGCTGATGATGGCGTACCGAAAGCTCCCGCAGCTTCGAGATCCAAACTCGGTCAAAGGCTGGCTTGCTACCTTGACGCGCCGTGTTGCTCTCAAATACCTTAGCAAAAAGGGGCGACAGCTTGGCGATACCAAGAGTGGCGAAGATGAAAAAGACGGTGCTGCGGATACTCAGGCAGCTAACAAATTCGATGCGTGGCAGGGACGGGTTGAGGATATTTCGCTACTTCGCCAGCTCTGCGGCTCGCTCTCGTCCGATGATCTCACAATTTTGGTGGGGCTCCATATAGAAGATCGGAGTATGCGTGATATATCCGAGGAGGTCGGTTTAAGTGAGGTTAATGTCAAGGTTCGTGCACACCGTGCGCGTAACCGGCTCCTAAAAGAGTTGGAAAAGGGCGAGATTATGTGAAGTTGGGTCGTTTACCTGATTTTTTCTCCCTTTTTGCGCTATTCCAAAAATTGACCCTTCTTACCTCTATTGATACCCTCTCACGGGTATAGCGATAGATAGTAAAATACCATCGCAATCAGTGAATCTAGCTTACTTATCGCTCTGCTTCGCGACCCTTCTATTATCGTTTGAGAAAAAATGCCCGACTCTACCAATACATCCTTATCCCCGACCCTTCATCTCGGGCTCCCCAAAGGGAGAATGTACTCGGGAGTTCTTTCACTTATGTCGGAGGCCGGAATCTACATCCGCTCCGATGAACGCACCTACCGTCCGGTGGTTTCCCTCCCTGGTCTTGAGGTGAAGATTCTCAAACCCCAAAATATCGCTCAGATGCTTGAATTAGGCTCACGCGATATCGGATTTGCGGGGCGGGATTGGGTGTCCGAGTTGGGAGTTGCGGTTGTTGAGCTCCTCGACACCGGGCTTGATCCGGTAAAACTCGTTGCAGCAGCGCCTCGGGAGTTGCTTGTTGATGGTAATCTTCCAAAGCGTCGGCTCGTAATCGCTTCAGAATACGAACAGCTCGCCAAAAGGTGGATCGACGAACGGGAAATTGATGCGCGGGTCATTCGAACTTACGGCGCGACTGAGGTGTTTCCGCCGGAAGATGCCGATTGTATCGTCGATAACACCGCAACCGGTGCGACGCTGCGCGCAAATGGCCTTCATATCGTTGATGAACTAATGACCTCTTCAACATGCCTCTACGCGAGCCAACTTGCGATGGATGATCCCGAAAAACGCTCGCGGATCGAGGATGTCGTGCTCCTTCTTTCGGGCGTTCTCGCGGCCCGTCGTCGGGTGATGATTGAGGTGAATGTAACAGGTGAATGTCTTGAAGCGGTAGTTGCGTTAATGCCAGCAATGAAGCGAGCAACTGTATCACCTCTTCAGGGAACCGCAGGATTTGCCGTGAAAGCAGCTGTTCTGAAAGCTGACTTGCCGCGCGTTATACCGTTGATAAAAGCAGCCGGCGGGACCGATATTGCAGTGAGCGCACTGGCTCAAATTGTCCCTTAAAAAACCTAGTTAATATTCACGATTCTTCTAATCGAATGTTTTTTAATCGGCACTGTTTTGCGAGGACTAGATGGATACCGCTACCGCATCACCCGCACCGCGCAAAGGATCTGTCTATCGAAAAACAAAAGAGACAGAGGTCTCGGTTGAGCTTTCTCTTGAGGCAGATTCTGATAGTTCTTCATCATCCAATAATGCTATCTCAACAGGGCTCGCTTTTTTGGATCATCTTGTCACTTCGTTCGCCACACATTCCCGAATACAGCTCACCATTAAAGCAGTAGGAGACATCGAGGTAGATGATCACCACACCGTCGAGGATGTGGCTATCTGTTTGGGCGAGGCGATAAGGCTCGCGGTCGGAGAACGAACGGGAATTCGGCGTTTCGGAACAGGGTATGCACCGCTCGATGAAGCTCTTGCTCGGGTAGTTGTGGATCTCTCAAATCGTCCCGGATCTTCGGTTGATCTTGGGCTTCGGAGGGAACGGATCGGGGATGTGTCCACCGAGAATTTGAGCCATTTTTTTAGATCGTTAGCGACCTCTGCTCGGATGACTCTTCATGTAGATCTTATTCGCGGAGAAAACGATCATCACCGCGTTGAGGCGGCGTTTAAGGCGTTGGCGCTCGCCCTTCGCGAGGCGTGGTCGCTGGATGATACGATAGGTGTTCCGAGTACGAAGGGAGTGCTGTAGGGCGCACCGACGAGCAAGGTTGACGAGAGAGGTAATAAGCGCAGAACAGTATGGCAACAAAGAGAGTTTTTATAATAGCAACCGGTGTGGCGAATATCGCCTCGATGAAGGGTGCCTTTCATCGATTGGGGTGTGAAACGGTTCTGACCGAGGATCCTGAATCGGTCCAAAATGAGCAGCTCGTCGTTCTCCCGGGAGTAGGTGCATTTGCTGCTGGAATAGAGCGACTCCAGTCTCTCGGCCTTGTTGAGGTTATCCAAGAACGGTGCAGATCGGGCCGCCCACTTCTTGCTGTATGCCTTGGGTTACAGCTTCTATTTCGATCGAGTGAAGAGAGTGCTGGGGTAGAGGGGCTCTCGGTTTTTAACGATGCAGTATCTCGCTTTGATACATCACTCCGGATTCCGCAACTTGGTTGGAATAGTGTTGAGGCACCGAGTTCTGCCCAGTATCTTGAGAGTGGCCATTTTTATTTTGCAAATTCCTTCTGTGTTCGTCAGGTCGATGGTGCTTCAGCTGTTGCATCGTCTAACTACGGCCACCCCTTTGTCGCCGCATTTGAGCGAGCTGGACTCTTAGCGTGTCAATTTCATCCAGAGCTCTCTGGTGTTGCAGGAGCAACTCTTCTTGGACGATGGGTCAATAATTCAGTTGAAAATTTTTGATATGTTTTTTTGGTAGCGTAGCGCTATCGATGACATTGGAGAAACGAATGCTTACTAAGCGAATCATTCCGTGTCTTGATATTCGGGGTGGACGGGTCGTTAAAGGGATTCAGTTTGGCAATATCCGTGATGCTGGTGATCCAGCCGAGCGTGCTGCGCTTTACGAGGATCAAGGAGCGGATGAAATCGTTATCCTCGATATATCGGCCTCTGATGAGGAACGGCGTGCCTGTGCCTCAACGGTTGCAGCCGTCCGTGCTCGGCTCTCCATTCCCCTAACGGTCGGTGGTGGTGTGCGAACGGTTGAGGATGCGCGGATGTTGCTCGGTGAGGGTGCCGATAAGGTAGCCGTCAACTCAGCAGCGGTGCGAAATCGGAGTCTGCTTGAGGAGCTAGCGAAGCAGTTTGGAAGTCAATGTACGATCCTTGCGCTTGATGCGCGGGGCTCGCATCTGATGACCTCACGGTATGAGGTCGTAATTAGCTCGGGTAAAGAACCAACGGGGCTTGATGCAGTTGAGTGGGCGCAAGATGCCGCAGCTTTAGGAGTTGGTGAGATTGTACTGACCAGCTTTGATCGTGATGGTACCGGCAGCGGATACGATCTTCCACTTCTTAGCGCAATTTCAGAGGCAGTTTCGGTTCCGGTCATCGCTTCAGGAGGTGCGGGAACGGTCGATGATATGGTTGATGCTTTTGCGACGGGTGTTGATGCGGTACTTGCTGCGTCGATATTTCACTACGATCGGTCAACGGTGGGTGAGGTAAAACGAGCGTTAGCTGATCGCGGAATTACGATGCGGTTGGGAGTATAACAGATAAAATATACCTTTGAACTTTCTTTATCCAGTTGGGCATCGTGTTTGGTAGTTTGATGTATTAGGTCTAATTCACATGATAATTCCCTCAATCGATCTTCTCGGCGGTCAAACGGTCCAGCTTATTGGTGGTAAAGAGCGGGCTCTTGATCTCGGGGATCCAATTCCGTTTCTCGATCAGTTTCGATTATTTGGAGAGACTGCGGTTGTCGATCTTGATGCTGCGCTGAGACAGGGCGATAACGAAGGGCTGATCCTAAAACTCGTGGCGCGGGGTCGCTGCCGTGTTGGAGGCGGTATCCGTTCTGTTGAACGGGGTCGGTTTTGGCTCGACCATGGAGCGGAGAAGATAGTTCTCGGCACAGCGGCGACTCCAGAGATACTAGGTCAATTTCCCCGTGAGCGAGTTGTTGCTGCGCTCGATGCGAAAGAGGGCGAGGTTGTTGTTGATGGATGGCGCGTAGGAACGGGGCGCTCTATTGAGGAGCGAATCGATGTATTAAAACCTTATTCTGCGCACTTCTTAGTGACCTTTGTGGAGTCCGAGGGGCGATTGCAGGGAATAAATCTTGAGCGGGCGCGGGCCGTAGTTGCAGCTGCTGGTTCAGAGAGTCGGGTGACAATTGCAGGCGGCGTGACAACTGTTGAAGATGTGCGGGCACTCGATCAGATGGGTGCCGATGCGCAGGTGGGAATGGCGCTCTACACGAATCGTTTTTCAGTTGCAGAGGCGGTGGGTGCGTGTTTGATGAGCGACCGCGATGATGGCCTGTGGCCAACACTAGTGTGTGATGAAGGGGGCCGGGCGCTCGGGCTCACCTATTCGAATCAAGAGAGCCTCTCTCAAGCTGCATCGCTCCGACAAGGGGTATACTGGTCACGGAAAAGAGGCTTGTGGCACAAAGGTGCAACCTCCGGCGCGACGCAGGAGCTTCGTTCTATCTCCGTTGATTGCGATCGTGATGCGCTTCGCTTTGTCGTGCGACAAAATGGTGCTGGATTTTGTCATACAGGGGACGATAGCTGCTTTGGTCCGATCGGTGGTGTCGCAGCGCTTGAAAAACGGCTTGTATCTCGGCTTCATGGTGATTTAGGTGGAAATTCCAACACGCGCAATTCTTATACGCACCGTGTGGCGACTGAGGCTGGGATGTTAAGCGCAAAATTACAGGAGGAGGCGGCCGAATTGGCTGAGGCGAGTGATTCGGCAGATATCTGTCACGAAGCAGCCGATCTTCTGTATTTTACCATGGTCGCACTTGCACGGGCAAATGTTCCCTTCGCCGCTGTTGAAGAAGAGCTCGATCGCCGTGATCTAGTTGTGTCGCGACGTCACGGAGATGTAAAAGAATCGGCTCGGTAACTAGGTGAAATAATAAAGAACTGGATTTTTATGTCGTATCAATGGCTTCAAGAGCGGGATGCTGAATCAATTGTTCGCACTGCAACTCGAGCGGTGTCGAAGGTAGCGCTTGCTCGGGCAACGGAGATTGTTGCTGCGGTGCGTGAAAAGGGTGATAGCGCAGTTTTAGAATATGCGCAGCAATTTGATGAGCTACGCGATGGTCGCCATTTATTCCAAGCTTCTGATTGTCAGGAGGCGCTTACCCGGATTGGTGCGGAAACTCGAGCGCTCCTAGAGCGATGCGCTGAGCGGGTTGCATCGTTTGCAGCGGCACAGGGTGATGCCCTTACGGATGTTGAACACGGGATTCCGGGTGGTGCGGCGGGACATCGAATTATTCCTCTTGAACGGGCGGGTTGTTATGTTCCGGGGGGAAGATATCCCCTCGTGTCATCGCTCCTTATGTCGGTGGTGACAGCTCGTGCTGCGGGAGTAGCTCAAATTTGGGTTGCGACTCCGCGGCCGAGTGATGAGATGCTTGCGGCGGCAGCGATTGCAGGAGCAACAGGAGTTATTGGGGTTGGAGGAGCTCACGGAATCGCGGCTCTAGCGTTTGGTTTTGCGGGAGTGCCGGGGGTTGATTGTATCGTGGGGCCTGGGAATTCCTACGTGACTGCGGCAAAGCTTATTGTCTCATCGCAGCTTCGGATCGATATGCTTGCTGGACCATCTGAGCTGCTAGTGATTGCTGATGAAACAGCATCGCCGGTGCTCGTTGCTGCCGATCTATTGGCCCAAGCAGAGCACGATATCGAGGCGGTGCCGGTGCTGATTACGACGACTCGCGCTATTGCTGATGCGGTTGATAGGGAGATAGGCAAACAGCTAACAGAGCTCTCCTCTGCTGAAACCTCTAAGGCGTCGCTCCGTAACGGTTTTGTTACAGTCGTACCAACTCTTGTCGATGCCGCGCGGATTGCAAATACTATCGCGCCAGAGCATTTGCAGCTGAGCTGCGCTGAGTCAACTAAAGTAGCTCCACTTTTCACGAACTACGGCGGACTCTTTATCGGAGAGGGAAGTGCAGAGGTACTCGGTGATTATTGTGCGGGACCAAATCATGTTCTCCCAACAGGTGGGACGGGCCGATTCCGTTGTGGATTGTCGGTGCTCGATTTTATCAAAGTTGCAACGTGGTTGCGGATAGACTCTCCAGCGCAGGCAGCCTCTCTTTATGCCGATGCAGCAGCGCTTGCTACCATCGAGGGGCTACCAGGGCATAAGCGAGCTGCTCTCGAGCGCATCGATAAAAACTGAGCGAATTAAAAATCGAAACGAACTAAAATAGTCTAATTGTTGCGATCTAAGAACGTGACTATTGTGTCGAATGAACTACCATATCGTATAAATACGGAGCTCTCTATGAAAGAAGGTGATATCGCCCCCGATTTTTCTCTCACCGATAAAGATGGCTCTCATTATTCTCTTGCGAGCTTCACCGAGCCGTATCTTGTTATCTTCTTTTATCCTAAAGACAACACTCCAGGATGTACTATTGAGGCAAAAGCGTTCAGCGATGCTATAGAGCGTTTGGCCTCTGTTGGTGCCGCTGTCATCGGAATTTCAGGTGGCACCGACAAAACAAAAGCATCGTTCTGCAAAAAGCAGGAGCTTCGTGTCACTCTCCTTAGCGATACTGATTTTACCACTGCCAAATCATACGGCGTCTTTGGTCCTAAAACCTTCATGGGCCGCTCTTATGAGGGAATATTTCGTCAGACTGTAATTCTTGGAAAACCCGATCTTGATGGACGGCGCTCGGTGTTAAAACACTTCACTGAGGTGAGTCCTGCGAAACATGTTCCCGAGGTTGAGGAAGCTATACGGCGGCTGTAAAACAGCTCGCATAACCGACTCTGTGATTGAATATTCCATTTAGCAGGAACGTTTTAAAGAGTTGGGAATACCCTTATCTGAATTAATTTTAGGTATCAGAATTCATACACGCGCACTAGAAACGAAGGAGTATTCGCGGATCTAATTGATATGGATGGGCGGTGTGGTTCGCTTTAAAGGCAGGTGCGGGCAAAATAGGTTTATCGACCTTAAGATCTAGAATTGCGCCAGTAATCTCATCAACAAGAGTTTGAAGTTCCGAAGTGGGATCTCTCATCGTGGCATTTCGCAGTCCCTCGATGATAGGAGAGAGTAATGGCTCAACGTTTGGCATATATGAGACCATGCTCGCGCATATGAGCATGCTGAATAGACGAACCTCTGGAAGGCGTCCGTCTATTAATCCGGCAATCACAACTCCATTTGAGGTCGAGCACCACTTTGATGCGGCGCTGATATCATCATCGCTCCAAATACCTTGGTCCCGATATATAAAAACGGGTCCATAGTTGGCATCGATAATTGATAAGCCAGATATGAGATCCTCTGCTCTGTCATTGCAGATCACGACTTGAAATCGGGGTTTTCCCTCAATGTTAAGATGCCACCAACATCTATCAAGGTCGTTTTCAACTTCGTGACCAAGAGAGACCGTTTTACCAAGAACCTTCAACATTCGGACCGTTGGGGCCAATTCCTCAACGCAGGAGTCGAGAGCGGTATAAGATGAATCTGTGATGATTGTGATTCTTCCGGGATACTCTACGGATTGGGAAAGAAAGGAAAGGAAGTCATTGTCCGAAAGTAAATGAGGGGTGGCGACGATTGGTAAGTAGATATTTGCGTGAGGTAGGTCGAGAAGATGTTTCGAAAACATTTCCCAATCATCCCGATGAGATGAATCATAGCGTGATATCCACAGATCCTCTTGCCCAGTGGCAACTGAGGAAGGAACGAGCAGTCTCGGTAAGTCCGCTCGATTAACAAACTGCCCAAGTGAGCGCCTTATGGAACGGCATAAGCTCCGAACGAAGGTAAACTGTATCGGGTCGCACCATGGGGGACACGCAAAAACGGCAACAGTCTGGGGATGCATACTTTTCTCATTCGACGATACTGAGCTAGTGTCTTCCCCGCGAAGCACCTCGATATCAGAACGAAGTGACCGGCCCCATCGTTCAAAGAATTTTCTTTCATTTTCGACGCCCCACCGATTTCTCCCGGGGCTTCGTGATACATGATGGATTATGCTGCTCCTCGAGGAATACATAATCTTATGGCCTAGTCCGCCAACCTTGAGGCACAAATCAACATCTTCGTACCCATTCCGATAACCCTCGTCAAAACCTCCTATGTTACGAAACACATTCGATCGTATGAGAAGACACGAACCGGTTACACATTGAACGATTCTATCCTTTAAAATCCGCGGATCGCTTGAATCAATTCCCTCAAGGTAGTGAATGGGATACGGGTGTTCGTTAAAACACATTCCCGCATGATGAACTCTCTCGCAACCTGGATAAAACTGAAGGTTTCCAACAACTGCAACGTCCTCGTTTTCTTTGAGGATAGTTACCATCTCATCAAGCCAGCCGGGAAAAACCTCGACATCATTGTTGAGAAAGAGGAGATACTCTGCCTTAGCGGCCGCCGCTCCCTGATTGCAGGCACCGGAGAAATTTCTATTTGTATCGTTCAAGATAGAGCGTATCGATCGAGAATATCTGTTGAGGATATCTCTAGTCCCATCCGATGAGCGATTGTCGACAGCGATAATTTCATAAGAAGTCTTCTCAGTGGGAGAAACAAGCTCTTCAAGTAGGTGTTTAGTAAAATGGCAGGCATTGTAGAGAGGAAGTATTATCGAAACGCTGGGAGGAGTTAGTGCCTCGACTACAAGTCCTCCGTGTTTACTAGATCCTTTACTTTCGTGATCGGAACGCTCTTGTTCGGAGCAGAACGCTAAATCCCGCTCAATTAGGTGAGTTAGCTGTTTCATCAGCTCGTCATGATGATCAAATGAAGATTTAATCTCTGAGAAGTGTGATTTTAGAACAGTGAGGTCTCCTGTTCCAAGGCGTCGGACAAATCCATGAGGTTCTGGCTCGATTTCTTTTATAAGGCGATAAAGATGGTTATGGCTCTCGACAACGAATCGGTTAATAAGGTGTGGGCGGGATAGAATTCTTGGAGCGTTTCTTGCGAGAACAATAAGCTCTGCCCAATCGAAAGGTGCACGCCAACTGCTGGTCATCGTGGAACCATCGAATCTCCATGAAAACTCTGATGTCGCCGTATCTATTTTTTTAAAATCATAAACATGACTCATTCGCGCCCAAAAGTCCCAATCCTCTCCCCGAATGAGGTTCTCATCGAATCTGAATCCCTGGTCAATTAGGGAACGACTGAATAGGACGGTCTGAATAGGCGTGATATTACGAAAAAGAAGCTCGTCTGCAGAGAATTGTTCAGTATAGGGATTGTCTCGCCGAATAACTTGACCGTGTGGTTCCCATCTTCGGAGAGCGTTTGCGTACGCAACGGACGCATTACTTTTGTCTAATGTTGATAGAAGTGTGCTTAGGTGATTCGGAAACAGCAGATCATCGTCATCAAGAAAACCAATAAAACGTCCACCGGAATTGTCTAGTCCAATATTTCGTGCAGCTCCAGGACCGCGCATCATACCTGTGGAAAAGATCCGAATTCGACCGTCGATTCGTTCGATTGCAGGATCTAGCGGCTTATCACCATCATTTACCACAATAACTTCAACGTCATCCATCTCCTGCCTAAGAACCGAATTAATGGCTCGTGTTACAAGTAAAGGACGATTGTGGGTCGATATAATAATTGAAACTAGTGGATTATCTCCGACAGTTCGTCGGTCATATGTGAGGTTCGTTTGAGATTTAATTTGGATTGATTTATCGGCACCCTGATGAAAGGAGGGAAAATCAACTGTATCACCGAGAGATGCCGAATTATCAGAGGGATTTTTCGCTAAAGTTGCCGTTTCGGAATGAGATTTTCTATCTCGACGGTCAATGAAAACGGTATTGAGTCCGAGCGAATGTACTGCCTCAAGAATTGAAAAGTAGCTCTCGGTTGAGTTTTGATTACTCGGACTAGCCTCAAGACTCATCCACGCCTTTCTAGACAACATTAATGACGTATATTTTCCGTTGCGCACACTACTTTGCTGCTCGCATTCGCAGTATCGGGAGGTCGATGGGCCACACGAATATTCAAGCGGACCATCAATGTATGCAATACAGTCGATCATCGGATCGGAGCGAAGTATCGAGTACATCTGACGGATCAGTGTAGGTGAAAAATCGACGCTTTTTGGAACAAATGCAA
>JBIJBT010000079.1:0-12773 GCA_044345055.1 Bdellovibrionota bacterium
GTTGTGCGCAACGATGTGTAGGTGGTTTCCGTCGATAGCAAAGCCGTAGAGGGTGATTGTGCGACGAGTGGCGTATTTGGCGGTCAGTCCGAGGATACGATGCTCGAGCGATTCGTTGTTTACGAACCATAGGCGAGAATCTCTGGTTCGACTGGTGATAAAGTCTGAGTGTTCGTTTGTTTCTATGCGCGGGTGGCAGCCCATTTGTGTCGTCCTCCAAGAGAGAGAAAAAAGATCTCTCTGTGATCGACAGGAAGGGGGGGAGAGTTGCTAATCAGCTGGTAATTTTTAGCCCTGAGGCAAAATTTATGACCGAGAATGCAAGGTTGCTAAAATCAGGTAGTTTAAGTGGTTTATAGTAAACTGGATGTGCTGAGAACGGTTAAGCAATAATCAACAATATCAATCGGCTCAGATTTCCTAACCGTTGCCTACCCACCCCCAGTTTCGGTAGCATAATTGTACTTCTCGTCTTACCTAAAAACCGCCGAGCTGCCCCATGTGCCGCATAAACCCCCGCGTAGATTTTGCCTTCAAGAAACTCTTCGGTACCGAGGAAAATAGCGATATTTTGATATCGCTGATTAACTCGATCGTTTCTCCTGAGGATCGGGTAGCGCGGATTGAGTTGCGCAATCCCTATAACGAAAAGAACTTTGGAAATGATAAACTCTCTGTGCTTGATATTAAGGCTCAGGACGAGCGGGGCAGATGGTACAATATCGAGATGCAAATTACCGATCAGGAGTACTACGATCGTCGTGCGATGTACTATTGGTCAAGACTCTATGTGAGCCAGCTCCAAGAGGGCATAAACTACGATAAGCTAAATAAGACTATAGGGATAAATCTTCTCAATTTTAACTGCCTTGAAAACAAAGATTTTCACAATACATTTAGAGCTCTGAATATCAAGAACTACGAAGAGTTTCTCGGTCATTTCGAGATTCACTTTATCGAGCTTGAAAAGTGCACTGGTGAGCTTTCGAACGTTCTTTCGGTTCTAGAGCGTTGGATATTTTTTCTGAAACACGCCCACGAAGTATCCCGTTCAAAAATTCCCCCAGAGCTAGCCGAGATAGATTCAATTTCAAGAGCGATAAATATCCTAGACACAATGTCGCTATCCGACACCGAACGCGAAGTATACGAATCCCACCTAAAATGGCTCCGAGACGAAGAGATGGCGCTGCAAACGGCTCACAATAAGGGGGTTCAGGAGGGGATAGAGAAGGGTCGTGCTGAGGGACTCACCACAGCCCTTCAACGCCTAATCGACTCCGGAGTGTCGGAAGCCGATGCACGAAAATTATTGCAGCTAGATTAAATTTTACAAACCAGCGTAAGGTGCCCATTCCGGGGCCGGCGGATTCCTTTGCATCAACCGTATATGATGTAGGAGCGCCATTTGTGCTCTCTCGCAACCTCCTAAAAGCTTTCCCCAGCTATTTGACCTCATGTCGACAACCCGTTACGGTATCAGACACTCGTCTCTAGATGTACGGGTGCCACCTTATGCTGTTGCGGAAATTTTCGGATGGTGACCCTTCTGATTTCCCTCTTTTTTTTGGCTGCATAGACGAGTAGTACTTCCGAATAAGAGTTTCTATGAACACTGTTGAAAATAATATCATTCAAACCGTTGAGCATGCGCATTCGGATGCTCCTCATGTTGTCGCACTTTTCCCCGGGCAAGGCTCGCAACGGGTTGGTATGGGAAAGGATCTTGCGGATCAATCGCCGCGAGCCCGAGAGCTTTTTGATCGCGCTGATGAGGCGCTCGGGTTCTCCCTTTCGCGGCTCTGTTTCGAGGGCCCCGCTGAAGAGCTGACTAAAACTGAGATTGCACAGCCCGCTATATTGACCGTGAGCACGATCTGCTATCAGCTTCTTCAAGAGAACGCTCCCTTTCAACTTTCGTGCGCTGCCGGTCACAGCCTTGGTGAGTATTCAGCGCTTGTTGCGACGAATGCATTAAGCTTTGAGGATGCCGTCCGCCTCGTCCATCACCGTGGCCAGTATATGCAGAGTGCTGTCCCAGCGGGGGTTGGAAAGATGGCTGCAGTTATGGGGAAAGATTTAGCTACTCTCGAAGCGGCTCGAGCGCAGGTCACGAGCGGAGTTGTGGACATTGCCAATAATAATTCTCTGGGACAAATCGTTATCTCAGGTGATGCCGCTGGGGTGGATGAACTTCTCAAGATCCTTGCACCGGTTAAGTCGATAGAACTTCCTGTCAGTGCGCCCTTTCACTGTTCACTTATGAAACCTGCAGCCGAGCGACTTCGGGCGGAAATTTCGGCCGTTTCACTTCACGATCCGATAGCGCCAATTGTTGCGAACGTAACTGCGGCACCTACGCAATCAGCCGTTGAAATAAAGGAGCTATTATATCAGCAGGTATGTGGGACCGTGCGGTGGGTTGAGTCGATGCAATATGTTGCAACTCTAGCTCGCTCTGCTCGCTGGATTGAATTCGGATTCGGAACGACATTAGCTGGATTGATGAAACGTATTGATTCGACCATAAAAATAGCCGGAGCGCAGACCCTCGAAGATATCGGAGCCCTTTCGTCGATGCTTCAAGGGGAATTGGTGGCTTGCGGTTAAGAGCAATTACTAGTTGTCAGTGGTTCGAGTCGTTGTTTCTTCAGCCAAAAGGTTCGGGCACTCACAGTATATCCTTCCTTTGAGGCATATTCGGTCGTATCATAGGGGGACGAGCGGACCGCGCAGGTCGTTGGTTAGTTGCACCCTTAATTTTTGTGGGTTTCTACATGAGCAAACAGCGAATTGAAAGCGAGCCTCTAGAGGTAGGGCTTCGCCAAGCTCTTCAGGCCTTAGATAATCAGATTGCCCGTGAAATGCAGCGCTCACCCGCTGATAGGGAATCGCATGGCGTGCTAAAATGGGAGCCGATAGAGTCTAGGATCGAGAGGGTTTCCGCTTATCTTCTCTCGATATTTGGCGAGGAAATACAGCTTGATTCGTTGATGGTTTTAGCGCAGGCGCTTGTAAAAACGTTGGCGCTAGTAGTTGAAGATTGCGGAGCGGAAGGGCTTGGAGAGGTTCGTTCCCGTTACATTGAAAGAGCAGCAGAGGCGGTAATTCGCGATGCAACGATGATGCGAAGTTCTGCAACGGGCGGTTTCACGATGAATTGAGCGGAATATTGCCGCTACCAACTAAAAGATCGGAGATTAAAAAAACTCTGGAAACGAACTTCGCGCTCTGTCATCATATAAGTAAGAGGAGCCCCACGGTGTCGGCGAAAACGGTCAGCAAGTCGGAGAGTTATATTCCGGTGCCGTTAAAGTCGCTGGTCTCGTGGTAGATACAGTCAACACTGCTAAGGTAGCCCCCCTGTGCTAGAGGCGGGACCTTCTTTGAAAGGAGGTGATCCAGTGGAATTCTTAAGAATTACTCTAGTCAGCAAGGACGTCTGTATCTGCTAATCGAGGCAGAGACGTCACATCTGGCGGGCGCTGAGCAGGAGGTTCGTGGTAAAGGGGAGTCCCTGGCACACGCTATTATCTCAGCACACGGAGTCGGACAGCGGATCGGATATTAAAGGCTAAAGTTAGTCGGGAGGGGTGGTAGTTCTGGCCCTTCCTAGCAAACCGAGTAATGAGAGGCGAACAGAGTTGTTGACCCGAGATTTAGCCAAATCGTGTTGGTGAGCAGTTTTCTCCCAACACTCTTTCACCGAAGATCCGCTAGGAGTTTGACGAGTGTGGTTCAACCTGATAGAGCGATTCCGGTCGCTCGAGGGAAGAAAGAGATAAGGCTTTAGGTGCTAAAAGCCATGGTCCTGAAGGCGCCTTTTTTATTGGATAAGGTTGCTATCAATGGAGGTTTTTATTAATCGAGGCCTACTAGTCGACCTTAAAAGCGATTTTTCTAAATGAGTGCGTTATGGCACTCCCGCACCTCGGCATTTGGCGCAAAAGTCACTTCGCACTTCAAAATCTCCGCCCCCCCAAACCCTTCGGCCTTATGGAGCTGGCAACAGGAATTGAACCCGTAACCTGCTGATTACAAATCAGCTGCTCTACCAATTGAGCTATGCCAGCAAACGCAAAGGGTCGCTAAAAGAGAATCGCACGTAAGGAGAAACTGGGGTCTATGGCGCCTCGTTAATCGAGACTCAGCAGACACGCACTCTCCACATGCACGCCCGGAGGGAATCGAACCCCCAACCTACGGATTTGGAATCCGTTGCTCTACCTAGTTGAGCTACAGGCGTATACTTTCCAGAGTCAGCATCGCCGAAACGATGCATCTCCCTTGGCTGCGACCTCTATTCTAAAGTTAGCCCGCGATGGAACTCGAATCCATGACCTCTCCCTTACCAAGGGAGTGCTCTGCCAGCTGAGCTACGCGGGCGGGAGTGCTCGAGTATCGCGGATTTCGACCTACAAGTAAAGAGTCTCTTGATCCGTCGAGCAACCGTTCGCAATTTAAAAATTCATCTGAAAGCTAGGTAAAGCGAGTGCTTTGTTAACTAGGTGCCTCTATAATAAATAAAGTGTGGATTTCGCCCATCCCAAGCAATCAATCGCTTTCGATCTTAAGTCTTGTCCGATCGGCTGAGCCAGGAGCTCATAATCTATCGAGAGAGCATTAGGATGACTGACGGAGTTTCGAAGGAAAATATTTCAAGTTCAGCTATGACTAACGAGCTCTATCACGGCAGCAGCGGTGCAGCTATCGGTGTTGTTGGCGATGTTCGCGTCGCCTCAATCGGTATTTCGCTGGACCCTAGCGCGATGTCTGTTGCAGGAATACAGCCCGGTTCTTTCTTCATGATTCCCGATACTGGAGGCTCGTTTATCGGAGTTTTGGTAGAGGTTTATGCGGTTGAGAATGCCGTGGTTGCCTCGGGTGAAATCCTTGGAACGGTATCTATAGATTTGCGGCAGGTCGAGGCAGGAAGCCATCGAGCGCCTAAAGTTGGAACCCCTGTTTATATTGCGAGCAAGGAGCAGATCAAGCTTGTTTCCGAAGCAGGAGCTGCTAACCCGGGACAGGTCTCTTTGGCATTGGCGAGCCTCCCCAATGATGATTCTGTCACCATCTCTTATTCGCCGAACCGATTATTTGGCCGTCATCTTGCAATTCTGGGGGCATCGGGTTCGGGTAAGAGTTGGACAGCGGCACAAATAATTACTGAATGTGCGCAGTTTCGATCGAAAGTTATCCTACTCGATGCAACAGGTGAGTACCATTCGCTGCGTGATGGGGTTCGTCACCTCTACATCGGTGACGATCCATCCCCTCCCGTGTTTGCTCAGCCTGTTTCCATTCCCTATTTTGAGCTAAATGAAAGCGATTTATTTGCCATTTTTCAACCGAAAGGTCAGAGCCAGGCGGCCATGCTCCGATCAGCGATGGAGAGCCTACGAATCGCTCGACTAGAGCCGAGCCTCGCCATAGATGGAGCAATCCACAAATCGTATCGGTCGAAGGTGGAATTCCTCGAGATAGCCCGTGAATATGCTAGTGAACTTCAGGATCCGAGAGCCCTCTTTGATATTCGCCATCTCTGTGCTCAGATTCGACATGAGTGTGTTCATGCACAACAAAGCCCAGTTGAGCCCCTCTATTGGGGAGGCCATAGCGCGATTGATTATGGGCTTTGTGTGCCGCTGATTAATCGTATTGAAGATATTTTAAGCTTACCAAGCCTTGCGCCCATATTTGATCCAAAAGAAGAAAGCTCTCTTTTCGATGAAATTGTCCGATTTCTACAGGACCCTTCGATATCGATTTTGCGGATTAGTCTCCAATACTTATCATTCTCTCATAATGGTCGAGAAATAGTAGCAAATGCGATAGGGCGCTATCTCATGGATGCGGCGCGGCTCTCAATATTTCGCTCGAAGCCACTGCTTGTCGTGGTCGATGAAGCCCATCAGTTTTTGCAAAATATTCTGCTGACTGAGGATCAAAGTTTTCCTCTCGATGCGTTCGGGCTCATGGCGAAAGAGGGGCGAAAGTATGCCCTGAATGTCTGTCTCATAACTCAGCGACCCCGCGATATTCCGGAGGACCTTTTAAGTCAAATGGGCACTATGCTCATTCATCGGCTGATTAACCAACACGACCTATCGATCGTTGAGCGGGCAGCTGGAGGAGCGCATGCAAGGCTAGCCGCCTCTCTTCCGACGTTAAGAACTGGAGAAGCTATCGTGTTAGGGGTCGATTTCCCCCTTCCTGTAAAATTAAAAATTCTTCAGCCATCCGAGCCCCCCGATTCTCAGGGGCCCGACTATCAGACCTATTGGTCTTAGAGGCTGCTTTGGGAAATACTCTTAAATAATTCCCGTTTAACATTTTCCTTCAATCAGAGAAGTAGTCGAGACGCATTTCTGCGATTTGAATTCCTTATTCCGGAACAGACAGCTCCATCGTGGTACCAAGAAGTAAGGTATTGGAAGATTGTTGATTCAAAGAAACTCGGAAAATATTGCTCCGTCAAGAAACTTTTGAGAATGATTAGCCGATAAGAGCGTATTCTTTTTAAGTTCGCTCGCCCGAGGAAAATTGTGAGAGTTAGGATCATTTTGAATTAACGATGGAAAGCTCCTGAAAATTGGAGCCAAGAAGTAGTGAAGTTGAGGAGTAGTTATGACAGCTGTTGATAAATCGGCATGGCACCGAACTTTTGGGATAGGTTTTGTTTTGTTGTTTTCCTCGCTGGTGATTTTGACCAAGCCAGCTTTGGCTATTCCGGCGCAGCTGTCAGCTGGTGATTCATACACGATGGCGATTCTTGAAGATGGAACGCTTTGGGGGTGGGGAGATAACGAAAACGGCCAACTTGGTGATGGTACGAAAGAGGATAAGGCTACGCCTGTTCAAATAGGCACTGCGACCAATTGGAAGCAGGTTGCAACAGGCTTTAATCATACAATGGCGATAAAGGTTGATGGTACGCTTTGGGGGTGGGGAAATAACGATTCTGGCGAGATTGGAGATGGAACAACTGTTTCTAAATCATCCCCCGTTCAGATTGGTGCAGCTACCAATTGGATTTCAGTTTCAGCGAGTGATTCCCACACGATGGCGATTAAAAGTGACGGAACGCTTTGGGGTTGGGGGTATAACGGGAGTTTCGGTTATGAAGATGGTCGGCTCGGTGATGGCTCGCTAGTATCTAAGTCCTCGCCTGTTCAGATAGGAAAAGCAACCAACTGGATGCAGGTTTCAGCGGGTGGTTCACACACGATGGCTATCAGGCGCGATGGTACGCTTTGGGGATGGGGAAGAAATTTTTTCGGTCAGCGGGGTGAAGGTGTGACAGATCAGGTTAGGTTAGAACCTGTTCGGGTCGGTACCGAAGCTGACTGGGCCTCTGTTTCAGCAGGATTCTCCCACACCATGGCGTTAAAGAGCGATGGTACGCTTTGGGGTTGGGGTGGTAACGAATATGGCCAGATGGGTAAAGGTTCGACTAGTGAGACATCGCTCCCTTCTCAGATAGGTGGGGCGAACAACTGGATTCAAGTGTTAGCGGGACGCAAACACACCATGGGAATTAGGCGAGATGGCACTCTTTGGGGGTGGGGTAGAAATGAATTTGGTCAGGTCGGCGATAGTACAAAACAGGACAAACCAATCCCTGTTCAGATAGGCTCAGCAACGAACTGGTCCTCAGTTGCAGTCGGTGGTGAACACGGGATGGCGTTAAAGACCGTCGGCACGCTTTGGGGCTGGGGGAACAATAAAGATGGTCAAATCGGGGACGGATCGAAAATATTCTACAAAAGTCCCAACAAGATAGGTTTAGCGAGTGACTGGAATTCGATTTCAGCAGGTGGCTCCTACACCATGGCAATAAAGGGTGATGGCACGCTTTGGGGGTGGGGTCGGAACGAATTCGGCCAACTTGGTGATCGGGCGATAGAGTCTGTATCCACGCCAGTTCAATTAAATCCTGCAACAAACTGGTCTTCCGTTTCAGCAGGCCCCCTCCATACGATGGCGATAAAGCGAGATGGGACACTCTGGGGTTGGGGCTACAACGAAGATAGGCGACTTGGTGATGGGACCATGCCGTATGAATCCTTGCCTGTTCAGATAGGTGCGGCAACAAACTGGTCTTCAGTTTCAGCAGGCGTCCTCCATACAATGGCGATAAAGAGCGATGGTACGCTTTGGGGGTGGGGAAGTGACACTTATGGACAGCTTGGGTTAGGTACTCGAGTGGATGAGCCCTTGCCTGTGCAGATCGATGGAGCTACTAACTGGACCCATGTGTCCGTGGGTTATTTTCACACGATGGCGCTAAAGAGCGATGGAACTCTTTGGGGTTGGGGTGGTAACGAATATGGACAACTCGGCGATGGCACCAAACAGGAACGGGACTCTCCTACTCAGATAAGTTCAGCAGCCAAGTGGTCTTCAGTAGCAGCCAGCGGTTACTACACGATGGCGGTAAGGAGTGATGGCACTCTTTGGGGATGGGGTGAAAGCGGTGCGGGCCGTATTGGTGATGGTACGAATGAATTTGACCCCTTTCCGATCCGGATTGGCACAGCAACCAATTGGAAATCAGTCTCAGCCGGCGGCTCGCACATAATCGCTTTAAAGAATGATGGTACGCTTTGGGGATGGGGATCAAACTTGAATGGACAGCTTGGTGATGGTACGCAGGTTTCTAAAACAACTCCTTTTCAGATAGGCACATCAACAAATTGGGCTTCAATTTCAGCTGGCTCTGACCACACTATAGCAATAAAAAATGATGGTACTCTTTGGGGTTGGGGCACAAATAGGTCCAGCGAAATTGGTGACGGCAGAGTTGTTACCAGTGCAACGCCGATTAAATCGGTCCTAAATACCAAAGTACTGATTTCTTCGGGATCGCTGACTTTTAAACCCACAGTTATTGGCACAAGCTCCCTACTCCAAATATCCGTAATCAATCTTGGAACTAGCTCAGTTGAAATTACTGGTGTTGACGTTGAGAATCCCTACTCTGCAACGAATTCCTGCTCGGCAGTGGGGCCAAATAGTGCGTGTGTAATTTACGTTGAGTTTCGACCAGAATCTTTTGGTCAGTTCGACGGCGATTTGCTCATTCGCTCACCTGAATTGGGGAATGGCCGTAAAGTCTCCTTGTCGGGGTCGGGGGTAATAGGTGGTATAACTGCGACTCCGACCGCAAATCCAAGTGCAACGGCGACCCCAATCGGAACGGCTACTCCGAAAGCGACAGCAACGCCTACATCCACGATAGCCCCAAGGTTAACACCGATAGTAATACCTCCGGTGAGACCTAATCCAACGGTAAATCCATTTTTAACCCCCAATATTGAACCCGATAGACCGGTCAAAAAAAACGCAAAGCTCCGACTAGCTCAGCTTGGAAGGGTTGTAAAAGGTGCTGCGCGGCTGAAGGTTGATACCTACTCTCTCGATGAGGAAGGAAGGAGTGCCGCAATAAAAAATGGAGCCTTCTCAATTCACTGTACTCTACGACGGGCCAAGGTGACGAATACCGGTAAAACAAACGGCAAGGGAATCTTGACCCTGAAGATGACGGGTGTGAAGGCTGGGATGGTTTGTCGAGCTCAGGCAACCCTCTTAGGCCAACTGTCAAAAAGTGAGACTGTAAAGCTCAAGTAGCTGAATAAGTCAGTTTGATCAGACTCATCTCCGCACTGATTCTCTTGTGAGGGAAATTGCTCTGTAGCCTTGGACCTCTATTGCTCAGAGGTATAGAGGGTATAGATCGCAGCAAACAATAGGTCAACCACCTTCTTCTGAGCCTCGGTATCGTCGGAGATATAGGCTTGCGTGGTCGATAAATGCCGATGCCCTGCCAATGCCATCACATCAAGCAGACTTCCACCACATAAAGGGATCTTCCTAGCTGCATTCGTGATGAAAGAACGTCTCCCTGAGTGAGACGATGCGCCTTCATACCCCATAGCTGCATACAACCGATGAAACCATTCTGCGATTGATGCAGCAGAGAAACCATTACCACGCTCTGATTTCACTAATGCACCTGGTTCCTTCCCTCGTTCCTCAAGGTATTCGGAGATCGCTTGTTTCAGCGTCTTGCTCATCGGAATGATGCGCCCTGACTTTCCCTTTGAGGCGGAGTTATCGAGAGAGATAACGTCGGCGATATTGCCCTCGGCATCAGTGACCATTGATAACGTGATCTCCGAGCACTCTTTAGCTCGTAATCCGTGATAGCTGAGAAGGAAGATTACCTTGTCTCGCTTCGGGTAGCGTCTATTCGCACTGATGTATGCCAGCACCGCCTTGATCTGCTTGTCGGTGAGTATCTTTGCTTGTTTTCCTCGTGCCATCTGGGTTCCTCCAACTTCTATGAATAGGTATCGGGTTTTCTTGCCAGTTGGTTGAGGTTTGGAAGCCCCTTTCTTGATCGCTGATCAACGATCCGAGCAAAATCAATAACTTACTGAAACTTATGGGGAAATGTGTGTTTCCCCACGAGTAGCCGATCGGCGATCAATCCCCAACCCATTGATTTTATTCCCGAATATTAACTTTCGGCGCATCTTATGCTATGATTTCAATGGGTTACGCTCGCAAGGGGTACTTTTTATATATACGTAGTGAGCTTTGAGTTTAGGCGGTGAGATATGCACGATTACGAGATACCAAAGGAGATGCTTGATGAACTAATCAAGCAGCGAAGAGACGGGAAGAAGCTCCGTGTGGTCACCTCACGCCACGACTCGAACCTACCACGCTCAAAACCGAAGATACCGTATCGGTCTACGGAAAGAAGGTTGCAGGAACTAGAATCCACCCACCCTGAACGATACGAGTATTACAAAGCCTTGATGACGGCTTTAAGCAACTACAGATTCACGGCTGCCATCGGAGTAACGGGAAAAAGCCCGATTAAGACTGAAGATGATGCCATCCAAATCTGCTCACGTCTCCATAGACGCCTGATTCAAACATTTTATGGTCGTCAGTTTGACATCGGAGAAAGACACTTACCGATTTTCATTGTCATAGAAAATCATCAAAGCAGTTCTAGGGGCTACCATCTTCACATCCTGCTCGGAGAACCAGAGAAATCCTTTAGAGCAAATGCACCGTCAGAGAAATCTCGCCAGCGAAAGCCAACGTATCTCACTGCGCTCCATCACCTGAGCAAGATACGGTTTGGCAACGGAGGTAGGCAAAAGGTTGGAAAAATGAAAGCTGAGGTTCTTTGGGACGAAGAAGGTGCACAGCAATATGTGCTCAAGAAACTCACCATCAACAGATTTATAGCGGTCTACGAACACTCCACCATTCGTTTTGATCGCACATCCACAATAGTGAGAGAGGTTAGTAAACAGCCCGTCTAGCGATTGCAGACACAGAGCGTTGAAAGGGTTTCTCACTTTCTGTTTTCACCCCACAAGAGCAGAGCCTCTTGATGGGATCTTATTATTCAGAGTTCTTGATAACGACTGAATTGCTGAAGTGAAAGATCGTTATCTAATAAATACATACATTAAAGCTCTTAGGAGGAACTATACCAATGAATAAAAGCCAACGATTTAGCATTAGACTTTTGATAAGTGAGGAATGGCGTAATCCACTATCAGATATCAGCAAAGCCCACATGATTAGCCGTCTTGCGTTACTACGGAAGTATATCTTTCAAGGAATGACTGCTGACCTAGAAGAGATCAAAGAAGGTTTTGAACGTCTTAAGCGAATAGAAGCCACGAAAAAGGAACTAAGCCAGAAAGTAAAAGCTCATAAGGGCAACAATGCCGAATCCACCAAACTACCTCTTGAGTTGTAGGAGCCTGATTATGAGCAAGAGTTCAAAAGACAGGGTGATCAAAGCTATCAAAGATGCTCAAGCACTAGAGATTGCCATGACTGAAGTTGATCGCAACGAAAACGCATCCTTGAAACGTCAGAAAGTAGCAGCCTTCTCACGGGTGATTGATGAGTATCTTAAATGAGAGAGAAATCTGATTCTGGTAGCGGTGCAGGTAAAATGATGAAAAGGTTTTCTACATTTGTTTCCGAAGACCTGAATGAGAATCTTCTCGGAAAAGCCTACGCATTCACGCAGTATCGGAAGCATGAACAACAGAAGGCAAAGATAGTCAGCCTTTCAAATCGTATCCAGGAAAAATGTCGTGCTGGAGTTCAAGAGAGAGATATTGATAAGAAGATCAGCCACCTTCTTTCATCGGTGTTCGACCTTGCTAGGGCATTGAAGGTTCAAGCTGATATGTCTTCTTCCTTAGCTAGTATTGAAACTGCTAATAGCTTGATGGTTCAAAATGTTCGGAATGAAATCGAAACTGCCGTGAAAAAACAAAAAAACAAGAAATAATCTGGTTCCATCTGCCCCTATTTCAGAGATAGGTTGACGAGGCTCCTGGGATCTATCCTCCCTCAAATATTTTTCGCAGAGTATTTCTGGTCTACAGCCCGAATCCACAAGTCCGGAACAAGCTGAGACTGATTCTTCCTCTTTCACACGGCTCGGCGTTGACGTGAAAAGAGAATGCGAGAAGTTATCCCCCGAACGCTTTCAGTCCCAAATATCAAGAAAAGATTTGGTCTTTCAGCAATGGTAATGCTCGGATATGCTTCAGGAAAACGATACCAGATGAGGGACATTGTCAGAAAACTTCGATCTCAAAAATCACACCTTTACGTCTAGCCCGAAGTTCCCCGCCCCAAGCAACATAACCCCCTAAAATCCGACACTAAATCCATATCCAAGTAGCGTTCTACTGTCTACAAAGTGACATTCAATAGCT